>DASVYG010000457.1:0-66955 GCA_036392315.1 Gemmatimonadaceae bacterium
TGGTCGACAGCTTTTTGTACGGCGTGTCGCTCAGCAGGATCGCCTACCCCGTGCCGGATGCCGGACAATTGTTCGTGATGCCGAGCGGAACGGAACCCCCGACCTACGAAGAGATACTCCCCAATCCGCGCTGGCAGCGACTCGCGGCAGGATTTCGCGAGGTCGGCGCACTGCTCGTCCTCGCCGTCCCCGCGAGCGCTCCGCACATCGAGGATCTGGTTGCCGCCGCCGACGGTGCCGTGGTCGTTGGAGATGCGGCCCCCCGCCAGCTTCCGCTCGCCGCGATCATCGGCTCCGTGCGGGAGCCGAAAACGACCGCGGTCGAACCGCCGCCATCCGCCGCATCGGCCGCCGAGACACCGTGGTTCAAGCGACGCCTTGCCCTGATTCCGGGCGCGGCACTCACGCTGCTCCTCGTTGCCATCGGGTTGTGGCTGGCCTATCGTCCGCTCGACCGTTCGGGAAAATCGAGCGCCGGTCGCAATCCTGACACGACCAAAGGCCTGGCGAACGTGCCACCGGTCCTCGCCGACTCCATCGCTCGGAACCTGGCCGCGGATTCCGCGGCGTCGGACCGAATGTCCGCGGCGATCCCGCGCGTGATCAATCCGGAGGACTCGGTGGCGGCCGCGGTCTTCGCGGTCGAGTTGCTGGCTGCGAATACGCAGGCGGGTGCTATCTTGAAGCTTCAACAAGACGGCAAGAATCTGCCGGCGGCAACGTTCGCGCCGGTGCTCATTCAGAACGCGCGTTGGTTCAAGGTGATCGCGGGTGCCTACACCCGGCGCGGTGAGGCGGATTCGCTCCTGGTCGCCCTCCGCCGCCGGCGTGTGTTGGACGCCGCGAGCGGTGCCGTTGTTCGAGTCCCGTTTGCTTTCTTGATCGACTCCGGAGTACCGCAAGGGGCGGTCACGGGAATGGTGGCGACGTACGCGGACCGGGGCCAACCGGTGTACGCGCTTCGCCAGCCAAATGGATCCGCCTGGCTGCTCGCGGGGGCGTTCGAGTCCTTCGCGCAATCATCGTTGTACGCCGAATCGCTTCGCGCATCGGGCATCACGCCGGTGCTCGTGTATCGTAAAGGGAGAACGTTCTAGTGCGGCTGACCAAGCTCGAGTTGCAGGGATTCAAGTCGTTCGCCGATAGCACGGAGATGGTCTTCAATCCGGGCGTGACGGCGATCGTTGGTCCCAACGGGTGCGGCAAATCGAACGTGTCGGACGCGGTCCGCTGGGTGCTCGGCGAGCAGCGCGCGCGACTCCTGCGCGGTGCCAAGATGGAAGAGGTCATCTTCCAAGGATCGTCGGCGCGGCGCGCGGTGAACGTCGCCGAAGTCTCGCTCCATTTCTCCAACGAGGACGGCGCTCTCCCGATCGCGTATCAAGAAGTGGTCATCACGCGCCGGCTGTCGCGCTCGGGCGAGAGTGAGTATTTCTTGAATCGCTCGCCATGCCGCCTGCGCGACATCGCCGATCTGCTCCGTGGCACGGGACTGGGTGCCGACACCGGGGTCGTGATCGAGAGCAAGATGATCGACGCCCTGCTATCCGATCGTCCGGATGACCGCCGCGAGCTGTTCGAGGAAGCGGCCGGCGTCGGCTTGTATCGCGACCGTCGCCGGACCACCGAACGCCGGCTCGAGGAGACGACAGTCGACCTCCAACGCCTCGACGACTTGATCTCCGAGGTGCAGAGCCAGGTTCGCTCGCTGGCGCGGCAGCGGAAGCGCGCCGAGCGTCACGCGGAGCTCATGGGCCGCCGCTTCACCATCGAGATCGCGCTCGCCAAGCGAGAGATGGTCGCATGGCACGACGAGCTCGAACGCCTGGACGAGCGCGTGCGACTGCTGCGCGAGACGGGCCCGCAGGCCGAGCAAGCCGTCGCCCACGCCGAGCAGGGGCGCGACGCCGCCCACGGTCAACGCGCCGCCGCCGAGGCGCAACGGACAGAGCTGCTTCGATTGGTGTCGTCGCAGCGAGAGCGCGTGCAGGCCATTCGCGCCGAGATGGCCGTGGCCGAGGAGCGCCAGCGAAACGCCCTGGCCCGCCGACAGCGCGCGGAGCTCGAGGCCAATGAGGGCGAGGCGTACGGCGTTCGCATCTCCACCGACCGAGAGCAGGCGGCAACGGAGCGCGCACAGGTCGAGGAACAATTGCGATCCGCACGCGAGGCGCTCGCCGATCGGCAGCGTCACGAAGACGAAACGCGGCAAACAGTGGCGCAGGCTCGTGCCGCACTCGAAGACGCGGAGCGTCATCATCGCGAGCTGCAAGATCGCTCGCGGCGAGTCGAGATCGACCGTGAACGCGCGCGACACGAAAGCGATGAGCTATCGCAGCGGTTGGAGCAGCTTGCGCACGAGCGCGCCCAACTCGCGGATGCGCTCACCGCGATCGACCGCGAGCTGGAGACCGCGGCAGTCGCCGTCGAGACGGCGCGCGCACGGGCTTCCGACGCGGCCACGACGCTCGAGTCCGTGCGCGCCACCGACCGCGAGACCCGCGATCGCGAAGCCACCGCGCGCGCCGAGTTGTTCCGCGCGGATGAAGTGCACACCTCGCTCCAAGGCAAGGTCAACGCGCTCGACGCGCTCGAGCGCGAGCGCGTCGGCCTCGCGCCTGCCGCCGCTCGCTTGCTCCGCGAGCGTGACCAGTTCGGTGAGGGCGCGGTGCTTGGTCCACTCAGCGATTTCATCAGCGCCGATCAGGCCTCCGCGCTGCTCGTCGAACGCTTTCTCGGCGCCACGGTGCACGCGGTGCTGGTTCGCGATCGCGCCGCAACCGACGCGGTTCGCGCGTGGCATGCCGCGGCGAACCCGGGACCACTGCTGCTGCTGCCGCTCGACGCCGCGCAGGACACGCAGGGCGGCGATTTCCGAGACGACGCGCTCTCACATCGCGTCGATGCGGCCGGACCGGGACGAGCCTGGGTCCGCGCGCTTCTCGGCCAAGCGCACTCAGTCGACGACGGTTCGGCGTTCGTCGACGCGCGGGGAGCCGTGTGGCTTCCCGGCAGCACAGCAGGCCCGGGTCCGCTGCGCCGACGCGCCGAGTTGTTCGCGCTGCGCGCCGAGCTGATCGCAACCGAGAACGCGCGACAAGAGGCGACGGTTGCCGCCGACGCGCTTCGCGCCGCTGTTCAGGAGTCCGAGCGACAAGTCATCGACGCGTCGGCGACGCTCGAAGCAGCACAGGTCGACGCGCGCCGCGCCGCCGAGCACCAGGGCGAGCTCGCACGCCGCCGCCAACGCGCCGAGCGCGAGGTCGCGGAAGCCGACGCGCTCGCCGAACGCCTCTCGACACGACGCGACCAACTCGTCGAACAGCTCATGCGTCTCGATGACGAGAGTCGCACGCTCGCCGAGTCGCTCTCGGTGCGAACCGACGCCGCGGCGGAGGCTCGCGGCCAATTGACCGTTGCCGAGCGCGGACACGAAGAAGCGCGCGAGGCGCGCACCACGGCGCAAGTGGCCGAGGCGCAGGCGCAGGCGCGCGTACAAGTGGCGCACGATCGGGAGCGTCGACTCGCCGAAGAGTTGCAGTCTGCCGCGGCGCGGCTCGCATCGCTCAGAGCCGAGCTCACGGATCTGTCGCAGGCCGACTCCGCGCTGGCGGAGCAGATGGGAACGTGGCAATTCGATCTCGAGACGCGCGAAGCGACGCTGGCTGACGGCGAGGCCCGCCTCGAGGCCGCCGAGACTGCGGTGCACGCCGCGGACGAGGCCCTGACCGCGGCCGAGCACGCGCTCGACGACGCGCGTCGGCGCGCCCAGAGTCACAACGACGAGTTGCATCACGCCGAGCTACGTCACACTGAGCTCGGAGGACGCCGGACGGCGATCCGCGAGCGGTTGGAGGCGGAGTGGCGCCGGCCGCTGGATGACATGTTGGCCGAAGCGCAGCCCATCGAGCTCGACGACGATGCGCTCCGCACCGAGGCCGAGGCCCTGCGGCAGGAGCTCGAGCGTCTCGGGCCGGTGAACGTCCTGGCGATCGAGGAGCATGAGGAAACGCTCAAGCGGCAGGACTTCCTCACCGGCCAGCGCGCCGACTTGGCCGACGCCAAGCAATCGTTGATGCAGGCGATTCGAGAGATCGATAGTACCGCCAGAGAGCTCTTTCTGGCGACCTTCGCGCAAGTCCGAGAGAACTTCCGGCAGATCTTCATGTCGTTGTTCGGCGGCGGTGAATGCGATCTCCGATTGGAGAACCCCGACGCGCCGCTCGACTGCGACATCGAGATCCACGCGTCGCCGCGCGGCAAGCGGACGCAACGCATCCACCTGTTGTCGAGCGGCGAGCGCGCGCTCGTCGCGCTGTCGCTTCTGTTCGGCATCTTCCTCACCAAGCCCAGCCCGTTCTGTCTGCTCGACGAAGTGGACGCGCCGCTCGACGATGCCAACGTCGGCCGCTTCGTACGGATGTTGACGCAATTCAAGACGCGAACTCAATTCATCGTCATCACGCACAATCCCCGCACCACGACCGAGGCCGCCGACGCGGTCTATGGCGTCACGATGCAGGAACCGGGCGTGTCATCGCTGGTCAGCGTCCGGATGCGCGGCGCTTCGTCAGTGGACGAGGCCATCGCCGTCGCGGCAATCGGCGGCGCGGTTCCCACCACGGTATGAGGCGATGGCGCCGCTCGGCGGCGCTCACGCTCGTGTCGGCATTGCTCGCGGGCGGAGCACGGGCGGGATCCGCGCAGGACATCACGATCAGAGCGGTTCCGACCATCGCCGACAGCATCTCGCCGGCGCCGGTGGTCGAGGTACACGGTACGCCCGTCACGCCGCAACCATCGACGGTGACGCTCGAGCTGTCGCGAGAGTCGGCTTTCCGTGCGCCCTTTCTCGTCCGCAGCGCGCCGGGCGCCGACGCGTCCTTTGTCGTCGACTCGCTGCTGCCGGAACACGTGAAGATCTACTTTCGCGCGCGCGTCATCGACGCGTTTGGCGTCGTTCGCGAACAGAAGGTGGACTCGTTTCCGGTGCGCAGCTGGCTTCGGCTCGTCGATCCGATCGCCGGCAGCAACAATGTGGTCTTCACCAACAAGCCCCGATTCGTCTGGAGTAGCCCGGCCATCTCGCTGCCGCCAGGGCCGTGGCGGTACGAGATCTCCGTCATCAACACGCTGACCGGCCTTCCTTTCCAAGGCCCCAACCAGACGAATGACACCTCGTACGTCTTCCCGAATCCGCTCGACGCCTGCACGTCGTACAAGTGGGTCGTCACGGCGCGTGCCGAGAACGGCGGACCGAACGATCACGTGACCGTCAACGCACCGGGCACGTTCGTCATTCAATCGCAGGAGTGCCCGAGTCTGACGCTGTTCTATCAGAATTTTCCGAATCCGTTCGGTCGCGGGGCGCGGTCGAACACGACCTGTTTCTGGTTCGACCTGGCGCACAGAAGCACCGTCACCCTGACCATCTACGACATCCGGCTGCACGAGGTGCGAAAGATCGTACCGGCCCCGAACGGCCTCGCCACGCAACTCGATTCGGGCGCCTACGGCCGCCAGCCGAATAGCGAGTCGGGATGTGATTCCCGCTTATCATGGGACGGAACCGACGAAAGAAACCGCCCGGTGCCGGCCGGCGTGTACATTGCCGTCTTCGTCGCCGACGGCGCGCGATCGTCGAAGAAGATTCTCTTCAAAGGACCTTGAACCGTGCGCTTCACCACGCTCGGCACCGGGACCATCTCGCTGTCGAGAACGCGCAGCTGCGCCGGCTATCTGTTCGAGGCGGGCGACGTCCGTCTCCTGATCGATTGCGGTAGCGGCATCGCGCGACGCCTCGCCGAGCGTGGCGACGAGTGGCAGGCGATCACGCACGTCGCGATCACGCACTTTCACATCGATCATCACGGCGACTTGCCGACGCTGATCTTCGCCTGGAAGTATGGCTATCTGCCGCCGCGCAGCGCGCCGTTGACAATCATCGGGCCCGTGGGAACGGCGGCGCTGCTCGAGCGGCTCGCGGCCGCCTATGGCGCCTGGGTCGCCGACCCCGGGTTTCCCCTGACGGTCCAGGAAATTACGCCGGCCGACGCGCTCGATCTGCCGGGTGGGACCCGGCTGACATGCCATGCAGTTCCCCACACACCCGAAAGTGTGGCATATTCCGTTGAGCGCGGAGGACGGCGAATTGTCTACACCGGCGACACCGGGCCGTCGGACGCGCTGGCCGCGTGGGCCCACGGCTGTGATTTGCTCGTGTGCGAGTGCTCGCTACCGGCGTCGATGGGGATTCCCGAGCACCTGACACCAGAGCAGTGCGGTGAGCTGGCCGGCGCCGCGACGCCAAGACATCTGGCGTTATCGCATTTCTATCCGCCCGTTGAGCACGTCGACATCCGCGCGCTGGTTGGCGCGCGGTACGCGGGGCCCGTCTCGCTGGCAACCGACGGGTGGTACTTCGATCTCGAGGACGAGTGATGCTGGTCGTGATGCAGAATCATGCGACGCAAGCCGACATCGATCGCGTCGTGAAAACCATAGAAGAGATGGGCTACTCGGCGCGGCCGATGCCCGGCGAAACGCGAACGACGATCGGTCTCGTGGGCAACGACGGCCGGGTCGACGGCTCGCGCGTGGAGGCGCTGCCGGGCGTGGCTGAAATCATCCATGTCAGTAAGCCCTACAAGCAGGTGTCGCGCGAATGGAAAGCGGAGAACACGATCGTCACGATTGCGCCCGGCGTCTCGTTCGGCGGATCGGACATCGTCGTCATCGCCGGACCGTGCTCCGTGGAGTCGGAGGAGCAGATCATCAGCGCCGCGCGCGCGGTACGCGACGCCGGGGCGACGGCGCTTCGCGGCGGAGCGTTCAAGCCGCGCAGCTCCCCATACTCCTTCCAAGGACTCGGCAAGCCCGGTCTCGCCCTGCTCGCGCTCGCGCGGCAAGAGACTGGACTGCCGATCGTGACGGAGGCGCTCGACGAAGAGGGCGCGCACATCGTCGCCGAATATGCGGACTGCATTCAGATCGGCGCGCGCAACATGCAGAACTACTCGTTGCTCCGCGCCGTGGGCCGCATGAACAAGCCCGTCCTGCTCAAGCGCGGCATGGCGGCGACGATTACCGATTTGCTCATGAGCGCCGAGTACATTCTCGCCGAGGGCAACGGGCAGGTGATTCTCTGCGAGCGCGGCATCCGGAGCTTCGATACGATGACGCGGAATCTGTTCGATCTCACCGCGATTCCCATCGTCCAGCGTTTGTCGCACTTGCCGATGATCGCGGACCCGAGTCACGGCACAGGTCTCCGCGACAAGGTGATTCCGATGGCGCGCGCCGCCGTCGCTGCAGGCGCCGATGGCGTGCTGGTCGAGGTGCATCCGAACCCCGACCGCGCGTTGTCCGACGGCGGGCAGTCGTTGTACCCACACCAGTTCGCTCGCCTGGTCACCGAGTTGCGCGCGATCGGCACGGCGATCGGCCGCTCGGTCGCGCCTGCAGGCGGAACGGCGGCGGCCGCCCACGTGTAGTAGAGTCATGCGCATTCCAATATTCGTAACGCTGTGTGTGATGCCGATCACCGTCGGCGCGCAGTCCGTGGACGCGACGATCGATCGAGCGGTCGCGGCGTGGGCCAAGGTGACCACCGTCCGCGGCACATTCGATCAAACGGTCAGCAACTCACTCACCGGATCGAGTGCCACCGCGCACGGTGAGTACACGCAGGAGCGGCCGAACCGACTGGCGATTCGATTCATGGCGCCTGATTCCGGCGCGATCGTCTCCGACGGCAAGATCGTGTGGGTGTTCCTCCCGAACAGCGCGCCGGGCCAGGTGGTAAAGCGGCCGGCCACCGACCGCACCGCATCGCCGATCGATCTCACCGGCCAATTCCTCGATGCGCCCAGGACCAAGTACGACATCTCCGCCGCGGGCACGCGAACCGTCGACGGTCACACGGCTCGCGGTCTACTCCTCGTTCCCAAGAAGGGGGCCAGCGCGCCGTTCAGCAAGGCGACCGTCTGGGTCGACGATGATGATTCGCTCATTCGCGAATTCGACGAGACGGAATCGAGCGGCGTCACGCGACACGTGCACATCACGTCGATCCAGACCAATGTCCCGGTGGACCGGAGCGTGTTCAGCTTCAAGACTCCCAAGGGCGTGAAGATCGTCGATCAGACCAAGCCGGAAACGCTTTAAGGCTTGGCCGCCGGCCGCGGAGCCGCGGCCGCGCGCCGCAACAACTCCTGCTGCGTCGTCGCTCCGCTCACGAACCGCACCGCCGCCGCCACGGCCGTGTCGTCGTGCAAGCGGCGAGCGGATTCCGCCTGTTCGCCGAAAACGTAGCGCGCGATCTCGTAGCCAAGCAGCCGGTCGATCAACGGTGCCGATTGCTCGTACACGGCCGGGTCCATGGCGATGCCGCGTGCTTTCATTCGCGTCAGCAGCTCGTCGCGCATCGCGGGCGTGACGGTAAAGTCCGGCGACGCGATATCGTGCGTTCCGGCGCGTGAGAGCGCGTAGTCCGTCAGCGCGTCGCGAAACTGCGGGATCTGCTTGCCGATCGCGCGCTGAAAGACCGAGTCGGCGGCCGGCGGGGTCGCGGTTGGAAGCACGACGTCCGGATAGATGCCGCCTCCGCCGAGAACCGTCCGCCCCGCGTCCGTCTTGTAGGTGGGCGGTGGACGCTTGGCGATCGTGTCGGCAGTGTCGTCGTCGGGATTGGGGTGCGAGCGGTTGATGCTGCGGCCCGACGGCGTGTACCACAGTGCAGTCGTCAGCTTGACCGCTCCGCCGTTCCCGACGCGGAAGACGTTCTGTGCGCTGCCCTTGCCGTACGTCGGCGCGCCGAGGACGACGGCCCGATCGTGATCCTGCAACGCACCGGCCACGATCTCCGCGGCGCTCGCGGTGTTGCTGTCCACGAGAAGCGCGACGGGAAGGTCCGGCCAGGTTTGTGGTGTGCGGTCGTCGAAGGTCTGCGTCGCATCTGGCGTGCGGCCGCGCATGCTGACGATGCGCTGCCCCGGATTCAGAAAGAGATCGGCGACCTGCACACCCTGGTCGAGCAGACCGCCCGGGTCACCTCGGAGATCAAAGAGAAGCGTTCGCATTCCGGCGCCGCGCAACGAGTCGATGGAGCGACGCAGGTCGGGCGCCGACGCTTCGCTGAAGATCGTAAGCGCGACGTAGCCGACACCGTCGCGCAGCATGGTCGCGTGCTGCACCGAGCGAACCCGAATCTCTCGGCGCGTGATCGCGAACTTGATCGGCGCCGCGACGGCCGGCCGCTCGATGGTCAACCGTACTACCGATCCGGGCGCACCGCGAAGCGCCTTCTGCGCCTCCTCGAGTGTGACACCATGCATCGGCTTGCCGTCCACTTCGGTGATGCGATCGCCGGTCTGAATTCCCGCATCGCGCGCCGGACCGCCGGGCAGCGGCGAGATGACCGTCATCCAGCCGTCCCGCACGTCGATCTGCGCACCCACGCCTGCGTAGCGCCCCGAGGTTCGCTCCGAGAGGCTGGCGAGCAGCTTGGGCGACAGGTACTCGCTGTGCGGATCGTGCAGTTCGTCGACCAATCCTTCGGCGGCCCGCGCGTAGAGCGTCGAATCGGAGAGCGTATCGACGTAATCGCGCGATACGTGGCCGATCACCTCTTCGAGGAGACGACCGCCCTCCCGTCCGCCCGGAGCCGCGCCGGACAGCCCGCGCTCGACCAGCCAGCCCCCAGAAACGAGCGCGCTGCTCAGTACCGCCGCCACAAACAAGCCTCGTGATCGCATTCGTGCGTCGCCCTCGGGAACAGGATGAGCCCTGCTACGAGCTTGGGAAAGTTCCGGGCCAACGCGCGCGAAGCGCACCCATCACCCGATCGAACACAGCCGCCTCCGAGCCGGCCGCGTCGACGAGCACGATGGGTCCGCACTCGGCGTGGTCGGCTTGCCATTCGCGAGATGCAAACGTCTCGAACGCGTGCGCGACCCGCTCGTGGAAAGCGAGGTCGGCACGCTCCATTCGATCGCGCTCGCCGCGCTCCATCGCGCGCGCGAGGCCGTCGGCGACCGGAAGCATCAGCAGCAGCGTGAGATCAGGGACCAGCCCCTGCGTAGCGATGGCGTTCGCGGCGCGCAGGTCCGCTTCAGGCAACCCCCGACCATTGCCCTGATAGGCATACGTCGACAGAAAGAACCGATCGAGCAGCACGACGGCGCCGCCATCCAGGGCCGGACGTATCTCTCGTTCCACGAGCTGCGCGCGCGAGGCCATGAACAACAAGGCTTCGGACCGCGGGACGATGTCCGAGTGGGGATCGAGCAGAATGCGACGAATCTCATCGCCGACGACGGTGCCGCCCGGCTCGCGCACGGCGACCACTTCGCGCCCGCGCATGCCGAGCCACTCGGCGAGCAAACGAAGCTGCGTGCTCTTTCCCGCGCCTTCCGCGCCCTCGAACACGACGAGTACGCCGCGCAGCATGGTCGTCGTCAGCCGAGCGTGATGATCGGACTCGACGCGCCCCGCTCGATGCCCTCGAGAATCCAATCGTTCACCCGACCCATGATCTTGTCGAAGTTTTCCTGCGCCACGAGGAGGCGCTGGTAGGTCGGCCGTCCTTGGATCTGCGTCAGGAGCCCGTCCAGCTCGCGCTCCATCTCCTCGGTTGGACGCTCGCCGCGCTGCAACATCTTCTGCGCGTTGACCCGCAGCTGCTCCATGCGTTGAAGCAGCGTGACGGTGTCCTTGTCCTCGTTGAGCGCGTCGCTCGATCGTTTGACTTCCTTGTACTCGTTGCTCTGCCCGATGAGCCGCCCGAGTTCCTTGGCCTTGTCTTCGATCATCCCCCGTCCCTCTCCTGTCGTCGGGCGAGCACGAATCGCTCGCGTCCTGTGAGATCGAGCTCCATCCGAATGGCGTGGAAGCGTCGTTCGCGACTCACCAGCTCCACGACGAGCGATGAGCGACGAACGTCGACCTCCAGAGCAAGCAAGCCGCCAGGCGCGAGCACGTCGGCCGCCTCGCGCACGAGTTGCGCGGTCGCCCGTAGGCCGTCGGTACCGCTGAACAGCGCGACGCCCGGCTCCCAATCCCGGACGCTCGCCGGCAACGACGTTGCTTCGCCGAGGGCAATGTAGGGCGGGTTCGACACGACCGCGCGGGCGCGGACGTCGAGCACGGGCCCGAGGAGCGAGCCATGAAGCACTTCGACCGGCGCGCGAAGGAGGGACTTGGAGATCGCGACGTTATGCTTGGCGACATCCACGGCGTCGCGCGAAATGTCCGTTGCGTACACGCGCGAGAAATGCCCTTCGGCGGCGAGCGCGATGGCGATCGCGCCGGAGCCCGTGCCGACGTCGATCGCAACACCGCTTTCGCCTGATGACATCTCGTCGAGCACGAGGTCGACCAGCTGCTCGGTCTCCGGCCGCGGAATCAATACGCGCTCGTCGACATCGAGCGTGAGATGTCGGAAGCTCGCGCGGCCAACGGCATACGCGAGCGGCGCGCCTTGAATGCGCTTGTCGACCGCTGCCCGCGCGCGCGCGAGTGTTTCCGCATCGACGTCGAGGTTGCCGTTCATCAGTGGCCAGAACCTCGGCACGTCGTACAACGCGGCGACGATCTCTCGCGCCTCGGAAAACGGCTCGGATATCCCGGCTGAATTGAGTTGCCGAGCGAGATCTTCGAGTAGACGGCCCACGTTCACCGCATCGCTGAGCCGCTCGGTCGTCATTCCTCGCCCCCGAGACGCTCCTCGACGTCGGCGAGCCGGAGCGCCTGAATCAGCGGACCGATGTCGCCGGCGAGAAAGCCGTGCAGGTCGTGCGTCGTCCAGCCGATGCGATGGTCTGTCACGCGACTCTGAGGAAAGTTGTACGTTCGAATCTTCGCCGAGCGATCGCCCGTGCCGACTTGCGTGCGACGCATGCGCGAGCGCGCCGCTTCCTGCTCGGCCACGCGCAGATCGAGCAGCCGCGCACGCAGCACTTCCATCGCTTTGATCTTGTTCTGGAGTTGCGACTTCTGATCCTGTTGACTGACGACGAGGCCACTAGGTAAATGCGTAATGCGTACCGCCGAGTCGGTCGTGTTTACGCTCTGTCCGCCGGGGCCGGATGAGCGGAAGACATCGATCCTGAGATCTTTGTCCTCGATCTTGACGTCGACTTCTTCGGCTTCGGGAAGAACGGCAACGGTTGCCGCCGACGTGTGGATGCGTCCCTGACTCTCCGTGGCCGGCACACGCTGCACGCGATGCACGCCGGACTCCCAGCGCATCTCTCCATACGGACCATCGCCGGCGACCTTGAAGATGGCTTCCTTGATGCCGCCGAGCGTGCCTTCCGACAGCGACATCAGCTCGATCCGCCATCCGCGACGCTCGCAGTAGCGCGTGTACATGCGATGGAGGTCGGCGCCGAACAGCGCGGCCTCGTCGCCGCCGGTGCCGGCGCGGATCTCGACGATGCAGTTGCGCTCGTCGAGCGGATCGCGAGGCAGCAGGAGCGGTGTGATCTTGGTCTCGAGCTCGGCGATGGTCGTCTCGAGCCGTGCGAGCTCCGCGCGCGCTTCAGCGGCGAGCTCGGGGTCGTCAACGGAAACGAGCTCGCGCACCTGCGCGAGCTCGTCTTCGGACTTGTGCAATCGGGCCGCCATCTCAACGACCGGCACCAGCCGGCTGTGCTCTCGACCCAGCTCCGCGAACTGATTGGCGTCGCGAAGAGTGCCCGGGTTGGCGAGCGCCCGCTCGACTTCTTCGGCGCGGGCGAGGGCGGCCGTTAACCGGTCGCGGAGGGCCAGGCGCGCCTCAGCTTGCGGCGGGCTTGGCGAACTTCTGGCGGAAGCGCTCGATGCGGCCGGCCGTATCCATGAAACGCTGCTTACCCGTGAAGAACGGATGGCACTCCGAGCAAACGTCGGTGTGGATCTCCGCCTGGGTGGAGCGCGTCAGGAACGTATTGCCGCAGGCGCATTTGACTGTCGCCGTTGCGTATTCGGGATGGATGTCGCTTTTCATGTCGTGCCTCTCGAGATCGGGGATCGAGCGTCGAAGGGCGTGTACACGTCGACGTGGTCGATCCGGTAATGGAGCTAACCGATAAATATAGCCAAGGCAATGCCTTACAGACAAGCGGACCGGTGAGTCGGATCTGTGCGCGAGATCACCTAATTCACACGATGGTAACGGGTTGGATCGTTTGACACCACGGACTACGTTCAATATGTTCGCGCCGGCTTCTCGGGCGCCGACGCTCACTTGCCTCGTTCCCTTCGCCCATTCGACGTGACGACCACGACAGCCGACTTCTTGGCAACGGTCCCGCTCTTCAGCGGCCTGGACCAAGTTGAGCTCCAGCGCTTTGCCGATCTCACCCGCGAAAAGTTCTACCCGCGCGGGAGTGTCATCCTCTTCGAGAACGACCCGGGCGACTCGCTGTTCGTCGTTCGCCAGGGCCGCGTCAAGGTCGTACTGATTGGCGAAGACGGCCGCGAGGTCATTCTTGGTGTGCTCGGCGTGAGTGAGCATTTCGGCGAGCTCTCGTTGATCGACGACCGGCCGCGGTCGGCGCACGTCATCGCGATGGAAGACTCGCATCTGCTCGTGCTCCGCCGTGAGGATTTTCGAAAGCGCGTCGAGTCGTCGCCGGCGGTTGCATGGTCGCTGCTCACCGAGCTGTCACGACGGCTGCGCCGCGCCGACGAAAAGATCGGCGGTCTGGTGCTGCTCGATGTTCCGGGACGCATCGCACGTCTCTTGCTCGACCTGGCGGACGAATCGGGGAGCCCGACGATCGTCAAGCCGCTCACGCATCAAACCATCGCGCAGATGATCGGCGCGAGCCGCGAGACCGTGTCGCGCGCGATGAAGGATTTTCAGGATGCTAATTGGGTGAGCGTCGAACGGCGGCGTATCACGCTGTCCAATCGCGACGCACTGGAGCAACGCGCCCAAGCTCGTATGTAGCCGGCGCGCCGCTGTGATGGTCGTCACCCGGTCGTCGTGATTCCCTTCCTTCCCGCTGCCCTCGTGCATTGGCCATCATTCAGGCCTGGCAACGAGGGCCCTCATTCATGACTCTGCATTTGCGTTTTTGGGGCACTCGCGGCTCGATCCCGGCCCCCGGGCCGGATACCGTCCGCTACGGCGGAAATACGCCGTGCATCGAGGTGCGCACGGAAACGGGCTGGTTGATCATCCTCGACGCAGGCACCGGCATGCGAGAGCTCGGGCAGTCGCTCGTCGCCGGCGCCAACGGAAACGGAATTGCCGGAGACATCTTCCTCACGCACGCGCACTGGGATCATATCCAGGGCATTCCCTTCTTCGCGCCGATCTTTCAGGAGGGCAATCGCTTCACCATCTGGGGGTCGAAGACCCTCGAGACGAGCATCGACCGGGTCATCAAGGATCAAATGTCTCCGGTCGTCTTTCCGGTGACCTTCGACGGCTTGAGCGCGCGGATCGACTTTCGGGAGATCGCCGAGGAGCGGCACGACGGCAACGGCTACGAAGTCAAGGCCTTTGCGGTGCAGCATCCGGGGGGCGCCCTGGGCTACCGCTTCTCGAGTGCTGACAAAACGGGGCACTCGTTCGTCTACATATCAGACAACGAGCTTGCCGCTGATGCCAGTTATGCCACCCGCGCCGGTTGGCGGAGCGACCTCGTGGAGTTCATTCGCGGAGCGACGTTGCTCGTGCACGATGCGACCTATACGACCGATGAATACGAGGCGCACCGCGGGTGGGGGCACTCGACGTACGACGATGCGGTGGCGCTGGCACTCGACGCCGGCGTGGACGAGCTGGTGCTGTTCCATCACAAGCCCGAGCGGTCGGACACGGAGTTGGATGAGTGCCTCGCTCGGGCCCGTGCGCTGGTCGCAAGCCGCGGCGGAGCATTGCGCGTCACCGCCGCCGCCGAAGGGATGTCACTGCGGGTGTAGCGTCCGTTCTGGACTACAGGAGCAAACCATGATGCGTTCGCCGTCGTCTCTCATTCGCGTGCTCGCGACAACAGCCAGCGTAGCCACCGTCGCAGCGGCCGTCGCGTTGCCCGCGGTTGCGCGAGCACAGGCCGACACGCGGCCGATCGTCGCCATTCTCTCGTTCGACAACAACTCGATCGGGGCCGGACGCCAGGATTACGACGGCATCGGCAAGGGAATTCAAGAAACACTCATCGCCGACATGGCGGGCAACGGCAAGATCCGCCTGGTCGATCGCGAACGCGTTCAGCGCGTGCTCGACGAGCAGCATCTCTCCAAGGCGGGCAGCGTCGACCCAGCCACCGCGGTGCGCCTGGGAAAGATTCTCGGAGCACAGTACGCCATCTACGGCGGCTTCATGAGCGATGGGCGCGGCAACATGGTGCTCACCGCCCACTCCACGGACATGGAAACGTCGGCGCTGGGCAACGCCATGAAGGTGCAGCGCAAGACCGACGACGTGCTCGGGCTCGTTGACGAGATGACGGCCAAGCTCAACGCCGAGATCAAGCTCGACGCAAAGCCCGGCCGCCGCGTCGGCGACGCCGGCGGAGCAGCCGAGCCGGTGCAGAGCGGCGCGCCGGCCACCAAGGCCACGCCGGTCGAGACGTTCGCCAAGCCCGTGTCGCCCAAGGTCATGAAGACCAAGCTGGACGTCGCGACGATGCGGATCTACTCGAACGCGCTCGACGAGATGGACAAGAAGAACACGGCGAAGGCGGCCGCGCTGTTCAAGCAAGTGCTCGCCAAGTTCCCTGACTTCGAGCCGGCGCAGAAGAATCTCGAGAAGCTCCCCGGCAAGACGGGCAACTAACGCGTCGCGACCCGGCGCCCATGTGAGGCCGCTTCTCATCACGGCCATGGGCGGCGCCCTGTCGTCGGCGCCGCTCGGACGCCGAGAGGACGATGTCGAGGTCCGGCGTGTACCGGCGCTCCCCACGCCGGCTACGCTCGATCCGGAGCGTCCGACGGTCGTCGTGCTCGACCGCCGCCTTCTTCACAGCGTTGGCGGCGACCACGAACGCCTGCGCGAGCTCGCCGCGACCGTGGCCCTCGTTGGGCTGGGCGACTCCGGCGAGGACGAGCCGCCGGCGGATTTCCCCGCCGATCTCCTGACCGGCTACCTGCCCTGCAACGCGCCCGCCGGGACCATTCTCGCCATGTTTCGCGGCGGGTTCCGGCACGCGGCGTCGCTGGTCGCCGAGCGACGGGCCGTGTGCGAAGAGAAAGAGCGGCACCGCCAGCTCCGCGAGCTCACCAACGTCGGCGTCGCGCTCTCGACCGAACGCGATCTGCTCACGCTGCTCGAGATGATCCTGAGCCAATCGCGTCGCATCACGATCGCCGACGCGGGCTCGTTGTATTTGATCGAGCGCGGAGAGAACGGTGCCTCGGATGGAGTTTTGCGCTTCAAGCTCTCGCAGAACCACACGCTCCCGACCCTGCCGCTCACCGAGTTCACCGTCCCGATCGATCACGCGAGCCTCGCCGGATACGCGGCGAGCACGGGCGAGCCGCTCGTCATTGCCGATGTCTATCTGCTTCCCGATGACGTGCCATACAAGCAGAATCGCAGCTTCGACGAGAAGTTCGGCTATCGCACCAAGTCGATGCTCGTCATTCCGCTCAAGACGCATCGCGACGAGACGATCGGCGTGCTCCAGCTGATCAATCGAAAGCGCGACGCGGAAACGAAGCTCTCGTCGCCGGAGATCGTCGATCGCGAAGTGCTGTCGTTCGACCAGCACGCGCTGGAGTTGGTGGGCGCGCTCGCGTCACAGGCGGCGGTGGCGATCGAAAATGGCCGGCTCTACGAAGACATCGAGCGATTGTTCGAGGGCTTCGTCACCGCCGCGGTCACGGCGATCGAGTCGCGTGATCCGACCACGTCCGGCCATTCGTTCCGCGTCGCGACGCTGACCGTCGGCCTCGCCGAGGCCGTCGACCGAGGCGGCGAAGGGCCCTACCGCGACATGCGGTTCACTCGCGAGCAACTGCGTGAATTACGATACGCCGGCTTGCTGCACGACTTCGGCAAGGTCGGCGTGCGCGAAGAAGTGCTGACGAAGGCCAAGAAGCTCTACCCGGAGGACATGGAGATCATTCGCCACCGGTTCGCGTACATGATGCAGGCCGCCGACGTGAGCTTCGAGCGGGCGCGCGCCGACGTCCTGCTCATGCAGGGCCGGGAGGGCTACGAGACGGCCCTTGCCGAGCTGGCGCGGACCCGCCAGTGCACGCGTGAGGAGCTCCGCCGCTTCCTCGACGCGATCACGAAAGCCAACGAACCGACCGTGCTGGCCGAGGGCAGCTTCGAGGCGCTGCGGGAGATCAGCCGCCGCACGTACGTCGACTTCGAGGGCCGCGAACGGCCGCTCTTGCACGACGAAGAGCTCCAATACCTCATGATTCGCCGCGGCAGCCTCGACGAAAACGAGCGCCGCGAGATCGAGTCGCACGTCACGCACACGTATCGCTTCCTGGAACAGATTCCGTGGACTCCCGAGCTCAAAGGCATTCCCGAGATCGCGCTGGGCCACCATGAGAAGCTCAATGGCCGCGGCTATCCGCGAGCCGTCTGCGGCGAGGCGATCCCGGTGCAGACGCGGATGATGACCATCTCGGATATCTTTGATGCGCTGACGGCCGGCGACCGGCCGTACAAACGCGCCGTGCCCTGGCAGCGCGCGCTCGATATCCTGCGCATGGAGGCTACCGAGGGAATGCTCGATAAGCATTTGCTCAAGAGCTTCATCGACGCCAGAATCTTCGAGAGCGTGCTCCGCGGCGACGCATAGCACTCGTCTCCCATGCTCTTTGCTCCGCTCGGTGATCGCGCGGTCCTGATCACGCTGGGCGATTCGATCGACGAAGCAACGCACCGCCGGGTGCGCGCCGTCACCGCGCGGATCGATGCCGACCCACCGCCGGGCTTCGTCGATCGCGTGCCGGCATTCGCCAGCGTCGTCGTTCACTACGAACCGCTCCGGGTGGCCGCGGCGCCGAACCGCTCACCCCACGACGCGTTCGTCGCGAGTCTGAGGCGGGTGCTTGGCGATGTTCGCGACGACACGCTCCCGCCGCCGCGTACCGTGGAGATCCCGGTCTGCTACGGTGGGGAGCTCGGCCCCGACATCGACGACGTCGCGCGCCAGCATGGGATGTCCGCGCAGGACGTCATCGACATCCATGCCTCGGGCGACTATCTCGTGTACATGGTCGGGTTCATGCCGGGCTTCGCATATTTGGGTGGACTGTCGAGCCGCATCGCCACGCCACGACGCCAGACGCCGCGGACCGCCGTGCCGGCGGGGTCGGTGGGCATCGGCGGCGAGCAGACGGGCGTCTATCCACTCGTCTCGCCGGGCGGATGGAATCTCATTGGACGTACGCCGGTGCGAATCTTCGACATCGATCGGTCAGACGCCGCACTGCTCGCCACCGGCGATCGCGTCCGCTTCCGTCCCATCTCGATCGACGAGTACAAGGTGTGGGCCGAGTGACGTTGCGCGTTCTTGCAGGCGGGCTGCAGACCACCGTGCAAGATCTCGGACGGAGCGACCATCAACGCGACGGAGTGCCAGGCGGCGGCGCGATGGATCGAAGCGCGCTACGCGTGGGCAACGCATTGGTCGGGAACGACGACGGCGCGGCCGCGCTCGAGGCGACCCTGATCGGCCCGGCGATCGCATTCGACGATGCGACGCTGATCGCGCTCACCGGTGGCGATCTCGAACCATCCATCGATGGCCAGCCGATTCCGATGTGGCGTCCCATCGTCGTTCCGCGAGGCGCCACATTGCGGTTCGGTCGACCCAGAGTCGGGTGCAGAACCTACATCACCGTGGCGGGCGGGATCGACGTGCCGCTCATCTTCGGAAGCCGAAGCACCTATCTTCGCGGGCAGTTCGGCGGCCACGGCGGGCGAGCCCTCAAGCCGGCAGATGCACTGGCGACCGGCACTCCGCCGCCGCTCGCTTGCTGCATTCGTGCGACAATTCAAAATGCCCGGGGGGGCGACCCTGCGCTCGCCGTTGCGTCATGGAGCGCCGCGTATGCGTTGCGCATGCGATATTCCGCTGAACCTGCCGTGCGGCTGATTCCCGGAACGCACGCCGATGCGCTCGCCGCGCCTGCGCGCACGCGGCTCTTCTCATCGTCGTTTGCCGTGTCATCGAGCTCCGATCGCATGGGCTATCGATTGGAGGGTGTCGAATTGCCCTTGAGGAATCCCGTGGAGCTCCTGTCCGAGGGTGTGGCGTTCGGAACGGTGCAGCTGCCGCCGGACGGCATGCCGATCGTGTTGATGGCGGATCGACAGACGACCGGCGGATATCCACGGATCGGGGAAGTTGCCAGCGTCGATCTTCCACTCATCGCGCAGCTCAAGCCCGGCGACCGCCTGCGGTTTCGCCCCATCTCCGTCGATGAGGCGCAGCAGTTGTATCTCAACCACGAACAAGACCTGGCCCAAGCGCGCGTCGCGATCGCGCTGCGCCATTCGCGAGGCACATCATGACGAGCCGCATCGATCTCAATTGCGACATGGGCGAAAGTTTCGGTGCATATCGCATCGGCGCCGACGAAGAAGTCTTCCCGTACATCACGTCGGCGAACGTCGCATGCGGATTTCACGGTGGCGATCCGACCGTGATGCGAACGACATTGGCGCGCGCACGCGACCACGACGTCGCGATCGGTGCGCATCCGGGGTTCCCGGATCTCATCGGCTTCGGGCGCCGCAACATCGACGCGACCGCGGACGAAGTCTACGACCTCGTCGTCTACCAGATCGGTGCGCTGCTCGGCTTCGCGAACGCGGCCGGCATGCAGATGCAGCACGTGAAACCGCACGGCGCGCTGTACAACATGGCCGTGGGCAAGCCGCAGCTCGCGGCGGCGATTGCCCGTGCCGTTCGCGACGTCGACCGCGGCTTGGTGTTGTTTGGGCTGCCCGGGAGTCATCTGATCAGCGAAGGTGAGTCGGCCGGTTTGCGCACGGCGGCGGAAGCATTCGCCGACCGCAACTACATGAGCGACGGCACGCTCGTGTCGCGGCGCCGGCCCGATGCACACATTCACGACCCCGCCGAGGCGGTCGCGCGCGCCATTCGCATGGTGCGCGACGGCACGGTCACGCCGGTCGACGGCCCGCCGATCTCGATGCACGTCGACACAATCTGCATTCACGGCGACGGCCCGCATGCCGCCGAATTCGCGCGACGACTGCGAACAGGCTTCGAGGAGGCGGGGATTTCCGTGAACGCAGTGGGCCGCGGAAGCTGAGACGGCCCAAGGTGAGCCCGAGCTAGAAGCGGACTTCCTTGCCGTCTTCCGCCGCTTTGTACATCGCCTCGACAATGCGATGGAGCGCGACTTGATCCGTGGGCGGTTCATACGTCGTCTCGTGGCGAACGACCGCCAGAAAATGCGCCAGCTCCGCGCGGTACGACTGGATGAACGCGCTCTCACGCCCAGCGGCACCCGCGGGCGATACGTCCGTGGGTCGCCCGTTGAGCTCTTTCACGACACGGAGCGGCGCCAATCGCGCGCTGCCGCGCGTGGCGAGCACCTCGAACCACCAGCGTTCCTCCTCGCCCACGTACGCCGACGACACGTCGAACAGGAACGAGGCGCCGCCCACGCACTCCAACTGCACGACCATCGCGTCTTCGACCGCGCTCGCGCCGCGGCCACGGTCCATGTGCGCCGTCACGCGCACCGGCTCTGGATAGTCGGCCAGCCACAGTGCGAGATCGAGCAGCGGCACGCCGTGGTCGAGAAAGGCTCCGCCTCCCGACTCGGCGCGCCGATACCGCCATCCTTCGGGCGGCCGCTTGAAGTGGTACGCTCCGGCCCGCATGCCGACGATCTTGCCCAACTCCCCGCCCTCGATGAAACGCGACAGCGTCTGGACGTCGGTGCGGTACCGATGATTGTTGGCGACAGCGACGGCGCGGTCGGCGCGGGTGGCCGCCGCGAGAATCCGCTCGACGCCCCGCGACGAAAGCGACAACGGCCGCTCGCACAGGACGTGGCGCTTGGATGCCAGCGCGGCCAGCGCGTGCGGCTCGTGCAAGTGATTGGGCGTGGTAATGACCAGCGCGTCCAGCTGGTCGAGCGCGAGGAGATCCTCGATATCGGTAAACGTATCGGGAATCCCGAAACGGTCGGCCAGTGCGCGCGCCTTGGGACGATCGTTATCGCAGACGGCCACGAGCTCGGCGCCGCGCATCTTGGACAGCACCGGCAGGTGCGCCGTCTGCGCGATGGCGCCGGCGCCCACCACGCCGATCTTCACGGCATCCGTCATCGCCTGTGCTCTCTCACCCGCCCGGTCCTCTCGCGTGCATGCGACCAAAGTAATACGTGCCGCCAACCCGCGCCTGGGACGAACGGAACCCGCTCAGGAGATCGCCGCGTAGAGTGCCTTCGACGCCTATGTGTTTCAAGAGCTTGAATGAGACTCCGCCGGTAATGAACAGTCCCGCGGCGATATCGTCGAGCGAACGTTCGACGAAGGTTCCTTTGATCAACTTGCCTTCCGCGTTGATCACGTGCGCGGCCAATCCGGCACCGATGAACGGCTTGATCTCGCCGCTGTACACCGGCGTGTAGCGCAGCTCCGTTCCGAAGGTGACGTCGTAGAGCGTCACGCGAGACAGCGCGATCTTCGCCGTGCCCGTTGGATCGACGAGGCTCTTGGTCAACGAATCGACGAACGCCTGCACGACGGCGTCGCGAAAGCGCGATTCCCAGTAGCTCGTTCCGAACACGATGTGCCATCCCGGCACGATGTCGCCGTAGTCGGCCTGCACCGCGTAGAGCGTCGTCGGCTCGACCTGCGACGGAAGAATTCGTCCGATCGATGCGCCGAGTGACGTAATCTCGAGCTTATCGAGATTGAACCCATTGCCCGCTTTTTCCTGTGCCGCCGCAACGCTCGCACCCGTGACGAGCGAGACGATGCCGAACCAGCACGTGCAGATCCATGCGGCGCGCACGCCGCGGTTATTCAACAGGGCCAACCGTCGTGCCTGGGTAATAGGTCCGCAAGATGGTTCGATAATCCTGGCCGGCGCGCGCGCGTCCGATGGCGCCCGATTGACACATCCCCACGCCATGTCCGTAACCCATCCCGTGCAACGTGAGTCGCGCGATCGAGCCGTCCGGCGCGGACGTCGTCTCGATGGAAAAATACGTGCTGTTGAGAATCTCGCCATTCGGTGGTCGCAGCACGAATCGCATGTCGTTGCCCCGCACGACGAAATTCCCACGGTCGGTCGTGATGGTCACGGTTCCAACACGACCCGACGGCGTGTGCGACCCGATGGTGACCTCGCGCGGAATCCCTGGCGTGCGATTCGGTACCGACGCGTACGTTGGCAGGTACTGCGCCAGCGCAGCGGTGAGCGCCGGCCCCTCGATCGTTCGTGTCCAGCGGAAGCGAGGCGCGAGATCACAATAGTACCGGCTCGAGCCGGGGATGCGATCGCTCACGCGCTGCAAGTACGGCTCGTCGTTCGACCGCCAAATCTCCGATGCCGCGGCGGTCGTCCCTCCACAAGTCGAATGATAGGGCGCGTTCACCACACGGCCGGCATACTTGAGCACTTGAGTCCGAGTCGATTCGACCGCTTCGGACGAAACCGGCGTCTCGACGGCCACGCCGCCGTACACCTGATCGAGCGTGCCGCCGGTGAGATCGAACGACTGCCGTGGATCGGTCGAGAGATGGATGTACGCGTAGCTCCGCGCAGTCACCGCTTGCGCCTGCACCGCCGCGGAATCGTCCGGCGCGGTCGTCCCGATCTCGAGGGGGACGACACCGCGAAGGTAATCGTCGATCTTCACCACGTTGACGACGGAAAGGCCGCTATCCGTACCGGCAAACGCCATGTCGCCGCGATAGGGCTTGCCGTCAACACTCAACAGCCCGTTCGCGTCCGCGCGCGCGACCACCGGTTCATCGCTCCAGACGGTGCCTACACCGTCGGGCCGAACCGCACGCACGCGGCGCCCCTCATGCTCGAGTCGCCACACCTGATTCGCCGACACCCGCGCGACCAACGATCCATCGGCATGCGTGAACATCAGCCCACTCGGCGACACGATCCGCGCGGTGGCCGTTTTAGAGGATAGCAATACACGAATCGTCTTGTCGCCGGCGTCCTGCACGAGGCGTCCCGAACGAACTCGTTCCGGAGCGGGCTGCGCCGGTCCAACACACGCGGCGACCGCCAGCAGCGCAGCGAGCCGCCGCTTCATCCCGCGGCCGCCATCGCGTCGTCGAGACGGTTGAGCGTGTCGGCGATGTCGTCGTCGGAATGCGCGGCCGACACGAATGCCGCCTCGAAGGCCGACGGCGCGAGATACACGCCGCGGTCGAGTGCCTCGTGAAAGAATCGCTTGAAGCGATCCACGTTCGACGTCTTGGCATCCGAGAACGACCGAACCGGCTCGGCGCGAAAGAAGAAGCCCCACATCGAGCCCGCGCAATCGGCGGTAAACGGCACGCCACGTCGCGCCGCGATCTCGCGCATGCCGTGAACGAGGCTCGCCGTGCGAGCCGCAATGCGGTCATGGACGACTGGCGTCAAACCGTTCAGCGTGGCGATGCCCGCCGCCATCGCGAGCGGATTGCCCGACAATGTTCCCGCCTGATAGACGCTGCCCGACGGCGCCACGTGCTGCATGAGATCGGCCCGTCCGCCGTAGGCCGCGACGGGTAGTCCTCCACCAATCACCTTGCCTAGCGTCGTCAGATCGGGCGTGGTGGCAAATCGTTCGCGCGCGCCGCCGAAGGCGATGCGAAAGCCGGTCATCACCTCGTCGAAGATCAGCAACGCACCGTACCGATCGGCCAGCGTGCGAAGCCCGGGAAGGAACGCCGGATCGGGCGCGATGAACCCGCTGTTGCCGACCACTGGCTCGACGATGATCGCGGCCACCGAGTGCGCACGCAACAACGCTTCGACTGCGTCCAGATCGTTGAATGGCGCGACAATCGTGAGCGCGGCGAGTGCGTCGGGCACCCCGGGGGAATTCGGCAAGCCAAGTGTCGCGACGCCGGAGCCGGCGCGCACGAGAAAGGAGTCAGCGTGTCCGTGATAGCACCCGTCGAACTTGAGCAACACGTCGCGGCTCGTCGCCGCGCGCGCGACGCGCACCGCGCTCATCGTCGCTTCGGTGCCGCTCGAGACGAAGCGAAGCATCTCCACGTGCGGCATGCGATCGACGATCAGCTCGCCCAGCTGCACCTCGAGCTCCGTCGGAATGCCGAAGCTCGTGCCTCGCCGCATCGCGACCGAGAGCGCGTCAAGCACGGCCGGTGGCGCGTGGCCGAGTACGAGCGGGCCCCACGATAACACGTAGTCGATGTATTCGCGTCCGTCGGCGTCCCAGATGCGCGACCCTTCACCTCGCTCGACAACAAAGGGCTCCCCGCCCACGCCGCGGAACGCACGAACAGGCGAGTTGACGCCGCCCGGAAAGAGGGAGCGCGCGCGCTCCATGATCTCATGCGATCGCGTGGTCACCGTCGTCACCGGCCGAAACTGCCGATGGAGCCCATGACCGGGAGGGCGCGAGTCTGCCGCGGCCGCGCCGTCGGCGCGGACACGACACGGACGAACGTTGCCGCTAAGTCCACGTCGTCCACGACCTCGTCCAGCCGGACGTCGATGAACGTTCCCGGCGCGATACCGTCGGCGCCCGTGATGTGCGTGACACCGTCGATGTCGTCAGCCTGGCACGCGATGCGCCCCTGAACCGCATTGTCGTCGACGCGGTCGACGAGGGCGCGTACGGTCTGCCCGAGCCGGCGCTCGTAACGTTCCGCGGTGACGAGACGTTGCAGCTCGTTGAGCCGCTCCAGTCGCGCGCGTTTGACTGCGTCCGGAACGTCGTCTGCCAGCTCGGCCGCGCGGGTTCCCTCTTGCGGCGAGTACGTAAACGCACCGACGCGATCGAACTGCACTTCCTCGAGAAACGCAAGGAGCGTGTCGAAATCCTCCTGCGTCTCGCCCGGAAAACCGACGATGCAGGTGGTGCGAATTGCGACGTCCGGAACAACGGACCGAATACGAGCCACCCGCTCGCGGATCGTGCGCTGCCGCTCGGGCCGGCGCATGCGCGCGAGCACCGTGTCGGACGCGTGCTGGATCGGCATGTCGAGATACGGAAGAACGCGCGGCTCCGTGCCCAAAATCTCGAGCACACGCGGCGTGAGACCGGCGGAATAGAGGTAGAGCATGCGGATCCACGACACGGTCGTCTCGCGGACGAGGGCGTCGAGCACCTCGGGGAGCCCGACACCGTCGCGGCGATCGCGCCCGTAGTGCGCGAGGTCCTGGGCGACGAGGTTGATCTCGCGCGCGCCTTGCGCCTCCAGCAACTGTGCTTCGTACACGATATCGTCGAGCGCGAACGAGCGATGCTTGCCGCGCATGAGTGGAATCGCGCAGAACGCGCAACCATGATCGCAGCCTTCACTGATCTTGAGATAGCGCACATGCGGGAGTCCGCCGGCGAACATCCGAACGCCGGGATGCACTGCCGGTACCTCGTCCGCCGACAAGAATCCGCGCTCCTCGAGCTCCGGAATCAATCGGTCCATCTCGGAGGAGCCGAGGAAGAGGTCCACCTCCGGCAACGCGTCGATCAATTCGTCTTTATGGCGCTGCACCATGCAGCCGACGCCGACGACCGCTTTACAGCGGCCGTCGTCCTTGAGCCGCCCTGCTTCGACGAGCGCGTCGATCGACTCCTTCTTCGCTGCATCGATGAAGCCACACGTGTTGACGACGATGACGTCGGCATCGGCCATGTCCTCGGTGTACGACGCGCCGCGGTCGGCCAGTTGCGCGACGTAGCGCTCGGTGTCGACCGTGTTCTTATCACAGCCCAGCGTGATGACGGAGACCTTCATTCGCTGGGGTGCGAGGCGGGGAGGCTGTTCTGACGCATCGTTCAAAGCTAGTGGCGGTACGGGTTTCGGTGTACCTGCGGTGTTCCCCGTCACCGCGGCACCAGTGCCTCACCCCCGGTCGAGCGATGCCTTGCGCGATCTTACTTTGCATTGTAAAGTACTCTCCATGAATAGGGCACTCCAAAGTCCATCCGCCCCCGCGTCGCCCGGCGCCGCCGCCACAACCGCTGCTCCACGCGTCTCGAGATCGACTGCGCGGTCGATCCTGGGCACGGCGCTCCTGCTGGGCATCGCCGGAGACGCGCTCTTGCGTGACTTCCCGGTCGGCTTCGCCTTCGGGGTCTGGATCGCCACACTCTCCCTCGCCGCGGTGTCGCTCCTTTGGCGTGCCGAACAACCCGTGTCGCGCGAGACAGGCGCGTGGCTCGTTGCGGCGGTGTTCTTCGCACTCGGATTTGCCTGGAGGAATTCGGACGAACTGCTGGCGCTCGATTTTCTGGCGACGATCGGCGCTCTCGGAATGGCCGCCGTGTCGTCCAGCAATGCCGGTGCGGCGCTGTTCGCTCGACGTCTCCGCGACACGCTCATCGCCGGGTTCACGGTCGTGAAGGGCGTGCTTGTGGGGATGCTGCCGCTCGTGTTCCGCGAATCGCTTGCCGGCGGCGAAGCCAAGCGGATCGGAGGACGCTTCGTGCCGCTGGTGCGCGCTGCCGCGATTTCCGGCGCCCTGCTGCTCGTCTTCGGCGCGTTGCTCCGTGGCGCCGATCCAATCTTCGCGAGCCTGGTCACGCTTCCAAACGTCGACGTGGACATCATCATGTCGCACGTACTCCTCATTGGGTTTTTCACATGGGTTGTTGGTGGGTGGTCGCGAGCGGCCGTGATCGCACGCACAGATTCGCATGCCAGTGCACTGGACCTGCCATTCCGATTCGGCATGCTCGACATCACCGCGGCGCTCGGCACGCTCAACGTGCTGTTCGCTGCGTTCGTTTTGGCGCAGCTGGGTTGGTTCTTCGGCGGCGAACGCTTCCTTCAGGAGCGAACAGGCCTCACCGCGGCGACGTATGCGAGACAAGGGTTCTTTCAGCTCGTATGGGTCGTAACGCTCGTGGTGCCGGTGTTGGTTGCGACGCGCGCAACGCTGGAACCGGGGCGCGCGCTCGCGCGCCGGCATACGGCGCTCTCGTTGCCGATCATCGGACTGCTCGGTGTGATCATCGTGTCGGCGACGCTTCGCATGAAGATGTATGTGCACTTCTACGGCCTGACGACGGATCGTCTCTATGCGTTCGTCTTCATGGCGTGGCTCGCGGTCGTCCTCATCTGGCTCGCGCTGACCGTGCTCCGCGACTGGGGCCGCCCGTTCGTTGCCGGCGCGACGATCTCCGGCCTCGCGGTGCTGGCACTGCTCAACGGATCCGATCCGGATGCGTTCGTCGCCCGCGTCAACATCGAGCGCGGAGCACGCATGGCTTCGACGACGCAACCGTCGCTCGACCTCGCGCACCTTTCTCAGTTGAGGGGACACGCTGTCGCCCTGGCAACACAAGCGACGCTGGCGAATCCAATTGGGAGCGACGGCAGCACTCTCCGTGCGACGGACGACGCGCAGCGCTGCATCGCCGCGCGGACGCTACTCAATCGCTGGGGCCCGTCATCGAGGGCGAGCCTGCGTCAAAGCAGCGACGCGGCGTGGCGGTTCTGGAACGCCGCCGACGCCGCAGCAACGCGGACCGTCGCGACGCATTTCAACGCGCTACTGCAGGTGCAGCACGCGGCGTGTAAGCCGCCCGCACAGACGGTCCGCTAGCGGAAATTTCCGAACTTGAGCTCGACCCCGTAGTCGCCCTTCCGCAGCAGCGCGATCGCCTCCTGAAGGTCGTCTTTCGACGGCGACGTAACGCGCACTTGATCGCCCTGGATCGACGCCTGCACCTTCTTGAGCTTGGCGTCCTTGATCGCCGCCGCAACTTTCTTGGCCGTGTCCGAGTCGAGTGACGTCTTGAGCTTCACCTCGCGGCGCACCATGTCGCCCCCGGCCTGTTTGATCTCGCCGATATCGAGGTTCTTCACCGGCACGCCGCGTTTGATGAGCTTCGACTGGACGACGTCGAACAACGCGCGCATCTGGAACTCGCTCGCCGCGACGAGGGCGATCAATTCCTCGGCGCGCTTGAACTCGATCGTCGCGTTCGAGCCCTTGAAGTCGTAGCGCTGCCCAATTTCCTTCTGCGCTTGGTTGATCGCGTTGTCGACCTCCTGAAGGTCGACACCAGTCGTGACATCGAATGAGCTGTTCTGAGCCATGAGTTCGTAGGTAAGCGATGAGTTCGCGCGCGAGCTTCGCTCAGCGATCGTTCGTCGCGGTCTTGTCGGTTGACGTCTTCTTGAGCTTCGTGTCGTACCACGCGACCATGCGACGGTACATGTCGAGGAAATCGTCGGTGCTCGCGACGCCGCCGCCGTGCCCACCATTGAGGTAGTTGACCCACACCACCTCTTTGCCGAGCCGGCGCAGACCATAGTACATCTCGCGCGTGTTGTCAGCCGGGACGTTCGAGTCCTGCGCCCCGGTGATCAGCATGAGCGGCGTCTGAATGCGATCGGCGAACATGATCGCCGAATGCTGCACGTACTTCTGCGGTTGCTGCCAGAGCGTGGCGCCGAGACGATCCTGTTGACGCTCGGCCGCGGTGATGTTGCGGACGCCAAGGCGAGGGCTGTCCGTGTAGAAGCTGATTATGTCCACCTTTCCCGAGATGTTGATCGCTGCCTTGAAGCGGTTCGTCTGCGTGATCAACAGATTCGTTGCGTACCCGCCGTAGCTCGTGCCCTGCACACCGAGCCGTGCCGAGTCGGCCACGCCGAGCTCGATCAGCTTGTTGGCGGCGGCGGTCACACCCTTGAGCCATGCCTCGCCCGGGAAACCCGTCTCGAAGTCGACCGACGGCTTGACCACGAGATAGCCATTGGCCGACAGAATATTCGCCGCCACGTCCCACGAGTCGTCAAAGAAGTCCTCGTAGATGATGAAGACGGTCGGGTACGCCTTGCCCTTCTGATAGTCGGCCGGGTAGTGAACCACCGCGTGCTTGGGATGCCCGTCGGCGTCGAGGTAGGACAACAACTCGGTCGGACCGATGTGTTTGGCGGCGAGTTGCGGGTTCGCTTCGACGAACCGGTGCAGATTGGCGAGATCCGCGCCGCCGGCATAAAGGTCCGGTGGACGATTGCCCTCGGCGACCGTTAGAAAACTCGTATTGCCGTCTTTCGAGAACCGGAGCGCCGTATACATACGACCGTCCTTGACGAGGTCGCGCAGTTGCTTCGTCGTCCGATCGTAGCGCACGATCCCGCGTTCCCATTTCGTTCGCGACGAGACCGTGAAGTACAGCTTGGATCCATCCTCGCTCCAGGCCGCGACGGTCGCACGCGGCGTCTCGACCTTCGCGCTGTCGCTGGCGATGACCAATTCGCGCGCACCTGTCGCGAGGTCGATCACCGACAGGCCTTCGCGATTCGACACGAGCAGCGCATCGCCACGGGGGCTGAACCGGACCGCCGTGAATCGATCCGCCCGCGCCGTGGCGCGGCCGCCTCGTCCTGAGCTGTCGCCCGCGGTGGGAGATGCGCCCTTGGGCAACTCCGCCGGACCAGCAACGAGTCTTGCCGTGTCGGTAAGACCACCGACGTACACGCGTCCGTCACGCGAGTATGCGTAGCGCGTGCCGTTCTCGGCCCAGACGATCGCCGCGCCGCGGGTCGACGGCACCAGCGTCCGCGCGTCGCCGCCGACCGGCCGGGCGATGAGGCGAGCGTCGGCACCGCCAGGCTCGTATTCAGTCTTCTTGGTCTCGTCCTCGGCGTACGCGATGGCCTTGCCGTCGTCGGTGAGCGCGTACGATGCGATCATGGTCTCGGGAACAAGCTCGCGATACTGCCCCGATTTGACGTCGAGCGCACCGACGCTGCGACGATTGCCCATGCGTCGGAGGTCGTCCCAGGAGAGGAACGGATCTTTGCTGCTCTGCACGAACACGGGCCCGGTCGTGATCTGTGCGAACGTGTCGCGCGCCTTCTTGCGCCACTCCGTCGTGTGAACCGTGAACACGATCTGCGATCCGCCGGCGCTCCAGCGCAGATCACTCGTCTCAGCGACGTACTTGCCAACGGGCAGCTTCAGCGTCGTGAGTTTGCCTGTGGTTCGATCCCAGATCTCCGGCTCGTATGCATCGCCATTCCAGAGGAGCATCGCCAACTGGCCGCCATCGGGCGACCATCGCATGGCGCGAATGGCGCGCTTATCGGAAAATACCGGACGCCGCTGGCCCGATCGCGTGTCGACGGCCCAGAGTCGGACCGGAGACGGATGCACATACGTCGGATCACCGTCGTGACGATAGTCGTTTCCGAAGGCGTCGCGGCGTACCGCCTGCGTGAGCGCGACCCAACGCCCATCGTCACTCACATCGCCGGCGGCGAACGTGCTGATTTCGAGCGCGTCGTCTGTGGTGAAGTAAATCGACGCAGGAGCACGCGACGCCTGCTGAACGGCCGGTACCTGTGCGAACACGACGGGCGCGAACGTCGCCAATGCGGCCACGAGTCGCACCGTGGGAGCAAGACGCAGTCGATTCATAAGATGGCTCGGTACGGGGTCGATGACCGGGTAGAAGCTATCTACCGCGCCCGTGGACGGCGAGCCACCGGGCCGCGAACGACACGAGGCCGGCGTGTCTGCCGGCCTCGCCATGCAACTCGTGGAGTTGGGACCGACCTCGAATCAGCCCAGGTAGGATTCGAGCGCTCGGGCACGGCTCACGTGCCGGAGCCGCGACAGCGCCTTTTCCTTGATTTGCCGGACGCGCTCGCGCGTGATGCCGAGCAGGGCGCCGATCTCCTCGAGCGTCATCGGCTCGCTTCCGTCCAGGCCGAAATAGAGGCGGAGGATCTTGGACTCGCGCTCCTTGAGGTGCGACAGCGCCTCCTCGATCGACTCGGTGAGCGCCTTCTCGAACGTCTGCTCGTCGGGAGTGGGGTTGAGCGTATCGGGGAGGTAGTCGAGCAGCCGGTTGTCTTCGCCCGGTGTGAGTGGCGCATCGAGGGAGAGGTGCGTTTGCGAAATCGCCATCGTCTTGGCGACTTCCTCCTCGGTGATGTCCATGCCGTTCGCGATCTCGGCGTGCGTGGCGTCGCGGCCGAGCTCCTGGAGGAGCGCGTTCGCGCGCTTGCCGATGCGGTGCAACGTGCCGGCGCGGTTGAGCGGCACGCGGACGATGCGCGACTGCTCGGCGAGCGCCTGCAAGATCGCCTGGCGGATCCACCACACGGCATAGGAGATGAACTTGATGCCCTTCGTTTCGTCGAATTTGTGCGCGGCGCGGATCAGACCGAGGTTGCCCTCGTTGATGAGATCCGAGAGGGACACGCCCTGGTTCTGGTATTTCTTCGCGACGGAGACGACGAACCGCAGGTTGGAGCGAACGAGCTTGTCGAGCGCTTCCTGCTCGCCCTTGCGAATGTGCCGCGCAAGGTGCGCTTCCTCGTCGCGCGAGATCAGCGGATACGCGCTGATGTCGCGGAGGTATTGATCGAGTGAGCCTTCTTCGTACGACGACTTCTTGTTGCCGGTTGCGGTCATACGTACTGCGGCTCCTTGGGTGCGTGAATGTGTGAGTGCCTGATCGCGTGAGTGTTCGATCCGCTCACGTTGTTCCGCATTCACCCATTCGCGCATTCACACAGCGCGACGGGGGTGGGAATTCAAGCCGAACCTATATCTATCGTATTCGCTCACCCAGTCGCGTCCAGCGAATATGCGTGAGCCAGGCAAACGTGTCGACCGTATCCGGGGCATAGCTGTAATAGATCACAAACGGCCGACCCTTGAGAAGCGAGTCGGGCACAAACCCCCAATACCGGCTGTCCAGAGAGTTGTCCCGGTTGTCGCCAAGCACAAAGTACTCTTCCTTTGGGACGACCAACGGCCCCCAGTTGTTTCGCGATGGGTTGTATCCGGAGGCGGCGTTGGCGGTGCGCACGAGATAATTGCGCTGCCAGATAAAATCTTCGCCGCCGGGATCGATATCCGGCTCCGTGTGCTCGACATAGCGCTCTGAAAGGGCCACGCCATTTCGAATCAGTGTGCCGTTGCGCATTTCGAGTGTGTCCCCGGGCACACCAACGAGTCGCTTGACGAAATTCTTCGTCGGATCGACGGGATAATCGAATACGATGACGTCGCCCCGCTGCGGCTCGCGAAGGCGTGGAAGCCGCTTATGCGTGAACGGTACCTCGGCGCCGTACACGAGCTTGTTGACGAGCAGAAAATCACCGACCTGCAGCGTGTTCTCCATGCTGCCGCTCGGGATCTTGAACGCCTCGACGAGGAAAGTTCGAATCAGCGCGAACAATACGACGGAGACGGCGAGAATTTTCGTCCATTCCCACACGAAATCGAGCGTACTGCGCCGGCGATTGAGCTCGCGCAACGCCTCCACGCGCTGTTGCGGTGTGATCGAACGCGACGACTGCCCAGCTTGGCTGTCATCAGCGGTTTGTTCACCGGGAACCGGTACTGAAACGGACTCGTTCGCGCTCATATCACTCACTTCTCACTGCGCTCAAGATGACGACGACGACTCGTCAATCGATGTAATAACCTGGTCGGGCTCGCTCGGCTAGCACCCCGTAAACCCGACGATTCGAGCGTTCCGCATGCCCGGTCAGTCGGGGGTCCCCAAATAGTTATCGATCTGGGCCCGCTGAAGCGAACCCGAGAAATCCAAATAGCCGACCTTGGTCTCCGAATAGAAATCGTAGACCTGCCAGCCACCTTCGCGGTGGCCATTCCCCGTCTGTTTTACGCCGCCAAACGGCAGATGTGCCTCAGCGCCGATCGTTGGCGCGTTGATGTAGGTGATTCCCGTATCGAGCTCGTTCATGGCGCGCATCGCGATGTTGACGTCCCGCGTGTAGACCGACGACGACAACCCGTACTTGACGTCGTTGTTGATCGCGAACGCTTCATCCGGCGACCGGAAACGCAATACAGAAAGAACGGGACCAAAGATTTCTTCCTGCTCCAGCCGCATCCCGGCCCGGACGCGCGCGAAGATCGTCGGCTCGAAGAAGAATCCGCGCTCCAATCCTTTGTCGGCCGCCCGGCGCCCACCGCACAATAGGTCGGCGTTCTCCTGCTGACCGATGTCGATGTACCGCTCGACTTTTTCGATCGCGTTCTGGCTGATGAGCGGCCCGACTTCCGTGCCCTCTTTCCGACCGTCGCCCAACTTGAGCTCGCGGACGCGGTCGACGAGCCGGGTCAACAGGTCGTCGTGGATACCGTCTTGGAGAATCAATCGGCTCGTCGCCGTGCACCGCTGTCCCGTCGTGCCGAACGCGCCCCACAGCACCCCGTCCAATGCGAGGTCGAGATTCGCATCGTCGAACACGATCATCGCGTTCTTGCCGCCCATCTCGAGCGACAGCCGCTTGTGCATGCGACCGCAAATCTCACCGACCATCCGTCCTGTGTCCGTCGAGCCCGTAAATGAGATGACGGGAATGAGTGGATGGTTCACTATGGCCGCGCCCGCCGACTCACCCAGGCCATGGACGAGCTGGATCACCTCCGGCGGGAGACCCGCCTCCAACATCATCTCGACCAGCACGTGACCCGTGTGCGGAACGTCTTCGGCCGGTTTGAAGATGCAGGCGTTCCCGCACACGAGCGCGGGAAACATTTTCCACGTCGGGATCGCCATCGGGAAGTTGAACGGCGTGATGATTCCCGCCACGCCAATGGGCCGACGAAAGCTCATCGCCCACTTGTTGCGCAGCTCGCTCGGCACCGTGTGCCCGAACAAGCGACGCCCTTCGCTGGCGGCGTAGTACGCCGTGTCGATGCCTTCCTGCACGTCGCCGCGCGTCTCGGCGAGCGGCTTTCCCATCTCGCGCGTCATGAGATCGGCGATCTCTTCTTTCCGCTGTACCATGATGTCGCCGAGGCGGCGGAGCACATCGCCGCGCGCCGGCGCTGGCGTGTTCCGCCACACCTCGAATCCGCGACGCGCCGATTCGACCGCGCGATCGACGTCGGCCGCACCGGACAGCGGAAATCGACCGACAGTATCGGAGAGGTCGGCGGGGTTGCGATTCTCGAAATATTCGCCGCCGATTGGGGCAACCCAATCGCCGCCGATGAAGTTCTTGAACGATTTCATGAGTCGTTGGTCTGGTTCATTGACACACCCACATCGCCGGATGCCGGAGGTCCGGCTTCGCATAGCCGATGCGAGGCAACACCTCGACGGCGCCCAGGACGAGGCCCCAGAGAATCAGGAGTAACGATAAGCTATGCGCCTTGGCCGCCCGGTGTCGCCACGTCCACACCGAGCTCCAGACGCCGCTTGCGACCACCACGGCCACGGCCGCGAGGTAACCGGCCAAGCCGACTCCGCAGCGTACTGGATACGGCCACAGGACCATAGCCACGCCCACCAAGACCGACAGCGTGAGTCGCGCGTACACGCCGAAGGATGTCGTGCCCCTTGGCTCGCTCGGCGCTCGAGACGCCTTCTCGCCGCGCGCGTCGCGGCCGCTCGCGGCGTCGCGCTTCCCGCCTGTCGTCGCCGGCGGCGGTCCGATCAGCGCGTCGTCGGAGAGCGACGCGAGCTGCTTGTCCACCTTGGCGAGCTCCTTGTCCCAATCGCGATCGGCCATTAGCTCAGCGTCTCCCGCGTGAGTCCATAGCGCTCGATCTTCTTGTAGAGGTTCGAGCGCGGCATGTCGAGCCCTCGCGCCGTCTCGGACACGTTCCAGTCGAACTCGCGCAGCTTGGCGAGCAGGAATGCTCGCTCGGCCGCGTGCTTGAATTCCTCGAACGTCTTGCAGTCGAGCAGCGAACCGAGCCCCGCCTGCTCCGAATCGCGATGCCCGACCAGGCGGGCGACATCCTCGGCGGTGATGCGCGGTCCCGATGACAGAATGAGCAAACGCTCAATGGTGTTTCGCAATTCGCGGACGTTGCCGGGCCACTCGAGCTGGGCCAGGCGCTCGACCGCGTCCGGCGCCATGGCGCGCGGCGCCACGCCCTCGCGGCTGGTGAGCAGATTGACGAAATGCGACACGAGCAGCGGAATATCTTCGCGGCGCTCGCGCAAGGGCGGAACGTTGATCGGCACCACGTTGAGCCGGTAGAACAAATCCTCGCGGAAGCGCCCTTCGGCAATCTCCGTTTCGAGCGTCTTGTTCGTCGCTGCCAGCACGCGTACGTCGACCTCGATTTGCTTGGAGCCGCCGATCCGCGTCACGACGCCGTCCTGCAGGACGCGGAGCACCTTGGCCTGCGCCGCCAAGCTCATGTCGCCGACCTCGTCGAGAAAGAGCGTCCCGCCGTGCGCCTGCTCGAACTTTCCCGCCCGGTCGGCGACCGCGCCGGTGAAGGAACCCTTCATGTGACCGAACAGCTCGCTCTCGATCAGCTCACTCGGGATTGCTGCGCAATTCACTTCCACGAACGGTGCCTCAGCCCGCGTCGACTGCGAGTGAATCGCGCGCGCGACGAGCTCCTTGCCCGTTCCATTCTCGCCCGTGATCAGCACGCGCGCCGGCGTTTTCGCCACGCGCTCGATCTTGTCGATCACCGCCCGAATGCCGTACGACTTGCCAACGATTTGATACCGCGACTGAATCGTTTCGCGGAGCCGCGCGTTCTCCTCGTGCAGGTCGAGGTGCTGGAGCGCGTTCCGCAGCGTGACGAGAATGCGGTCGGTGTCGAGCGGCTTCTCCAGAATGTCGTACGCGCCCAACTGCGTGGCTTCGACAGCCGTCTGGATCGTCGCGTGGCCGCTGATCATCACGACGACCGCGCTCGGATCATACTCTTTGATCTTCTTGAGCGCCTCGACGCCGTCGATCCCGGCCATCTTCACGTCGAGAAAGACCAGATCGGGGCGTTGCTTCTGATACGCTGCGATGCCATCGACGGCGTTTCCGACGGCGCGAACCTCGTAGCCCTCGAACTCGAGCAATTGCCCGAGTGCCGCACGAATGCCCTGCTCGTCGTCGATGATCAGGATGCGGCGCGCCATCGTTATTCCACGGTCTTGTACAAGGTGATCTTTCCGTTCGCTACTCGAATGTCGCCCACATAACGTGGAATCGGCAACGGGAGCGCGTCGCGGTCCAGCCCCGCGGGCCGCTGACCGCGGTCGAAGCGGCCCACGAGAGTCGGGATCATGCCTCGTGGGAGGTTCACCGCGCCCACCTTGATGTCTTGGATTTGGAATTCCGCCAATCCGGGCTTCACCACGCGGAACGTGCCGGTGAATTGCACGCGCTCGCGATCTCCGAGCACTCCGCCGAGCGAGCCGAGGGCGCCCGCACCGCCGAGCTCCGACAGCTTGACGCTGGCTTGCATGGCGACGCGGTCACCCGACACCATCGCTTCGACACTGTCGCTCGAGCGCGGCAGACGGTCGGCCAACTGACGAAAGATGTACGAGGCGGCATCCGCACCGGACAGTGTCTGAAACACTGGACCGTGCGGCTGACTGAGTTTCCCGAGCGCCGCTTCGGTGCGTCGCGCGCCCGCGTCGCTGAGAGGCTCCCAGGCTGGCGCCCTGGTCGAGCTGACGGGATGCGAGCGCATGCTCTCGGGCATCCAGCGATCGCGGGTGAACCACCCGATGACCGCGAGTATCGCCAACAGGAACAAGCAGCCAAGACGCGCGATGCACCCCATGCGTCACCCGCTCCGCAGGGCGGCCGACACCAGCGTCGTGTACGCCGGCCCGGACGCGGTGAGATCGCTTTGCATCAAATCGATCGACCGAACGATGAAGTCCGTTCGGTAGTCCGTTTGGCGCGCGGCTCGCGACAAGTTTTTCACTTCATCCTCCGTCAGGGGATGTTTGACACGGGCCAACGTCAGATGCGGACGAAACGGCCGCCCTTCGATTTCGATGCCGAGCTTCTCGTACTCGACCTCGATGTCATGGTGCAACAGCTCGAGGCGTGCTTCCTGCGCGATACCCATCCATACGACGCGAGCCCGCCGAAAGTTCGGGAATGCGCCTACTCCGCCGAGCGCCATCATGAGCTCTCGGTGACGGCCGGCAACGCGCGCCGCCGCCGCTTCAATGTCGTCGATGCGCTCCTCCGCCTGTTCCCCCAGAAATTTGAGCGTCAAATGAAGGCGCGGCTCGTCGACCCACGAGGCCTGCGGCGCGCATTGTCGCAGCACGGCTGTCGCCGCGGACACCTCGCGCCGAACCTGTGGCGTGAGGTTAATGGCCAGGAACAGTCGCACGGTGGGGCAGCGCCTCGTTGAGCGACCCCGAGCGGAAACCGCGCGAGTCGAGATCGACCCGCCGGTATCCGGCCGAGAGCACGGCAGCATCCAGTTGCGTCCGACACTCGGGACTCGACCACCGCGCGAGCTCGGCGGGCGATAACTCGACGCGCGCGAGATCGCCGAAATGTCGAACGCGCAGATCGCCGACGACACCGGCGTCGCGCAACGCCGATTCGGCGCGCTCGACCCGCTTGAGCCGGCCCACGGTGACGGGTGTGCCGTATGGGATCCGCGACGAGAGACACGGCGACGACGGCTGCTGCCACGTCGGCAACCCCCGCGCGCGCGATCGTTCGCGAATCTCGTCTTTCGAGAACTCGAACATCGCCAGCGGCGACACCACGCGGTGCTCGCGCGCGGCGCGCGCGCCCGGACGATGCCCGCCGAGATCGTCGGCGTTCGTTCCATCGGCGACGACGCGAATGCCATGCGCGCGCGCGATCGGAACGAGCTTGGACCACAGCTCGGTCTTGCAGAAATAGCACCGATTGTTCGGGTTCGCGGCGTACCGTGGGTCGTTCAACTCGTCGGTGTCGACCTCGACGATGACGAGACCGATTTGGACAGCGACGGCACGCGCGTCCGCCCACTGACTCTCGGGAAACGACGCGCTCCGGCCGATAATAGCCAGAACGCGGCTCGACCCCAGCGTCGCGATGGCGACATTGGCGAGATACGCCGAGTCGACACCGCCGCTGTATCCGATCGCGATCGAACCTTGATCCCGCAACCAATCGCACAAGCGCGCCTCTTTCGCGAGTGCGCGCTCCCCGTTCTCGACGCCGTCGTGCTCCATGCGCGAAACGTAACCGATCGCCACTGACCGTGAAGCCGCCGCCGACATGCTCAGGGGGTTGATTTCGCCTTGAGATACTGATCGAGCCAGCGCCGCTCATTGAGCATGCGATGTACCTGATTCCACGAGCCGCCGATCGAGTGCGGCTGACCGTCGTAGCGGATCATCTTGGCCGGAACACCATTCTTCTTGAGCGCCACGTACATCTGCTCCGCTTCCGAGAACGGCACGCGCTGGTCGATCTCGCCGTTGATGAACAACGTCGGCGCCTTCACGCGGTCTGCATAGATGAGCGGCGATTGTCGCAGCATGATCTCCCGCGCTTTGGGATCCCACGGCGCACCAAAGAATTCGCGCTCCTTCGTGTTCGGGATGTCGGCATTGCCGTAGTCGCTCAGCCAGTCGACGATGCCGGCGCCCGGAATTGCCGCGGCGAATCGATCGGGGTATTGCGTGATCAACCAGTTCGTCATGAAACCGCCGTACGAATGGCCGATCGTCGCGACGCGCGAGCGATCGATCGGGTATTTGCCGATCACGTAGTCGATGCCCGCCATCACGTCCTGTCCGTCCTTCGTGCCCCACGCGCCCCACGTTCCCCACAAGAATTTCTCGCCGTACCCCGTGGAGCTGCGGAAGTTGACCTCGAGCACGAAGTATCCGTTCGCCGCCAAGTACTGATTCTTGAAGTTGAACCCGTACTCGATCGCCGAGTGTGGGCCGCCGTGATTGCTCACGACCAGCGGATACGGCCCTGCGCCCGGCCGGTACCCCGCCGGCAGCGTGATCCAGCCTTCGATCGGCGTTCCATCCGCGCTCTTGTAGTGCAGTCGATCCGAGCGGCTCAACGCGAGCTCGGCGACGAGCGAATCGTTGGCATGCGAGATCTGCCGTTCGTTCGAGCCGTCGATATCGGCGACGTAGACTTCCGTCGGGCGCTCGTTCAGCCCGAGGGTGTACGTGATTTTCGTGAAGTTCTCATCGAAGCTCAACTCACCCAACCGGCGCTCGCCCTTCGTGACTTGCTCGACCGCGCCGCCGTTCGACGACACGCGGAAGAGATGCGTCGTTCCGCCGACACCGCCCATGAAATAGACGAACTTGCCATCGGGACTCCATTGCGCGTTGCTCGGCAGATAATCCCAGTCGGCCGTCAGATTGATCTCCGTGCCGCCCGCCGCCGGGATGAGGACGAGATCCACCGGACCGCCGTGATCCAAGTGCTTGGCGATCACCATATCGGAGGTGAAGTCGCGCGTTGCCAGAATCCAGCGACCGTCGGGCGAATAGACGGCGCCACTATAGCCGAAGTCTGTATTTGGCGTGAGTCGCGTCAGTTTGCCATCGATCGTGACCGTCCAGATCTCGTTCCGGCCGTACGACCGCTCATTGCGATAGAGCGAATCCGCCGTGAAGAGAATCGTCGATCCGTCGCGACTCCACTGCACATCGGCGGGACGGAGACCGAGCGACGTGAGTTGCTTCTCCGGCCCGCCACCGCGCGGCGCGAGAACGATCTCCTGCGGCGGATTGAGCCGCGGATCCCTTCGATTGGGCACTGGAAACGGTTGCGCGTCCCGATGAAAATCCATCCAATCGAATTCCACGCCCTTGAATCGCTCCTCGTGTCGCTTCTCGAAATCAGAGGCGTAGGTCACCACGCGCGCCGGCGGCGGGAAGTCGCGAACCGTGGCGATCCATTTCTCGTCGGGGCTCGTGAATGAGGAGCGACGCGGCCCGCCGCGTCCGCCCCCGCGCCCCGCCGGCGCACCGGCTTGCGTCGCCGTCGTGTCGACGCGATCTGGAGCGCGCGGATCGACTGTCACCGTTCGCGTTCCCGACGTGAACTGCAGACGTCCGGCGTCGGTCCAGCGGGGATTCGTCGCGCTCGCGGCGCCGCTCACCTTTCTCGCCGGCACGGACCCATCGACGGGCGCCAGCCACACGTCCGACTGGGTTCCGTTGGTGTCCTCGACGCGCGTGGCGACCATGTACGACACCCACCGCGCATCCGGCGACAAGCTCGGCGCGGAGACCGTCTTGATCCGGTAGAAATCTTCGATCGCCAACGGTCGCGATGACTGCGCGAGTCCGGCCGTACCATCGGCGCACAGCGCGACACACACGAGCACGGTCGCGCGGGAAGAGAGACGGAGATGCATATGCTCCTGCCACGAAATCGGTGAGGCTTGATCCTACGCGCGCGCCAGCACGGTCCGCCAGATGGGAGCATGACGCCGGCGGCGGACGAAACCCGAGCACATTAGCGACGTGGAAGAACTGGAAATAAGAATCGGTGATCGCGCGGAAGCCAGAAGCGCGATCACCGATTCCGGGACAATTGCGTTGACTCAGGTGATAGTCAACGCGAGCGGACTGAAGACGATCTCGATCCCAAGGATCTTCACCGAAATGGCATCGGCACCCGCCGTGGCGGGCGCGGTGTATGTCGCGGTACAGACGCCCAACGTACACGCCGTGCCACTGATCGCGCCCCGCGTCGCGCTGATCGTGAAGGATGCTGGCGTCGCGGTCGTGACGATGTTGCCGAATTGATCCTTGACTGTGACGGTGACCGTGGTGGACCCGTTCGCCGCGATCGAGGTGGCGAGCACCGACACAGTCGACTTGGTTGCACTCGGATCGCCGGCGACGACGACGACGCTCCGCTGCAGCACCGTACGCACCGACGAATCAGTCGAGACGAGCGGCACGGCGGGCGCGCCGACCACGCCCGTCAGAGTGTACGACGCGGCGACGTTGGGCGGCGCCCACACCACGCTTGCCAGCCCACCTGCGCCGACCTGAACCGAATCCGGCGCGACACCGGCTGACACTCGGAATCGAACGAACGATCCTGCGGCGGCATTGACGTTCGAATCCGCCACCGTCATCGACGCGATCGTCGTCGTTGCCCCGGCCTTGACGCTGTCGAGGTGGATGAGCGCGATCAGAGCGGGATCCACAATGACGGGCACTTGGGGCGCGAGCGGATTCGAATCCGGCAGCGCGATGCCTGTGACATTCGGCGTGATCGTGGCTTGCGTCCCGGCGAACGTGCTCGCGTTCGGACCGGCAAACACGGGGTTGAGTGTAGTGCCCGTTGCGCTGGCGCTCACCGTCGCGTCGGCGATGACCGCGCCGCGCGCATCGCGCGCCAGTGGGCGATACGGAATGGAGTCGAGCACCGTGAGGACGGCGCGAAGCGGCTCGACCTGGACGCGCCGCGCCACTTGCCGCACGACCTCGGTGATCGAATCGACGCCGATGATCGAGACGCCGTCCGGCGCCAGGCCAAAGACGTTGACGCGTGCGCTGCCGTTGCCGATCGACACCAGCCGCGGCGTCGCAACGACGCCGGTTGTCTGATCGCTGGCGCCGACAGTCGCCGAAACCTTCACTTTGGCTGAATCGGCCACCGTCGCCGGGACGAATCGGACAGACGTCCCCGCGAGCCCGTTGCCGCGACGATCGGCGAGCTTCACGACGGGTGCGACCGAATCGGAAAAGCTCCAGACGAGGAAGTTGTGCGCCGACAGCGTCATGGTGAGTTGCTGCGACACGCGAACAATGGCCGTGTCGGCGCACTTCGCCCCGATCAGGCAGCGGTCATGCGTCGCGATGAGGGTGTCCGCGCCGTTGGAGCGCGCGATGTAGCGGATCGTGTCGCCCGTGCCGACAACGGTCGTGTGCGTCCCCAGATGGATCCAGCGAATCCCTTGCGACGCGCGGGTCACGAGCGCGCCGTTGGACCGCACCAGGCCCGCCGCGATGGCGACCGCGGTGTCATTGACCGCTGACAGGGTGGAGTCGTGTGTCGTCAGGATGCGGACGCCGCCCACAACCACGGTCTGGGTTCTTGGCGCGGCGGAGGCAACGAAACGAGAGTCGGGCAACGCCAGCGTCACGACCGCCACGCCGCTGCGACGTCCGATCAGGATTCTGTTTCGCCCGGCCGCGGCGTCCGCGGTCGACGCCGGAGTGGCAAAACCGACCACGGTACTATCGGCCGACGTCCAAACAAATGTCAGCGATTGAATCGTCCGGCCCGAGGCGTCGGTCGCCACGGCTTGCGCGACGCTCGAGTCACCGACGACGAGCGTGTCGTGCGGGACGGAGATCTTGATGGTGGCCGGGAACGTGTTCGGGCCGTTGGGAAGATTTTCCGTGCAGCTCAGCGCGGAGACGAGCGTCGCGACAGCCGTCAGCGCGACACGCGAGCGGTGGCCGAAGGCCGAGATGAATGAGCGCATCATCGGCCCACCCGCAGCGCGAGACCGGCACCGACCAGGAAACGTTCACGATCGCCCTCGAGCGGCGCGCCGCTGAAATACCATTGCGACGCGACACCGCGAATGCCCAGCGCACGATAGAGGGGCACTTCGACGCTGAGTGTCGCACCGCCGCCGAAGGTTGCAGCGCTCGAGTAGCTATACCGAGGCTGATGCCCGACGACGCCGCCCGCTCCGACAAAATCGTAGCCGGTCGAGTCACGGGACGCCTGCGCCCGACCACCGAGGACACTCACCTTGGGAATGAACAGAACCGGCCCCCAATGCAGGAGAGGCCCGGCGGAAATGGCTCCGCCCTGAACGGTGCTCAGCGTTCGAGCGACGCGCACCCAGCTCGCGTCGACCGACCATCGCTGGCGGCGCAGAGACAGCGAGATGGTGCCGCTTTGGAGCGCGTTGCGGTCGAGCGGCAACTCATTGGCCTGCAGCCAATCGCCCGACAGGACGACGCCGGAATCGAAACGGGAGGGTGTCTGCGCGGGCAGTGGGGACGCCAGCGCGGCGACGACCGCCGCGCCTGCGAGGAACCGCGGCGCTCGCCCCGGAGCACGGCCCGGGAAACAAACGAGCGTCTTGAGTCTGGCTGCGATCGATGGCACGTATGTTCTCATTAAATGTTTCACAATACGGTCCGGCATCGGTCCGCTTAGAGTATCTACTTTCAAGGTTGAGCGCGAGTCTTGCGCGACCGCCCTGCCCTCGCTCCGGCCGGGCGAGACGCGCGACAAAGATCGGATCGTCAACGCCCCAGGCCGTTTCGAGACGACCGGCATCCGGCTGAACTTGAGAACGCGTAAAGCGGTCACGTTAGGACGCCGGAGCCGGTCAGCTCTCCCGAGCCCACACGAGGATTCCGCCTGGGGGGGGCGGCCGGTTCGCTTGCAGCGGCGTCGAGACGGAAACCGGCCGAGCGGGTTTACAATATGCTGAATTGCGAGTTCGCGCCAGCACGAATGCGTGCGGTCGGCCGTCGTCACGATCAGCGCGGTCGATAGCGCAGGGCCTCAGCGACGTGATCGGTGGCGACGGCATGACTTCCTTCCAGATCGGCGATCGTGCGCGCGACCCGCAGCACGCGATGGTAGCCACGCGCGGACAACTTGAGCGATTCCATGGCCGACGTCACCAGCGACTTGGCCTCCGGGTCGAACGCGCCGTGAGACAACAACCACCGGCCGGACGCATGGGCGTTGCAGCGCACGGCGGCTGGCAGCGACGCATAGCGGCACCGTTGCACTGCGCGACTGGCTTCGACGCGCGCACGAATCCTTCGCGACGACTCTCCGTCGCTCGGATGTTGAAGCAATTGCGGCGACACGGCGCTCAGCGTAACGTGCATATCGATACGATCCGCCAGAGGGCCCGACAGCCGGCTGCGATAGCGCAGAATCTCCGATTCGGCGCACGTGCACACGCGCGTCGGCTCACCGGCGTTGCCGCACGGACACGGGTTCATGGCCGCGATCATCGAAAAGCGGGCGGGAAACGCGACGCTGATCGCTGCCCGCGCGATGGTGACGCGTCCGTCTTCGAGCGGTTGGCGCAGCGCCTCGAGCGCACTTCGCGGAAACTCGAGGAGCTCGTCGAGAAAGAGCACGCCATGATGGGCCAGGCTCACCTCGCCCGGCCGCGGAACGCCGCCGCCACCGACCAATCCCGCCGAGGAGATTGAATGGTGCGGCGCGCGAAAGGGTCGAGCGGACAGGCAGACGCCGGATGATGACAGCAACCCGGCGACGGAATGAATGGCCGTCACCTCGAGCGCCTCGTCTTCGGTGAGTGCCGGAAGGATCGAGGGCAGCCGGCGCGCGAGCATCGTCTTTCCGGCACCTGGAGGACCTATGAGCAAACACGCGTGAGATCCGGCGGCCGCGATCTCGAGTGCGCGTTTGGCGCTTTCCTGTCCCACGACGTCGGCAAAGTCGCTGTCGTCGTCGACGCTGGCCTTGCGATCGCTGGCCCTGGCGTTGACCAAAGTGCCGGACTGCAACCCGTCGACCAGCTCGCGTAGCGTTGTCGGCGCGATGAGGGGAACGGATCGCACGAGCCCGGCCTCGTCGACATTGGCCGGGGGGAGCACGAGCGCACGCGTCGTACGGCTGGAGAGATGCCGGGCGACCGACAACGCTCCTCGCACGCCACGAATCGCTCCATCGAGCCCGAGCTCGCCAAGGAACACGAGTCCTTCCACGGCACTGACGGGAACGGCGCCGAGCGCGACGAGCAGCCCGACAGCCACGGGCAGATCGAACCCCGTGCCAACTTTTTTCGTGTCGCCGGGAGACAGCGAAACCGTGACGCGGCGCGCGGGGACCTGAAAGCCCGAATTGGCCAACGCCGCGGTGACGCGCTCGCGGCTCTCCTTGACTTCGCCCGCCGGAAGGCCGACGAGCGTCCAATGCGGCAGGCCCGACGCCACGTCGACCTCGACGCAGACATCGAACGCGTCGATGCCGAGCACGGAGGCGGATCGAATGGCGGCGAGCATGCGCTCGAGATTAGCCCCGGCCGCGCGGCGCGCCGCACCGCCGCATGGCAACCGTCATCGTTCCGCCGCGCCGCCGGCCGCGCGCTCATCATTGGGGCGCACGAACTATTTGTGTTGACAACACTAACTATTTCGGCATATACTCTCGGCATGCGCCTTTCCGACGACGTCGCGTGCGTCTTTCGCGACTATCCCCGCATCTACTTCGCCTGCCACCGGCGACACGTCCGCGACCCCAAGAGCGGCGTCCGGGTGAGCACTCGACAGGTGAGCATCATGGACCACCTCGACGCCGAGCGGCCGATGATGCTGAGCGATCTCGCCGATCACATGGGCGTCACGCCGGCCACCATGTCGATCGCCGTGGGGCAGCTCGTGCAGCAAGGCTACGTCACGCGCGTGCTCGATCCGGTCGACCGGCGGAAAGTGCAATTGCGACTCACGAACGCCGGCGTCCGCGTTTGCGCGGCCAATTCCGTGCTCGAACCGACGCTCGTCGAAGAGATGCTCGACCAACTCGGCGAGCGCGATCGACGCGCCGCGCTGCATGGACTCGAGCTCCTCGGGCGCGCGGCGCTCGCGGCGCAGCGTCATCGCACGCGCGCCGCGAGGCGGAGCCGCAAGACCGCCTCGTAACGCCGCATCAACCCTTCCCGTCTCGAGCATACTCCAGGAGGCGCCGGATGAAATGGATCGTGATCGTGGGTGGCGTCATCGCGACGTGCGTGGCGATCGTGATCGCCATCGGCGCGATCCTGCCGCGCGACCACGTGGCCGCGATGACGGCGCGCATCGCCGCGACCCCGGACAGCGTCTGGTCGGCGCTCACCAATCCCGCTGCATTCCCGAGCTGGCGGCCCGACGTGAAATCCGTCGACATGCTCGCGCCGACGGCGACCGGTCCGTCCTGGCGCGAACACTCGTCGCAGGGAGCGATCACCTTCGTCGTCGACGGCGCCGATGCGCCTCGCCGATTGGTGGGACGCATCGCCGACAAGAACCTTCCATTCGGCGGCAGTTGGGAATACCTCATCGAGCCCGATGGTCCCTCGGCGAGCCGCGTCACCATCGTCGAGCGCGGCGCCGTGTACAACCCGCTCTTTCGATTCGTCTCGCGCTTCATCATGGGTCACACGGCGACGATAGACACGTACCTGCGGTCGCTGGGCAAGCGGTTCGGCGATGAACCGACGCCGATCGTCGTCGCCCTTCCAGGAGAACGTCATGGGATATGAGACCAAGTGCCGCGTGCGCGTGGATGACCACTCGGGATCCATCCGCGAGGCACAGGCGACCGTGCTACTCGAGACCGATGAACTGATCGTGCGCGGCGAGGCTCGCATCCGCATTCCGCGGGCGTCGATCGAGCGCGTCAGCGCGCGGTCCGGCATCGTCACGGTCACCTCACCCACCGCGGTCGTTTGGATGTCGCTCGACGAAGCCTCGGCGGCCGCGTGGCGCAAGCGGCTCGAGGAGCCGCCCAAGAAGTTGATCGACAAGCTCGACGTGAAGCCGGAGATGAAAGTGTGGCTGTTTCACGTGCGCGACGACGCGCTGAGCACGCAGGTCGCCGAGCGAACCGAGCACGTCGTGCGCGGAAGTAGCGCGTCGAATTGCGACGTCGTCTTCGTGGGCGTCGACACCAGCGCGCAGCTCGATCGGATCGACCGCGCGCTCGCGGCCATTGGCGATCGCGGGGCGATCTGGGTCGTTCACCCCAAGGGCGCGGGCGGCGTTCCCGACACCGTCATCTTCGGCAAAGCGAAGATGCTCGGCCTGACGTACACAAAAGTGGCGCGCGTCTCGGACACGCTCACCGCGGAGAAGCTCGTCCGCCCTCGGGCCTCGCGCACGGCCACGACACACGCTGCGAGACGCCCGTAGCTTACGAGTATGAGTGACCGGTCGGCGTTGCTGCTCTACGACGGAAGCTGCGGATTCTGCGCGCGGAGCGTGCAGTTCGTGCTGCGGCATGAATCGCGTCGTCGCACGCTTCGATTCGCTCCGCTCGACAGCCCGATCGGCGCCGAGGTGAGGGGGCGCCATCCGGCCATCGAAGGCGTGGACTCGGTTGTCTGGGTCGAGGCGCCCGAGGCGGGCGACGCCGAGCTCGTGCTCGTCCGCTCCGCCGCGGTGTTACGGGTGTTGCGCTATTTGGGCGGCGTTTGGCGCGGATTGGCGGGACTGGCGGCGATCGTACCGCGCTCGCTGGCCGACGTGGTGTACGACTTCATCGCGCGGCACCGGCACAAGCTCACGCGCGGCAACCCCGCATGTCTCCTACCGACGCCTGAGCAGCGCGAGCGATTCATCGAGTCGAGCCAAGAAAGCGTCGCATCGCGCTGACGACTTCGTCGGCATTGCTGATGAAGACGAAGTGATGGCCGCCATGAATCTCGACCACCTCACCGTGCGCCACCTGGCTCTTGAATTTCGCTCTGAGCTTGCGGTCGACGAGTTGACTGCCGCGAATCAGTTCCTGCAGCCCGGCCGCATGCGCGCGGTCGGCGCGCTGCCACGGCTCGAGCTGCGACACGGCGTCGATCACAGCATAGATCGCCAGCGCCGGTGCCCGAACGGCGCGGTACGGCGGATGCTCGACCATCATTGCCTGATAGGCGGGCGTGATCTCTTCGTTCCAGCCGTCGTAACGATATCGCGTACGAATGTCGGCCTCGGGAATGTTGACGCCTCGCGTGCGGTGAACGAAGGCGACGTAGGCCGCGGCTGACGTCGTATCGGCCGCGGTCGGCGAAGGGCGAATCGGGACGTTGGGCGACACAGGAAACACGTCCTGAAACATCGAGTCGGCGTCGATCCGGTCGTACGCGGCGTCGAGATAGACGAGCCGGTCGACGCGATCCGGATAAGTCGCGGCGAAGCGCGTCATCTCCTCTCCGGCGATGGAGTGGCCGACGAGAATCACCCGGCCCAAATGCAACGAGTCGAGAATGATTCGAATGTCTTCGACGAGGCGGGGCGTGTCGTAGCCGTCCGCCGGGTGGTCGGACTCGCCAAAGCCACGTCGCGTGAGCGCAACGCAATGAAACCTGTCGGTGAACCGCGGAGCGAAGTCGTCGAATACGTGCGCGGTGTTGCCCAGTCCGGGAAGGAAGACGATGGTCGGCCCTTGGCCGCCGAAGTCGAGGTAGTGGAGGCGGACATCGGGAGCCACACGGATCATTGCCGCCGTATGATGAGCAGTGTCTTGCCACCCGTCGGCAACGTTGGGAGCAGCCTGCGCCGCGACGTTGTGACTGGCCGCACCGAACGCCGAGACGAGGACTGCGAAGAAGAACGGGCGCGCCAGATCTCGAATCACGGCACCGTCTTGCTCGTCGATAGCTCCTTGACCAGCCGGTACAAGAATTCTTCGCTGTCGTAGTACGACTTGATCAACACGCGCTCGTCCTTCCCATGCGCACGATTGTCGTTCGGGTCGCCGAACAAGCCGGAGACGCCGTACCCGGCGATGCCGGCGGCGCGAAGATACTTGCTGTCCGTGGCGCCGGTTCCCATGGTCGGAATCACGGCGACGCCCGGGCCGAACACGTCGCGCGTGACCTTCTCGATCGGTCCCATCACGTCCGGTGTGAGTGGCGATGGCGCGGCGTGTTCCATGGGCGGGCCCGCCGACACGGTGACGCCGGTGTCGCCAATGGCGCCGACCAGGCCGGCGCGAACTTCAGCGGGGTCGTGCCCCGGCGCCATGCGGCAATTCACGTTCGCCTTGGCCGTCTGCGGCAGCGCGTTTCGAGCGTGACCGCCGGACAACATCGTCGCGACGCACGTCGTGCGGAGCATCGAACGGTAGCGTGGGTCGCGAGACAACGTCGCCGACGCCTTGGCATCATTGGGGTTGGCGACGATCGCGCGCATCGCCGCGCCCATCTCCGGCGTCTCGATCGCGGCCGTGCGCGTGAAGTACGCCTTTGTGACCTCGTTGAGCATCACCGGGAATTGATAGGTCGCGATGTGCGTCAGCGCCTGCGCCAGCTCATAGATCGCGTTGTCATCGCGCGGCACGGACGAATGACCGCCTCGATTCGCCGTCGAGATCGTGAAGTTCGCCGAGACCTTCTCGGCGGCGCCCACGGAGTTGATGAACGGCTTGCCGTCGCGCAGTGCCCCGCCGCCGCCTTCGTTGAGCGCGTACGCGGCGTCGATCAGGTCCTTGTGGTTCGCGAGGAGCCACCGGACGCCGTTTGCCCCTCCACCCTCTTCGTCGGCGGTGAGCGCAAGGATGATGTCGCGATCGGGGACGTACCCTTCTTTCTTGTAGCGCAGCAAGTTGGCGACGAAGATCGACGCCATGGCTTTGTCGTCACCGCTGCCGCGGCCGTAGTAGTAGCCGTCTCGTTCGGTGAAGACGAATGGGTCGAGATCGGCCGACCAGTCGCTCTTGAGCGCCTGCACGACGTCCAGGTGTGCGAGCAACAACAGCGGCTTTCGAGCGCCGTTGCCGTGATAGCGGACGACGAGGTTGCCTTTGTCGGCGCGCGGACCCCCCTGAAACACGTCGCTGGCCGGAAAGCCGGCGTCGAGAAATCGCTTGGCGATCGCGTTGGCGGCAACGGTCGTGCTGCCGACCGAATCCACCGTGTTGATCTCGACGAGCTGTTTGTAGATGTCGTGGGCAAGCTGCTGATTGGGCGTGAGCGCGGAAGCGCCCTGTTGAGCCTGCGCCGAGAGCACGGCGGGAAGAACGAGCGTTGCGACGGCAGCAACGGTGCGACGCATCGAGTGACTCCAGTCACGGGTGGATGCGCCGAACTTGTACTAGTACGCTCCCCCCGGCAACCGTTTGCGAATGTCTCGGGCGCCGGCCGACACGCCCATCGCTACGCCGCCGCCGAACAACAGAGCCGTTCCTCCGCCCACGAGCGGGAGAAGCCAGACGATCGGCGCCGCAACCGCAACAGCCGCTACACCGGCGATCACGGGGACGATCGCCTTATGAACGGCGTCGACGTACCGCAGCTTGTTTTGCGTGAACTGGCGGGCCTGCCAATATCCGAACAGCGCGGAACCGCCGGCAATGACGACAGTTGCGAGCGAGGCAAAGAAATGAATCACGCGAACCTCCGTGTAACGTACGAATCGTTGATTACGTATACGATGTCGTTGCCCTCGAGTTTCAAGTTCACGCTGGTTTCGAGTTCGGCCGATGCATAGCTTTGGCTGGTCGACGCCGATGCTGTGCAGCCCGCTCCCGGCCCTGCTTGCTCACCGCTTCCCGGTTCTCCACACCGCCGCCATGGTCACTTTGCGAGTCATTCGTCACGGTCGCCACGAGCAGGTGCTCGCCGAATGCCTGAGCACCGCCATTCCGGCAAGAGGCGAGGTCGTGCAGCTCGACACGCTCGACGCGGGCGGGGAACAATCCCGCCCGAGCACGCTCTGGCGAGTCGTCTCCGTGACCTTGCACGTGCCGTCACTCGCATCCGCGATGCCGCGCGACGGTTCTCGTCTGTCGGTCAAGGTCGTCGAAGTGGCGGTGCTTCCCGACGTGGCGCTCGTCCCTGACTTCGAAGCGGCGGCGGCGCAGATCCTGTCCGAATCGAAGATGTGACGATGCTCCGAACCGGGCAGCGATGACCGTATCCCAGCGCGAGATGTACAGCGTCACACAGGAGCTGCCGCCGCATTTGCGCGACTGGCAGCTTCCTCCCGGATGGAGTTGGGGAGCCGAAGGCCTGAACACCCAATATCGCCACTACCAAGAGCTGATCGACGCGCTCGGTCGATCTCTCTCGCTCGTCAGCGCGCCGGACTCGGCGCATCATGCGTGGCTGGAAGCGGAGGCGCGGCACTTGGCGCACCGCAACCATACGGCGATGCCGACCACGTACCACTACTGGGCATCGTTCGCCGAGAGTCGTCGCGGGCCCGGATATCTTCGGCGCTGGATCGCCGGCGAGACCATCGGTGCGCACATTCGCCGCATGGGCACCGACGACGTTCCCAGCGTGCTGCGGCTGATGCGCGAAATCGGCTCGGCGCTCAGCTATCTGCACGACCTCGGGACCGTGCACGGGTGCATGTCGCCGGAAACGGTGTGGACCACGCCGATGGGTCGGCTCTGGATCATCGGCTGGCAGTGGGCAATGCCGTCGAGCGAGATCCCGATTGGTCTGTCGCCCGATTTTCGTTTCATGCCGGTGCCGAGCGAGTGGGCGGGCGGCTCCTGGCTGCCGACGCCGTTCACCGATCAGTGGCAGCTCGCCGCAATCTGTTTCGCGCTTCTCACCGGCGAGGTTCCACCGTCGAGCGAGGTGCCGCCGATCACGTTGCTGCGCCCGGATTGTCCCCAGGCCGTGGCGACCGTGATCGACCGCGCGCTCCGGCCAGATCCAACGCAACGTTTTCCGTCGATGGCGGCGCTGCTGCGCGCCGTCGATCGTGTGGTCGGCAGTCGTACGATGGTCATGCTGGCCGGCGACGAGCCTGGAACGACCTACACCACCGAGTCGGCGGAAGTCCAGCTCCGATGGGCGCTCGCCGACGACTATGAAGTCCTCGCGTCGCTCGGCGCGGGATCGTTCGGCTCGGTGTGGCGCGTACGAGATCTCACATTGGGACGCGAGGTCGCGCTCAAGCTGCTCCACCCGCACGTGGCGCGCGACGAGCGCATCGTCGGTCGCTTTCGTCGCGAGGCTCGGCTCGCGGCGCAGCTCGCGCATCCGGCGATCGTGCCGATCTTCGACTGGGACAGCCGCGGCGACGTTGCGTGGTACACGATGGAGCTGGCCGAGGGCGGATCAGTGGCCGACCTCATTGCGCGCACAGGGCCGCGTCCGCTCGCCGAGATCGCGCCGCAGGTCGATTTCGTTCTCAGCGGACTGGCGGCGGCGCATGCGGTCGGCATCATTCACCGCGACCTCAAGCCCGAGAACGTCCTGATCGATCGCTACCGGCGCTGGCGGCTCGCCGACTTCGGCATCGCGAACGTGACGGGCGAGGAGGTGACGGGCGCCTCTGGGACGCCGGCGTTCGCCTCGCCCGAGCAATTGCTCGGCGAAGCCCAGGACGCGGCCGCGGATTGCTTCTCCGTCGCGGCGATCGTGGCGTTCGCGATGAGTGGGTCGCCGCCGTTCGGCGACCAGGACAACACCACGATCCTCGCGCGCGAGTTGCGGGGCGAGGTCGACCTGTCGACGTATCCGCCCGAGATCGCCGAGTGGCTGCGTCGCGGCCTCGCCCCATCGGCGGACGACCGGTTCGAGGATGCCGCGTCGATGCAGGCCGCCTGGCGCGACGCGGTTCAGTCCGTGTTCGAGCGCGAGCGACAGGTTCCGTGGTGGCGCCGATGGTTCGGCGCCGATGGCGCGGGAGTCGCATGGACAGGAGACTCTCTCTTCACCGCGTGACGGTGTTCGATGGCGATCGCGACAATCAATCCGGCGACCGGCGAGCGGCTCTGCAACTACGCGGCGCTGACCGATCGAGAGATCGACGACAAGTTGGAGCTCGCGCATCGCACCGCGCGAAGTTGGCGCGAGACGCCGATCGTAGAACGCACCGCGGTCGTCCGTCGCGCCGGCGAGTTGCTGGAGCAGCGCGCGATCGAATACGGGCGACTGATGACGCTTGAGATGGGAAAGCCGATCCGCGCGGCCATCGACGAGGCGAAGAAGTGCGCGACGGCCTGTCACTTCTACGCCGACCACGCGGCTGAATTTCTGGCTGACGAGATCGTGGAATCACACACCGAGCGAGGCTACGTGGCGTTCGAGCCGCTCGGCGTCGTGCTCGCGGTGATGCCGTGGAATTTTCCGTTCTGGCAGGTGATCCGGTTTGCCGCGCCCGCGATCGCAGCGGGCAACGTGGGCCTCCTCAAGCACGCGTCCAACGTCCCGCAGTGCGCGCTGGCGCTCGAGCAGCTGTTCGAGGAAGCGGGCGCGCCGGGCGGCGCATTTCAAACATTGATCATTGGATCGGAGCCGGTCGGCCGAATCCTGGCCGACGATCGCGTCGCTGCGGCAACGTTGACCGGGAGCGAGGGCGCCGGGAGCAGCGTCGCGTCGATCGCCGGAAAGCACATCAAGAAGACCGTGCTCGAGCTGGGCGGCAGCGATCCGTTCATCGTCATGGCGAGCGCCGACTTCGACAGTGCCGTCAAGACGGCCGTGGCGGCGCGGACGATCAACAACGGACAATCGTGCATCGCCGCCAAGCGATTCATCGTCGCCGAGCCGATCGCGGATCGGTTCATCGACGCGTTCGTCGAGCGAATGCGCGAGCTGGTCGTGGGTGACCCGATGGACGAACGCACCAATATTGGACCGCTGGCGACCGAGCAGATTCGGCGCGACCTGCATGACCAGGTAGAACGAGCGGTCGCCGCGGGCGCCAAGGTGCGCGCCGGCGGACGGGCGCGCGAGGGCGCCGGCTTTTTCTATGAGCCCACGGTCCTCACCGATGTGTCACCGGATTCACCCGCGCTCCGCGAGGAGACGTTCGGCCCGGTCGCCGCGGTCGTGCGCGCACGCGATATCGATCACGCGATCGCGATCGCCAACGACTCGCGGTTCGGGCTCGGCGCCGCCGCGTGGACGCGCGATGCCGGCGAGATCGAGCGCTTCGCGCGCGGCCTCGCCGCGGGCACGGTGGTGATCAATGGCATGGTCACGTCGGATTCACGATTCCCGTTTGGCGGCGTGAAAAAATCCGGCTACGGCCGCGAGCTGAGCAAGTTTGGAATCCGAGAGTTCGTGAATATCAAGACGGTGAGGGTGCTGGGACCGCGAGTTGAATGACGACGGCGGTTCCCTTCCCCGAGCTCTCGATGTGGATCGTGCCGCCCCATCCCTCGACCAATTGACGGCTGATCGCGAGCCCGAGGCCGCTGCCGCTCGTGCGCGTGGAGAAGTGCGGCTCGAAGACGCGCGAGAGCACCTCGGGCGAAATGCCATGCCCATTATCGGCGACGGTGATCGACGCACGGCTCGTGTCCCCGTCGCGGTCATCGAGTTTCACGGAGACGGTCACCACCGTGGAGTCCGCGTGCCGCGCGTTCTCGAGGACGTTGAGTAGCACTTCCTTGAGCTCGTCCGGCCGGGCCAACGCGTAGACCGGCGCGTCGACGCCGACCTCACGCCACTCGAGGTTCTGCTCCTGGCCCATGCGCTCGAGCGAAACGACTTCGCGCACGATCCGCGCGACGTCGACCGAGGTGGCTGTCGCTCGCTCGTTTGGCGCCGCTCCGTAGCGGCTGAACGCGCGCGCGATTTCGTCGAGTCGGTCGATCTCGGTGAGAATCTGATTGACGTTGTGCTCCAGCACGCGATCGAAATCGACCCGCGAATCGGCGCGCGCGCGACGCAGATGTTGAACGCCCAGCCGAATGGGAGTGAGCGGATTCTTGATCTCGTGCGCCACTTGCCGGGCCATCTCTCCCCACGCCAGCACGCGCTGCGCCCGCGCCAGCTCGGTGACGTCATCGAGTGTCACGACCGCGCCTCCGCGCGACAATCGCGTCAGCCGTCCTCTGAGCTGTTGTTGATCGAGCGACAGCTCGAAGTCCTCTTCGTCGTTCGTCGAGCCGAGAAAGCGTTCGACGACCTTTGCGACAGACACCGGTGCAGCATCCTCGAACCGCGCGCCGGCCACCAGCGTGTCGCCCACCAATGCTTGCGCGCGCGGATTGGCCAGCGACACGCGGCCGTCGACGTCCACGGCAACGACGCCGCTGGCGACGTTCCGGAGCACGGCGGCCGTGCGGCGCTGGGCCTCCTCGAGCGCCGTTCGACTGGCGTTGAGATCAGACGCCATGCGGCGGAAGGCGGTGAACACCGGCTGAAATTCCACCGTTGGCTCGCCTTCGAGTGGCGGCGTCCGAGCGCCTGTCGCCAGCGCCAACGCCGCCTCGCGCAACTGACGAATCGGCCGGGCGAGCTGCCGCGCGGCGATGCCGCTCAGCCAGAGCGCCGCCAATGCGCCCACGGCTGTCGCGAACAGCACCAGCACGCCGAGGTCGCGCCGGCGGCGGCCGAGGGGCAGCTCGTCGGCGCGCGCCGGCGCGGCGATGACGGTGGACGGACTGCCCATGCTCGTGAACGATCGATAGCCGAACAGTGCCGACCCGCCGTCGACGCGCTCGAGTCGTGACGTCGTCTCCTCGTCGCGCACGGCCAACGTGAGCTCGACGTCACGCCCGAGGTAGCGCCCGATGGGTGCGATGTCGCCATACAGCGGATCGCTGACGTCGGACAGCTCGCCGCCGCGATACATCAGCAGCGGCGTGTCGAGCCGCTGGCTTTCCGCGGGCAGCCACATGGGCGCGTTCGGGGGCGGCGCGAGCGCGCGAAGCGTTTCGCTGACCAGCAGCGCGCGCGATTGGGTCGCGTCGCTCGCGAGTTGCCCATACGACCAGATCGCGAACGCGATGGCCGGGATCACGAAGAACGCGAACAGCGCAAGCGACAGGCGAACACGAAAGCTGCGGCCCCACGTTCGCCAACGCACGCGGATCCAGCGCCCGGCTCCGCCGTCGGCGACGACGCTCGCCAGCCAGAGCAGCGCCACGATGCCAAGATCGAGCAAGACGATGAGCGCACCGCGCTCCACCAGCGCATCGAGCGGATGCAGCTCGACCTCGACGTGCACCGGGGCCACGCCCGTTCCAGTGCGCACCGTCCAATCGCCGTGCAGCTCACTGCCCTCTCGACGCCAGCTCTCCGTGGGATTGGCCGCGTCTCCCGGAACGGACTCGCGCAGCCGAACCGTGTACGGCGGTTCCGCGTCGGTGTCGAGCTCTAAGCCCACGAGACGCGCGAATGGATCGATCTCGAACAGGCGGCTCTTTGGTGCGACGACCGCGGCCGTCACGCCACCCGACCCCGACGGCGCGGCCAGCACGAGCTCGAGCGCCACGTCCGTTTGCACGCTCGAGAGCGTGATCGTTCCGGTCGCGCGCGCGCGCTCGACGAGCCGAGCGACGATGTTCATCGGAACGGGAATGTCGGCGGTCTCGAAATGCGCGACCGGGCCGGAGTCCGTGGGCCAGGCGAATAGCGCAATCGGATTTCCCGCCGCCGCGATGTCCGATGGGGCATAATGCTGAAGCAGCGCTTGGCGCGTCGTCGGGGCGTAGTCGCCGGCGAGCGCGAGTCCAAACCGGCGAAGCAGGGTAACGGCAACCGAATCCGTTTCGCTCAGGCTTGCCACATCTCGTCTCGCGGCGTCCACCCGGCCGCGCGCCGTGCGTCCCCACACTAGCGTCGTTGCCCCGAGTGCCGCGACGGTGGACGCGCTGAGAATGACGAAACGCGTGCGGCGGCTCAGCGCGAGCATCGCGATGGCGATGATCCAGAGAATCGTGTACCACCACGGCCAGCGGCCTGGCGCCTGCCACACGACGGGCGCGAGCACCGCCGCGATCGCGGCCGCGAGCGGCGCGACCCACGGCGCAAGTCCGCGCCGCGGGCCAAGCACGGCGGCACCGGCCGCAGCGCCGGCGAGCAACACCGATACCGCGGCGAGAAATAGCGGCACCTGCCAGATAAGCCACAACGCGGCGTCGACGCCGTGCGCAGGGATCTGCACACCGCGCGACAGCTCGCGCAGCAAGAACGGACCGAGACCTGCCACGATGATGACCGTGAGCACCGTCGCCCACCTCGGCACGCGCCTCGCCCGCTTGCGGAACACGGCAAGCACACCAAGCAACGCAATGGCGCCTGTCGTCGCGAGCGCACCCGCATTACCCGTCAGCGGCCCCCCGCGCGGCGTGAAATAGACCGACGGATCGAACAGTCGCGTGAGATTCGAGTATTGATTGAGCGGAACAAGCGCCGTGCACGCCAATGCAACGGCCAGCGCGCCGAGCCGCTCCGTGAGCGTGCGCGTACCGCGCCAAACGCCGATGATGAAGAATGCCAGCGCGAGCGAGAACACCAGACCCGCGCGAGCGCGCACCGATTCCGCGATGCGCTGCACGACTGTCCCCTGAGCCGACGGATCCACGCGAACGTCGAACAGTCGTTGGCCGCGCACCGCGTAGTGCAGAACTCCCGTTCCGCTCGAGGAATCGACGGCGGCAGCGAAGCTGAATCCGCTCAATCCCATTTGATCGGCGACCAGTCGCGCGAGCGGCGCCGACAACCGATCCGCCGGCGCCTCGGCGTCGAGCAGCGCGATGGCCGCGGCGCGCGCGTCGCCGCGACCCTGGACGATCTGCAGCGCGAGATAGAATGGCGTCGCGACGACGGTCAGACCCTCGCGCGACTGGTCGACCGGCGCGCGAACGACGCCGGCCCAGGCGAATGCGCTGTCGCCCCGGTAGAGCACGACGCCAAGCTCCGGGTGGGTCGCGACGAGCGGCGCGAGCTGGTCGAACGCGCTCGCGCGATCGTGTGACGTATCGCTCAGGGCTTGGCCGACGGCGATCGCGGCCCGCGCCACCGCGTCGTCGAGCGCCCGATGAAGCTGGACCAATCCCCGCTCCGCGGAGGTTCGTTGCCAATCGTCCCACCGGTGCGAAACGAGCCAGAGATCCCGTTGCGCTTGCACCGCAAAGCTCGTCGCGACAGCCAGCAGCGCCGCGCACCCGATGGCCCACACGCGTTGCGGGCCGCGGACGAGCCAAATGGCCGCGACCGCCAGAATGGTGGCGACGATGAGGGGGAGGAGATACTCTACGCTGGGTGCGTGAAGCCACTGGCTCGCGGCGAGCAGCGCGGCGCCGGCCGCGACCGCCCACCAGGTTCCGCGCGCTACCCCAATGCGCGTCTCTCGCAACGTTCGCTCAGCGGAAATGAGTCAACCTCCCACGTCCCCGCTCGCCGATTTCAGCACGGTCGAGCCGGCCTCGATGCGCGAGCCGCGTCGCCTCAAGCACATGAGGCCGCAGGACGTCGCGGCCACGATCAATCGCGATCCGCGACTCATCATCCCCGTGGGAACATGCGAGCAGCACGGCCCTCATCTCCCGCTCGGATCCGACTCGATCATCGTGGAACGATTGTCGGCCGACCTCTCGGCCGAGTTCGGCGTGCTCGTGGCCCCGACGGTGGAGTACGGTGTCAATGTCGTTACCGAGCGGGGCTTCGCGGGGAATGCGTCGCTGCGAAAGAAGACGCTGCATCGCTTGCTCAACGACCTCCTCGACACGTGGGAATCGACCGGGATTCGAGAGTTCATCCTGCTGACGGCTCACGAGCACGATCCGCATCTCGAGGCGCTGTCGACACTGATCACCTCGGGCGCGAGAGTCCGCGCCGCGGACATTTTCGGTGTGGACCTCAGCGATCTCTTGCAGGGTCAATCCGAGCCCATGCACGGCGATGAGGTGGATACCTCGTTGCTCCTGTACATCGCGCCCGAGCTCGTCAATATGGCACTCGCCGAGGATTATATGATGTCGCGCGATGAGGTGCGACGTTACCGGCGCGGCTGGCTACGCGTCCCACGCCAAAGCTCCGGGTCGATCGGCCGACCCACATTGGCGACCGCCGACAAGGGTCGAGCCCTCTACGAGCGAATCTACAAGCGAATTCGCGATCGGATCTTCGTGGCGCCGCCGGTGGAATCGTGAACCCGCCGGCCTGATCCGGGTACATTACCCCAACATGCGCCTTCGTTCCGCCGTCTCCCTCCTCGTTCTCGCCAGCGCGCCAGTCGGCGCGCAAGGCCGCGTCATTGACGAAGGCGTGTTTAGCATCACGAGGACGGGCGCCCCCGCCGCGACCGAAAGCTTCAAGATCGTTCGCGCCGAGGGAGACGCCATTCTCGCCACGGGCCAGCTCACCGCGGGCAGCGGACGCCTGACCTCCGCGCTCACGACGGACGCCGCCGGGACGCCGGTCAAGTACGAGCTGTTCGCCTACGAGAACGGCACCGTCACACAGCACGTCGGCGCTCTGGCGCAGGGCGGGCGGCTCTCCGCCCTGTCCAAGGACGGCCACGGCAACGAGTCGATGACCGAATACCCGCTCACGGCCGGCAAGTCGCTCATCCTGGACGACGACCTCGTGCACCAGACGTTTTTCGTCACCCTGGGCAAACGGTCGGGAAGCGTGCAAGTGATCGAACCGAGAAGCGCCCACCGTCTGAGTTTGACCCTCGCCGCCATCGGGCTGGAGCCGGTCACCGTCGGCGGCCGGTCGGCCACGGCGACGCACTATTCCCTCGGCAACGCCCTCGGGCGACGGGACTTCTGGGTCGACTCCCAGGGGCGTGTGCTCCGCGTCGAGACGTCCCAGGGCCTCAAAGCGGTTCGGGAAGAGCTTCCCCGCTGAAACTCGAGTGCGGCCACCGCCGTACTCCCCCGCAGACCCCATCCATAAGGACTAGCCTAAATGCGTTCGTTGAGGTTCATCGCGCTCATGGCCCTCCCCGGCCAGATCGCGTTCGGTCAGCAGACGTCGCCCGCACCCCATGGAACCAGCCTGACGCTCGAGGATGCGATCGCGACCGCGCACCAGAACAACCCAGCGTTCCTGCAAATCGAGAACAATCTCCGCAATTCGGAGTCGACCGTTCGTCAGGCCTACGCTGCGCTGCTCCCCAGTTCGAACGCGAGCTTCACCACAGCGTATCAGCAGGGCGGCACCCAGATCGTTCAAGGCGTCGCACTCGGCGGAAGCAGCGCCGATTCGCGGCAATCATCCTACCGGGTCGGCCTCAACTACTTCATCAACGGCTCGGTGGCGTTTGCCCCGCGGTCGGCGCACGCGAGTCGCGACGCCGCAGAGGCTGACATCGCCAGCCAGGCGGAGATTCTCAGGTCGCAGGTGGCCCAACAGTACATCACGGCCCTTCAGTCCGCGGCGCAGGCGGCGTTACAGGACACCCTCGTGCTAACGGCGCAGGGACAGCTCGATCTCGCCAACGCAAAGATGAAGGTCGGCGCCGGGACGATCCTCGATGTGCGAACGGCCGAAGTCGCCGTCGGGCAGGCGCAGGTCGCCGCTCTAACGGCGCACAACCAGGCGCAGGTCGACAAGCTTCGGCTGTTCCAATTCATGGGCGTGCCACCTGATACGGCGGCGCAGTTGACGACCAAGTTCGCCGTCGCGGAGCCACACTTCTCGCTCGACTCGCTGATCGACCTGGCGCGAAAGGTCAATCCCGACGTCGCCGCGAAGAAATCACGTGAGTTTGCAAACGAGATGAATGTCCGTGCGGCGAGGACGCAATACATCCCGTCGCTGTCGCTGAGCACCGGCATTGGCGGCAATTCATTCGAATACGTCGACCCGAATTTTCCGATCTCCAACGCGGCGGAGCAGGCCGCGAACAGCGCCGCCGGTTGCATGTCGCAGGATTCAATCCGAGCCCGGGTCGGACTGCCGGGCCTCGCGTGCCCAAGCGGGACGTTGTCGCAGGCGCGGATCGATGCGATCCGCGCCTCCAACAACCAGTTCCCGTTCAAGTTCAGCCGCAACCCCATCGGCGTTTCCGCCACATTCTCGCTGCCCATCTTCAACAACTACCAGCGCGAGGCGTCGATCGAGCAGGCGAAGGTCGCGCGCGACAACGCGGCGTATGATGTCAGATCGCGTAATCTTCAACTGACCACGGAAGTCACGCAGGCATATCTCACCCTGGTCACGGACGCGAAGACGGTGCAGTTGCAGGAGCAGAATGCGGCCAAGGCGACCGAGGAGCTCGCGTTCGCCGAAGAGAGCTACAAAGTCGGCGCCAAGACGTTTCTCGACGTCACCACCGCGCGCGGCACGTACGAGCAGGCCCTGAGCGCCCGTGTCAATGCGATTTACGAATATCACAAAGCGTTCGCCGCGCTGGAAAGCGCGATCGGCCGCCCTCTCCGCTGAGGCTTGAGCACTTCATGAGCAAGAAACCCAAATGGGCCATCGGAATCATCGCCCTGGTGGCAATTGGATCGGTGCTGGCCCTGAGCGCGGCAAAGCGCGGGAACAAAGCGGTCGAAGTCCGCATCGAGCCCGTGCAGAAGCGCGATCTCGTGTCATCGGTCACGGCGAGCGGGCAGGTGCGGCCGCAGACCAAGGTCGACGTCGCCTCCGACGTGAGCGGCAAGATCATGAAGCTCGCGGTCAAAGAGGGCCAGATCGTCTCGGCCGGCCAATTCCTGTTGCAGATCGATCCGTCGCAGGCACAGGCCGCGACCGATCGCGCGCAGGCAGCCGTGGCGTCCTCACAGGCGCAGCTCACGCAGGCGCAGGCGAACCTCGATCAGGCGCAGCGCGCCTACGAGCGGACGGCGGCGATCAAAAAACAGAATCCGCTGCTGATCTCGGACGAGCAAATCGAGCAGCTTCGCACCGCGGTCGACGTGAACAAATCACTCGTCGACGCCTCGAAGCACGCGGTCGATCAGTCGACGGCGTCGCTCAATGACGCCAAGAGCGCGCTCTCGAAGACGACGATCTACGCACCGATGGCCGGACGCGTGACGCGCCTCGACGTCGAGCAGGGCGAGACCGCCGTGCCCGGCACCTTCAACAAGGACGCGGCCACGTTGCTCACGATCAGCGACATGTCGGTCCTCGAGACACGCGTCAAGGTCGACGAAACCGACGTGGCCCGAATCAAGGTGGGCGATTCGGCGCAGGTCCAGATCGACGCCTTCCCGGACACGACCTTCATCGGTCGCGTGACGAAGATCTCCAACAGCTCGGTCAAAGCGACGTCGACGACGTCGACCACCGATCAAGCCGTCGACTACGAAGTCACGATCCAATTGCTGAACGCGCCGGCGGAGACGCGGCCCGATTTCTCGGCGACGGCCAAGGTCATCACCGACAAGCGGTCGGGCGTGCTCTCGGTGCCGATCATCGCGCTCACCGTGCGCGAGGACGAGTCATTGGCCAAGGGCGACACCGCGGTCGGTCTCGGCAAGGCCAAACCGACCAAGGACGTGGGCAAAAAGGACGTCGAAGGAGTGTTTGTCGTAGGAGCCGACAACAAAGTGACCTTCCGGCCCGTAAAAGTAGGGATCGCCGGCGAGAAGCACTTTGAGATCACCAGCGGTCTGAAGGACGGCGAGAGGATCGTTGCGGGCACCTACCAGGCGATTCGCGACCTCAAGGACGGCACGCTCGTGCGTGAAGCCAAGGTCGACGCGAAGAAGCCTACCTCCGGGACAAAGTCGTGAACTCACCAGGCGTAGAAGCACCACTCACTGAAACGGCCGAGCGTCGCGCGATCGTCGGAGCGCCGGGCACGACGCCGGACAAGAAGTGGGTGATCGTGACCCGCGGCATCAAGCGCGAATACGATATGGGCGGCGAAATCGTGCGCGCGCTCCGCGGCATCGACCTGGCGATCGGGAGAAACGAGTACATCGCCATCATGGGACCGTCGGGGTCGGGCAAGTCGACGCTCATGAACATCATCGGCTGCCTCGACACGCCCAACGGCGGCGAGTATTGGCTCAACGGCCAGCTCGTGTCGACGATGAGCGACGACCAGCTCGCACGCGTGCGAAACAAGGAGATCGGGTTCGTCTTTCAGACGTTCAACCTCCTCCCCCGCGCGACCGCGCTTCACAACGTCGAGCTTCCGCTGGTGTACGCCGGCATGGGCTCGGACGAGCGGCGCCGCCGCGCCATTGAAGCGCTCACCAAGGTGCAGCTCGAGAATCGTATGGACCACCGGCCTAACGAGCTCTCGGGCGGTCAGCGCCAGCGCGTGGCCATTGCGCGCGCCTTGGTGAATAACCCGTCCATGCTGCTTGCCGACGAACCGACCGGCAACCTCGACTCGGCGACGTCCGAAGAGATCATGAAAGTGTTCGAGGACCTGGCGAATAGCGGTCAAACGGTCGTCATGGTGACGCACGAGGCGGACATCGCGGCGCACGCACGGCGTGTCGTTGTGCTCCGCGACGGCCTGATCTCGACCGACGACTCGCGCGAGGCGTTCGCCGCCCGGCACGGGCTGTAGCTGGCTGGAACAATGGAACCCCCACGCTCGTAGGGCGGCGCATGTCCTTCTTTCAAGCGATCGCCCTGGCGTGGGACACCATCCGGGTGCAGAAGCTCAAGAGCTTCTTCACCGTGATTGGCGTTACGATCGGCGTGACGTTCCTCATCGCCGTCGTGTCGATCGTCGCCGGCATGAGCCGCTACATGGAAGACGACTTGGTCGGCAAGCTGATCGCGGTCAATTCGTTCAGCCTGCGATCGCGTCCTGATTTTCAAGTCGGCGACGCCACCCAAGCGCAGCGGCTCGAATGGCGCCGGCGTCCGCGGATCCTCGTCAGCGACGTACCGCCTGTCGCCGCCGCCCTCGCGCCCGGCGTGCTCTGGGCCGTCGAGAGCGGCGACAATCTGCAAGTCGAGTCGCCGTTCGGCACGCCTCGGCGCACCCAGTGCTCGACGATCTCAGAGGATTGGTTCACGATCAAGAAGATGGGCGTGTCACAGGGTCGATTGATCAACACCCAAGAGTACGCCAATGGAACGCCGGTGGTCGTGATTGGCCAGGACGTGGCCGACCATTTCTTTCCCAACCTGAACCCGGTCGGTCGCGAGCTGCGCATCCAGAGCATTCCCTACACGGTCGTCGGTGTCGCGGAGAAACAAGGGAGTGTGTTCGGTCAGTCGCTCGACAAGTTCCTGCTCGCACCGGAGAAATCGCCGCTCAACCGTTGGGTGAATCCGCACGGCGTCATCGACGCCATGATCATCCAAGGCCCCGACGAAGCCGGGATGCATGAAGCCATGGAGGCCGCACGGGCGGTGATGCGTGCCCGTCGCCACCTGCACCCCGCGCGGCCGGACAACTTCGAGCTCGAGACGTCCGACTCGGCATTAGAGTTCTGGAATAAACTCAAAGGGTATCTGGTGATGGCCGGCATCGCGCTGCCTACGGTCGGCCTCGTCGTCGGTGCCATCGTGATCATGAACATCATGCTCGTGGCCGTCTCCGAGCGGACGCGGGAGATCGGCATCCGCAAGTCGCTCGGCGCGCGCCGCAAGGACATCTTGAATCAATTCATGGTAGAATCGGCGACCTTGGCGACGCTCGGGGCGGCGGTCGGTGTCGGGCTCGGGATCGCGTTCGCCAAGATCATCGCGGCGCTGTCCCCGTTGCCAGCCGCGGTCGAAGTCTGGTCGATCTTCCTTGGCGTGGGCGTCGGCGCGGGCGTGGGCATCATCGCGGGCATCTACCCGGCGAGTCGCGCTGCGCTGCTCGATCCGATCGCCGCCATGCGACAGGAGACCTGATGTCCGGCGTCGTCGTTCGCATCTTCAGCCTGCTCGAAGGCGTCACCATCGCGCTCGACTCGCTTCGGGCGAACAAGGTGCGCGCCGCGCTCACCATTCTCGGCGTCGCCGTCGGTGTCTTCGTCGTCGTCGTGATCTCGGCGGCGATCCACGGGATCAACGCCAGCGTGGCGCGCGACTTCGAGAAGGCCGGACCGACAACGTTCTCGCTGAGCCGGTATCCCATCACGTTCGAGGCGTGCGACGGTACCGACGACACCTGCAAATGGCGGCATAATCCCCGCCTGACGCTCGCCGACGCCAAGGCCCTCGGCACGCTGCCGACGGTCCGCACCGCCAGCGCAACGATGGGCCTTGGGCGCGAGGTGCGCTACAAGGATAAGGATCTGGCCAGCACGCAGGTGATCGGCTCGACGGCAAACTGGACGATCATCGACCACGCCGGCGATCTGTATCCAGGCCGAAGCTTCACCGAGGCCGAGGAGGCGAACGGCGAGCACGTCGTGATCGTGAACGAGGAGATGGCGACGCTCCTGTTCGGCGACTCCGATCCGCTCGACAAAGTGATCTCGATCAGCAACGTGCCGTTCACGGTGATCGGCGTCTACCATTACGAGGCGAGCTTCCTCACCGGCGGCAATCGGCCGCGGGCGATCATCCCGTTCGAGACGGCGTATCGATCGCTGAACGCGACGTACAGCGACGTTCGTGTCTCCGTCATGCCTCGAGAGGACGTGACGCGCGACGAAGCGCAGGACGACGTCATCGCGATGATGCGCGCTCGCCGTGCACTGCATCCGGGCGCCGACAACAACTTCGCGATCATTACGTCGGACAAGCTGTTCGAGACGTACAACAAGATCTTCGGGATGTTCTTTCTCGTCATGATCGTTCTGTCGGCGATCGGCCTGCTCGTCGGTGGTGTGGGCGTCATCGCGATCATGATGATTTCGGTGACGGAACGCACGCGCGAGATCGGCGTGCGAAAAGCGCTCGGCGCGACGCGCGGCACCATTCTGTGGCAATTCCTCGTCGAAGCGGTCACGCTCACGGCGATCGGCGCGATTGTCGGCTTGATCTTCGGCGCCGTCGTGTCGTTGCTCGTCCGCAAGATGTCACCAATTCAAGCGTCGGTGCCGCCCCTGGCGATCGTCGCCGCGCTCGGCGCGAGCGCGATCACGGGTGTGATTTTCGGCATGCTGCCGGCCATGCGCGCGTCGAGGTTGGATCCGGTGGACGCGTTGAGGTACGAGTAGGGCTGGTTGCTGGTGACCGGCTCCCGCCGAGTATATTGGGCGCATGAGTTTGCCAGAACCAATCGATCTGCTGGCGATCGCGGCCCACCGTGACGACGTCGAGCTCACGTGCGGCGGCACGTTGGCCAAAACTGTCCGTCTCGGACACCGTGCGGCGATTCTCGATCTCACGCAGGGCGAGATGGGAACGCGTGGATCGGCAGCGGTCCGGGCTCAGGAAGCCGAGCGTGCCGCGGCCGTGATCGGCGTCTCGATCCGCGAGAACCTGTGTCTGCCCGACGCAGCCATCATGAACGATCCCGCCACACGCGAACAGCTGGCGCGCGCGATTCGGAGATTGCGTCCCAAGGTCGTGATCGCGCCGGCGCGCGAAGGACGACATCCCGATCACGCGACGACGGCGCAGCTCGTGCGCGACGCGTGCTTCCTCGCGGGCATCCAGAAGATGGCGCCCGACATTCCCAAGCATCGTCCGCACAAGATCCTGCACGCGCTGGCGTATCGGCAAGATTTCGTTCGGCCCAGCTTCGTCGTCGACATCACAGCGGAGTTCGACCAGAAGATGCAGGCCATTCGCTGCTATCAGTCACAGTTCGACGGCGTGACGCAGGCCGGCGAGGTCTACCCGAACGGCGAACCGCTCGAGGACGTGGTTCGGCACTACGCGGCCTATTACGGAACGCTCATCCGCCGTCCGTACGGCGAGCCGTTCTTCACCACGGAAATGATGGCGGTCGAGGACGTCGTGTCGCTCGACGTGGCGACGTTTTGAGCGACGAGATCACCTACGGCTCGTATCTCGAGCTCGACGCGTTGCTCGGGCTGCAGCGACCGCGCTCGCACCCCGAGCATCCCGACGAGCTGCTGTTCATCATCGTGCACCAGGCGAGCGAGCTGTGGTTCAAAGCGATTCTGCACGATATCGAAGGTCTCATCACCGCGCTCGAAGGTCGCGAGGCGGGACAGGCCCTGTGGCGCTTACAGCGCCTCAACGCGCTCATGCGCATCGTCTCGGCGCAACTCTCGTCGCTCGAAACCCTGCCGCCGCAGCACTTCGCGCAATTCCGCACGTTTCTTGGAACGTCGAGCGGATCGCAGAGCGTTCAGTTCCGCGCCATCGAGGCCGCGTCCGGATTACGCGACCAGCATTTCATGCGCGCGCTCGAGGAGCACGGTGAGATTCCGCCGTTGGTGCGAGCGGCGCTCGCCCGGCCCACGCTGCAAGATCTGTTTCTTAAGTTGTTGGACGCCGCAGGCGTCACGCTCGAGGACTTGTATCTCGGACCTGGGCCGACGGTGCTGTTCTTTCTCGCCGAGGCCTTGCTCGAGTACGAGCAGCAGTTCGCGCAGTGGCGGTTCAAGCATGTGCAGCTGGTCGAGCGCATCATCGGCCCGTCGACGGGCGGCACTGGTGGAACGCTCGGCTCCCGCTATCTGATGCGAACCGTCGACCAGCGTTTCTTTCCAGTGCTCTGGGAGACTCGCGGGAGGCTGTTTGGGCTGAAATAGGGCGCGCCGGCCGCTATATTTTCTTCCTATGTCCGCGCCCATCTACCTCGATCATGCCGCGACCACGCCCGTGCGACCCGAGGTCCTCGAGGCGATGCTGCCGTTTTATGGCCCCCGCTTCGGGAACCCCTCGAGCATGCATCGGTGGGGCCGTGACGCGCGAACAGCGCTCGACGAGGCACGCGAGCGCGTCGCCCGCTGTCTCGG
>DASVYG010000458.1:0-2242 GCA_036392315.1 Gemmatimonadaceae bacterium
GCCAGTCGATGCAGCCGACGCGGAGGCGCGCGGAAACAACGGGTCATAGAATCCCCCTCGAGGCAACGGGCTGTGATGGAACAACGGAGTGTGATGGGGGCGACGCTTGCCCAGCGGGCGCGTGCCTTTCGCCGACGCGCGGAAGCAATGCGCGTCGGGAGCATAAGGGCGCGACAAGTGTGCTCGACATGAAGCACCTCGGCCAATCTGTGTGGGAGACCGACTCGGCGTCGGGCTGGGGAGCCACATTATCGCGGCGACCAGGACGGCGCAAGGCTTGGGCTGGTCCACGACGTGCGCGCTTAGAATAGTCCGCCGAACCCGAAGCGCCGCGGGCCCAAATGTATACAGCGAGCGAGCGTGGTCGAACCTCGCGAGCAAACAGCCGCGCGCTCACCACAGCGCATCAAGAGTCGGCGGCGCGCCAGAGTCGTGCCGGGCGCATGTGGGCGAGTCGGTGGCGATCATTGACGTAGCGGCCATGCTCAGTGCGACAGATTATCTGAGAAATAGAATGAGCATTTACTCAGCGACGTGGTGCTCGCCGACGGTACGCGGCGCGAGGGCCGGCAGGCCTAGCGGCTGCCATCGGATCGTGCCACCCTCGGATGTGGAGGCGCCTTTTGGGGGCATTCCCCCACACGACCGTCGTGAAACTCCCCATTGGCACGCTGCTCCGCGGCCGGTATCTACATGGTGTCGCGGCTCGAGGTGAGGTGCGCCTCGGCGATCGTTGCCGCTCACGGGGCCCGCATGCTGGACTTTTCCGAACAGCTTTTTCGCGACAGTGGTGCACAGCCACCTACGCCGACAACGAGCGTCAGGGCGACGATCGTCGAGCGAGTGGTCGCCGTGTCGATCGTCGATGAGAGCATGGCGCCCGCCGCGCCTTTGGCGCTCGGACCGCTTGGCGGAGTCCTCGACCTGCTCGACGAAGGAATCGTGCTCTTCCGGTCAGACTCCCTGTACTACAGGAACGCGGCGGCCGAAAAGCTGCTGCGGGCCGACACCGACCGGGTAGTGCTCACGCGCGAGATGGGTGCTGCCTCGCGCAGCGCGCTCGGCACGACGACGGGGAAAACAGTGGAGGTCGAGGTCGGCACAAAGGCCGGGTGGTACCGCGTGCGTGCGAACCTGCTGAAGCAGAGAATAAAGGAAATCGGCGACCGAACGGTCTTGGTGACGATCGAGCGGGCGCGGCCAAGGTTACCGTCGCCGGAGTTCCTGATGCGATCGTTCGCTCTGACCGCCGCCGAGGCGACAGTCGCGCTTCTTCTGGCCCGCGGGTTCCAGAATTCGAAGATCGCCTCCGACCTGCACATCAGCCGTCACACCGCGCGGCATCACACCGAGAAGGTGATGACAAAGCTCAACGTGCACTGCCGCGCGGACGTGGCCGGCGCCGTCGTGTCTGGGCACCCAAGGACGGCGTCGCGTGAGGTACGTGTTACATCCAATAATTAAAATGTGGATTTCATAAATGCGACGCTTGATGATCGCACTCGGCGCGGCGCTGGCTGCCTGCTCGAGCCAGATGACACCAGGAAGAGTCGGCCAAACGGTGGATTTGCGACAGTACCTTCCGGACACGTTACGATTGAGCGTTCAGCCGGCTGACTCGACGTTTCGCCAAGAGATCCCGGTTGGCCCAAACAGCGCCAAGGTCGAGCTTACCTGGACAACGTTCCACCACGGCTCCGGGCGTTACCTTGCCACGATCTCGGCCCGACTCCTCGAGCCGACGAAGTACGACAGCCTCAACCTCGGTGCGGTCTCGGCACTCGCGAACGTTGGATCGAAATTCGAGCCGACCGAATCCGCTCAGATCGGCGTGGCGTGGTTCAAGAAGACCCTGTTCGTGCACCAGTCCGGTTTGACGCCGTTTGAGTTCGACGCCCAAGGTAGACGGACAGCCGCACTGCCCGTCGCCCACTGAGTGTTATCTCACTCCGCCGGCCGAGGCAGGAGGCGGCGAGCACTTCGCCGGCGAATCGGGAGCTGAAGGGCGCGACGATTCACCGAGCAGCAGAGGCGCGCTCGAGTCTGGCATCGCCATATGTGACGAGCCGCTGTCACGCTCCGGCACCGCCGTCATGCCGTAATGAGCTGGCATCGGACAGAAGGTTCCGGCGACCGGCACGTTCTCGATCGAGATGACTATGCCGTCGCGCGCGGCCCTCTCGATCGGCAAGAGCGGTGGCGCGAACGCGAGCGCCACTGCTGCACTTACCGCGATCGTGAC
>DASVYG010000459.1:0-13744 GCA_036392315.1 Gemmatimonadaceae bacterium
GCGCGCTATCGGCCGCGGAATCTGATTCACGTGGTGTTCGACAACGGCAGCCTCCTCTCCACCGGCGGCTTCGACTCGCACACGACCTCCGGCGTGACCGACATCGCCGCCATCGCGCGCGGCGCGGGGATCGAGCACGCCGCGTCGGTCGACAACGAGGTCGCGTTCGGCGAGGTGTTCGTCGAGGCGCTCGAGCGCGACGACCTCAGCGTGATCGTTGCCAAGGTCGCCGCCGTGGGGCCCGAGCACTACGGCATGGACCTGCAGCTGCCCGAGAACGCCTTCCGTTTCAGACGCTGGATCCTCGCCCGCAATCGCTCGGCGACGACGCCGTGAGCGGCGGGGTCACGGCGCAAGCCGTGACCCGTCCGTCTTCCACGAAGTCGCCAGCGTCAGTACGCCGGAAAGAACCCCTTCGTCGGTCGGTTGAGCTTGAGCGACTCGATGTCGAACGACGAGCGGAGCGCCGGCGGAAAATCGGCGATCTGTTCCGGCGTCAGAATCTTAGACACCTCGACCATCGCTTCCACCATGGCGTCGTACGCCGCCATGCGCGCCGGCCGCACCAACTCGACCGCCTCGTCGAGGTTGTAGTTGTCCGGCATGGCGCTGATGTATTTGACCGTCGGCGCCCAGATGGAATCCTGCTTGGCAAGGAGCCGACGCTGTAGCTGCGTCAGCCGATCGATCTGCTGCTGGCTCAGGATGCTCAGCGAATCCTTCACCTGCAGAATGCCCTGCAGCGGATTGAAGATCGACTGCAGCAGCTGCACGCGAATCTGCTGCGGGGTGCGCTTGTCGCCGCGACGCGTGCGGCCCGGGCCGATGATGTTCGCGAGCCCCTGATGATCGATGTCGCCGCCGAGTCGCACCTTCGCCTCGAGACTGAGGATGAACGGCAACCGCAGCGACGAGCTCGCGAAGCGCGTGTCGCCGAAGCGCTGATTCACCTCGTACTTGAACGCGTTCGTCACCGGATCGTACCCGCGCACGCGCAGCAGCGTCGCGTCGGGCGTGGCCGGCTGTCCCCAGCCCTGCATGTGCGACGCGCCATGTACCAGTTCGTCGATCCCGGCGAACGGGTTGGAGATGTTGAGCGAGAGCGTCGTGCGATTGTCCCAGCCGAGCTTTTCGGGGTTGAGTGTCAGCGAGGCCGCCGCCGTCGCCGTCCAGGGCCCCTCGCAGGAGTTGCGGCCGGCGATCGTACCGACCTGATTCGTCAAGCACTTCTTCACGCGCGACGATGCACTCGCTAGAAGCTGGCTCATCCCCGATGCGATCGTAGGATCGGCGCCGGTGGGACTGAAGATGAACGCGCGATCATTCGAGAGCCCGTCGCCGTTAACATCGCCCTGAACCACGGGGGTGAATGCAAACCCCGACGAGGCGCGACCCGTGAGCGCCATCGAGAAGAGGTTACCCACGCGCGTGTACAGATTGATGTTGATCGCATGCTTGCTGCCGAGTGAGCCGCGCGACCACTCGACGACGCGCGGATCTCCGGCCGTCGTCGCGCCGAAGCCGCGTGTCTGCTCGCGCAGATCGGAGTAGACATAGCTCACTGTCCACCGCGTGTTGATCGTGCTGAACCCGATCGGCTGAAGGGTGAACGTGTACTGCGCGGCGCGCGATTCGAGATCGGACTTGAAATCGTTCACGCCTCCGTAGAGCGGCGATACGCGTGAGTCGACGTTCGTCACCGCCCCGGTCGCCGGCACGATGCTCGACGGCTGCACGTAGATCGGCCGCCCACCCTCGGCGTTGAGCGCGGCGCGCTGCGTGCCGGTGAAGTTCACGTCGAGCGGCGACTGCTGGTGGAGGTTGAGCGAGTACGTCGCGTCGGCCGAAAAGCGAAAGAGCTTCGTGATGAACGGACCGCGCAGCATGAGGTTGCCGCGCCAACTGCGCTGAGACTGAAAATCCGGATCCATCGCCCACACGTTCGGCCTGCTGCTCACGAACGCCGACGGCGCGCCCGCGGCGCAGCTCGTCGGAATCACCCCTTCGTTTGCCATGTACGCCGTGAAATCGGGCACCGGCACTGCTGATCCAACGCAGAGCAATTGCCCGAGCGCGTCGGGTAGACCGGTGTTGGTCACGACGGGAGCGATGAGCCCGGGCCGCAGATCATTTCGGAACTCGCCAATGCCGCCGCTCAAGAATCCCCACGGCGCGCCGAAGCCGGGAATACCGGTCGTTCCGTTGTCGCCAAAGCCCCACGAGAAGGAGGCGCGGGGACTGACCACGGCTTCGCGCGGAGCGTGATCGGTTCGGAGATGGAAGATGCTGTCGACGCTCGGGTTGTACGCGAGCGCGGTGCCGATCGCGTTGCCGTCGAGTCGCAAACCGTACGTCACGTTGATTCGCTGCGTGGCGCGCCACTGATCGCCCAGCGCCAGCGACGCCGTCCGCACGTCGGCGACCATGTCGTGCGTCGAGAACGAGCGCGAGAACGACGAGGGCCTGTTCGCCTGCACGTCCGCGATCGAATTGTAGGTGAACGCGCCGCGCGCGTTGCCGCCTTCGGTCTGCGTCAGACGATCGAGCCGCGCGTCCGCCGTCAACCGCCACCGATGCCCGTTGTCCTTCGAGTTCCACGACGTCTGATTGTAGAACTCGGCCCCCGACGTGCGCGTATCGCGCGGCAGCGCCGAGTTGCCGCCGAAGGTCAACGACGACAGGCCGGTGCTGCCATCGACGAGCTGCGAGGTGACAAGCACGCGCGCGTCGGGCAGACGGGTGTACGGCATCGCGTTCGTGGCATCGGTGTGCCCACCGATGCGCGTGTCGTTGAGCACCATCGAGTCGATGTACACCGAGAACTCGCCGGTAACGTCGCCGCCGTTGCGCGACAGATCGCCGCCGTGTCCCGGCAGCGCAGTCGAGGAGACGAACGACGCGAGCGACTTGGAGTGCCGCAGCGACGTCGTGATGTTGCCGACCGCATTCTGCGTCGGCGTCCAGTCGAAGCGCGCGAGCATCGATGCGTTGTCGGTTTGGCGCCGGTCGGGAATGCCGGACGCGTTGACCGGAATGCCAAGAGCTTCAGCGGCGGCCGTGAGCGCCAACACCGAATCGTGCGAGATGCCGAGCCCGGCCAACGTGGCCGGGTCGCCGGTGAGCAGCGATGAGAGATCGCTGAACCGCCGACCCGCTTGCGCCGACACGTTGTAGAATACGCGGTCGAAGATGATCGGTCCGCTGAAGCCGCCGCTCAACTGCCTATTCGCGTAGCGCTGCCCGAGCTGCTGGCCGACGCGATCCGTGGCTTGGAGTCCAGGCGAATCGAACGTCGCGTGGACGATCTGGTTCACGAAGTTGTTCCCGGGCGCCTGCGTCACCGAGAGCTGCGCGCCGCTGAAGCCGCCGCGCGATACATCATATGTAGACGCGCTCACCCGCACCGCGCCAATGATGTCGCGCGGCACGTCGCTTCCGCCGAAGTTGAGGCCGTTCAACGTGACGTTGTTCTGTGAACCCGAGAGTCCGAGCACCGAGAAGCTGGGTAATCCGGTGCTGGCGTCCGCCGTCACGGTGATGCCTGGGACCTGCGCGATCATCCCCATCAGATCGCCTTGGTCGGCGACGGCGAAAACCTCGGAGCTGGCGATGATTCCCTTCTCCGTGGCGGCGACGTCGGGGCCAATGACATCGCGGGGAGGCCGTTGTCGCCGTTGTTCGGTGACGACTACGGTATTGAGCCGAACCGCCGCTCTCTTCATCACCACGTCGACGACGATCGGCGCCGTCGCTGTTGGCCCGGCGGACTTCACCGTCGTGCGCGCCTGGACCCAGCCGATGGCGCTGACGGTGACGTTGTACTCGGCGGCGCGCTCGGGAATCGTCGCACTCCAACGCCCGACCGAGTTGACGTGGACCGTGACCGCGGCGCTGAACCCGGCGCCGGCCGGCGTGACGGTGACCGAAGCGTTGAGGATGGCGATACCGCTGTCACTCTTGACCGAACCGGTCAGCGTCTCTGGTTGCGGCGTTTGCGCCTGGGCCGATGCGGCGGCGGCGAGTGTCGAGCCGACCGCATAGAGGGCGGCGACGGCAAGATTGCGGAAGACAGCGGGGAGTCTCATGGGCAGTGGGCTTGGGAGATCCACGTTGCCGGTGCGCACAGCCAGAGAATCCGCACGCGGCGTCGACTTGCGGCGCGACTATATGCGTGCTTAGTACGAACAAACCCAATTATGGTTGCATTACGAAATGGTGAAGCAGATATCTCGTGCGGGGCCGACGGAATTCATGAGGAGATCCTTACATGAGATAAATGCAGTCCCATTCGTGACTGATCTTCAGAGCGGGCCGACCTACTCCCATATCTCAGTCGAGCAGTCGCTTGAGAATGACGATCAGGTCTTTGGTCCGACCGTCGCTGGAGCGCCTGCGACAGGACCAAACACCAGACGGCTGGCTGTCCGTGCAGCGCGGTCGAAATGGTAGCTGTAGCCGAGGATCGCTCCGACAATTCCGCCGCCAAAAGTGCTGGCTGCGCCGATCGCAATCATGTCCCGCGCGCGGATGTGATGGGGCGGCTGGTCGCAGCAAACATCGCCAGTATTCGCTGATATGTAGGCCGCAATGCCCACTGCACCAATCACGGCGCCCGTGATGGCTCCGACGGTGCTTCCACGCTTTATGTCGCGTGAAAGCGAAGGCACGGAATCGGCCCGCGAGGCGGAGATGTCATGCGGCTGCCCGTGATCGCGGCCCACGGCCGCAAGAGACACGCGCTGTGCGGAGATGGCGGCGGCAGTCAGATTCAGGAACGCGGCAAGCGCGAGCGTACGACGAAACAAGCTGACTCTCCAAAAGAAACCCCGGGTGCAGCCTACCATGCTGGCACTGCCCGCGAGCGGCGAACGCGATACAAAGAAGATGTTTAAAGCGTCCTCATGTCGCAAGTCGCTCGTCAGCCCCAGCGCAGCTCGACACACATCGATTGAAACGCAGCCACTCGAGCTCCTACGTCATTGCGAGCGCGCCAGCGGCGACGCGTGCGCGCGGGATGATCGAGTACAGCGCGTCGCGCAGCGCGACGTCTCGCGGGTCGCCAGTGAGCGTCGTCCCCATCTGGCTGGTGACGTACCCGTAGCCGATCCCGGCCGCCGGGTCGGCGAAACCAAGAGAGCCGCCCGACCCCGGCGATCCGAACGAGCTCTCGCCACCGAAACGCCAGACGCTACCGGGCTTCATGAACCCCAGCGAGAACCGCACGTCGCCCATCAGACCGTCATCATGGAAACCGTTCGTCGATGGAATCGGCGGTGCCGCCAACGCATTGAGCGTGTCCGAATGCAGCGCGAGCTCGTGTCCTCCAGTCGCGAACACGCCGTACGCCTTGGCAATGGCGCGCGCGGTACCGACTCCGCCGCCGGAGGGGACTTCGAAATTGCGGGAGTAAATTCGCTGCGGGTCGAGACAGATTCCGGTGCCGGGGTTCGTGATCAGCGCCCGATAGATGTCCGAGCGATGATTCATCGCCGCGAGTGTCATTCGGATGGGGAAGCCGAGGAGCATCGCGAATGGGCTAGGCGGCGCGAGCGTCGCAAGCCGCGAATTCGGGATGGACTCGGGTAGGCGAATGTAAAAGTCCAATCCCAGAGGGGCAGCGATTTCGTCCTGGAAAAATTGGCCGAGGCTGCGGTGCCGGGGATCGATCCGCCGCAGCAACTCGCTTTCGTAGAAGCCAAGGGTGAGTGCATGATACGACTGGCGCGTGCCGGGCTCCCACGCCGGCTTTTGACGTGCGAGAACCAGCGCCAGGCGATCCAGGTCGGCGATGACGTTCTTGTCCACCGGTTCGTCGAACGCGAACAGTCCCGCTTGATGCGCCAGTAGTTGGCGAACGGTGATCTGCTCTTTTCCGTTCTGCGCGAACTCGGGCCAGTACGTCGACACGCGCTCGTCGTAGTCCAACAGGCCGCGAGAGTGAGCGACCGCCAGCGTCATTGCCGAGAGGCCCTTGGTCGCCGACCAGACGATGACCATGGTGTCCTCCTCCCACGGCGTGCCAGTCGCTTTGTCGCGCGCTCCGCCCCAGAGGTCAACGACCTTCTCACCCTCGTAGTACACACAGCAGGCGCCGCCGAGCTCGTGACGGCGCGCGAAATTCTCCACGAACGCTCGGCGCACCGGCTCGAAGCCGGGGCTCACATGTCCTTCGATGCGGATCGGTCGCGACGATGCGATCGCCGGAGCTCCACCGGTGGATGTCGTGCCGAGCTCCCGCACTCCGTCACGACGAAGGAGAGCGACCGCCAGCACGGCCACCCACAGCAGGTATCCGTAGACGGTGATCCGCTCTACGGCGCCGAACCAGGGCGTGGGTTCGCCGGCCGCGACACGTCCGGCCCACGAGAATCCTATCGCGAAGGTGACGAGGAGCGCCAACATCGTCGCGAGCGAGTACACGCGAAATCGCCGGCCGAGCGCAAACGCACCGAACCCTATGTAGCACAGAATGAGGAATACGGTCGCCGCCGAGAGAACGAGGTGTCCGGCGTCCTGCCATGTGATCTCGGTTCCGCGCTGATGCATCGGGAAGAAGAGCCATAGGACGCCGGAAACGGCAAACGCGACGAGCAGCGCTCCCGTGACGCGGAGCGCCCGGTTGTCACGGGCCGCTCGAAAAACGCCGACGCCAAAGGCGAGGATGAGTATTCCGTAGATCGGCGACATCGCTGCCCAGAGCCGGCTCGTTGGTGCACCGATGGCCGAGAGCTCGCTGATTGCCTGATCGACGATGCTGTAGCCTTGATACCGCATGGCGGCGGCGAGGTCGGTGGCGACGTAGAGCAGGGACGAGAGTACGCCGGCAACGAGCAGCGCCTGTGGCAGCGCGCTCGTGCTCCGGCGCGGCTGTGCCGTCGTCTGTCCGTGTTCGTGACGGATTCCGATCGATGTCATTGTTTGCCTTCCCATGAAGCCCGCGCTTGTCGCGGGACCAACTCACAGGATGGCGCGCGCTCCGCTGCCGGTCTGTCGGCTTAAGTCAGCCACCGTGTGCGGAGACTCCGCACGGCACGACGCTTACCTGGCCCTTGCGCCCGTCCACTTGTAGACGACGCCGCCGCGCATGACGAACACAACGCGACGCACGGCGGCGGCGAGTAGTCTTCGCATCGTCAACGGCGACGTCAACGCGCGGCGGCGACTTTCGTCAAACGCTCGCGAAGCGCCGTGATGTCAGCGTGGGACCAGTACCTTCCATCGGCGACCACTCCGCCAATCGCGCGCGTGTTCGCGATGTCGTCGAGGGGATTCGCACGTAGGAGCAGCAGGTCCGCGATGCGTCCCGTCTGAACGCTGCCGTAGTCCGACAACTTGCCCAAGAAGCGGGCGGGATTGATCGTCGCCGTCTGCAACGCCTCGAGCGGCGTGAATCCGGCCGCAACAAACCGCTGGAGCTCGAGGTGCAGACTGATACCCGGCGTCACGTCGACGCCCGCGGGCGTGTCGGTCCCCGCGAGAAACGGTACGCCGGCCACATGCAGCTTGTGGACGATGTCCAGCTCGTGATCGACGAATCGCCGTCGCACCGCGAGGGAGTCGGTGTCCATGCTTTCGACGATCGACTTCCGCGCGGACGGAAATTTCTTGTCGATCCACGTCCGTGGCGTGTACGCGATGTCCGGATCCCGTGTGTAATCGATCACGTCGACGAGCCATTGCCCGCGCTCCCAGAAGAGCGTGGGACATTGCCACACAGCATTTTTCGCCAGTAGTTGGATGATGCTCGCCTCTCGCGCCGCGTCGTACCGGTCGAGCATCGCGGCCAGACTCTTGTTCGCCGAGGGATCTTTGCCCGCGCCGTATCGGCGGGTGAGAAACGCATCTTCGTCCGGCGTGCTCGCCTCGAAGATCCCGATGAGATGCTCGAACGTTCGCTGGCCGGCCGCGACGGCCTCGGACGCGCGGATCGCGTCGGGCACGTGGCCCTCGAACTCGATTCCCTGTTTCTTCGCCTCGTCCGCGATGGCGAAGTACGCGTCGCGCGGCACACCCGATTGAACTTTGATGAAGTCCACACCCTTGGCTTTGAGCATGTCGACAGCCTGTCGTCCATCGGCAGTCGTCGTGATCGCGATCGACGCGGCGAACGCCACCTTCGGACCGTCGAGCATCGGACCCGAGACCACCATGCGCGGACCAACGAGCCGGTGCGCGGCCACTTCACTCCGCGCGCGAAGCACCGCGTCGAGATCGCTCCCCATGTCGCGAATGCCGGTGATGCCGTTGGCGATGAAGAGCGGCAACACATAGGTGTCGCCGAAGTCGCGACTCCAACCGAAATACGAGTGCGTGTGCATGTCCCAAAGGCCGGGAATGACGTACATCCCCGTTGCGTCGACGACGCGTCCGCGCGGACGCGTCGTCGCGGAGGACGGCCCGACGCTCATGATGCGGTTCCCGTCGATGACGACCGTCGTTCCGCGTCGGAGCTGGCCGGTCGAGACGTCGACGACCGTGGCATTCGTGATCGTCAGGGTCTGTGCCGAACCGCGCGGACTCGCGACCGCGAGCAAGAGCAGAAGGCGAATGAGGAATCGAGACATTATCGAGCGTCCATGCCCTTGATGCTCCGCGTGCGATGCGTTCGTCATCGTGCACTTCCGGCCGATCCAGGCTTCAGCAGCGCCGTCCAGTCGGTCGTAACATCGATCCGCTCGTCCAGTCGATCGCTGCGGATCATGAGAAACCGCTTCCCGTCCGGCGAGACGTCGTAGTCCGTCGACCGCGTACTGCCGACGTACGAGCCACTGAACAGTCGAACGGCCGTGCCGAACCTCGGCGTCGCTCCGTCGATGCGCGTGCGCCAGCGCGTCAGCTATCTCTCGCGCGAGCAGGAGTGCGTCGTCGATCGGCAACTGCTTCTCGCGGGTGAGTCGGTCGCGGAGTGACTCGCCATCGACGAACGGCATGACGTAGTACGGGATCCCGCCAACCTCGCCCGAGTCGATGAGGCCGAGGATGTGCGGGTGCTGCAGGTTCGCCGTCGTCGTGATCTCGACCAGGAACCGATCGGCGCCGATGACCGCGGCCAACTCGGGGTGGAGTACTTTGATGGCGACGCGCCGGCCGTGCCGGACGTCGTGCGCCAGATATACCGTCGCCATCCCACCGCGCCCGAGCTCTCGCTCGATCGTGTATCTCCCCCGAAGCGCATGCTGGAGTTGGTCGAGTAGGTCGGCCATGGGACGAAGAACCTGGGGTGGGTCAGAGGATGGACGGCGAGCCCGACGGCACGATTGTACGCTGCGGAGCGGTGCCCGTCTACGGCCAGGCTCTCGACTGGGATGACGTCGCCGTGATCATCAGCGGCGGCGAGAACATCTCGTCCACCGAGGTGGAAGGCGCGCTGCGCTAATGATTGATTGGCTCGCACGCTGCTATCGCTAGCCAATACATCGAGCGACCGACAAGCGCAGCGTCGCTTAGCGTCGCTTAGTCGCTCGGCGTGGTGGGCAGGCGGATTGCGTCCGGCGAACGCGCGTCGCGCTCGGTGAGGAGCTTCGTCAGATAACGCTGGTTCTCTCCAATTCGCTCCACCTCGACGGCGATCGCCTCCAATGCCTGCGTGACCTGCTGCGGTTCGAGCCTAGCGAACCGTGCTTCCAGTTCCTGCCGCGTCACGACGTCTGCGTCACTGGTGGACTGCTTCCGTAGCGCAAGGTGTTGCGCCGCGAGCCCAAATAGGACGGCCAAGAACGCGTGAACCGTCGCATGCCACGGTTCAGCCGGTCGAGCGGCGAACCAAACGGCGGCGCCATTCACGAGAGAGAGCAGCCACGCCACCGCTATCCAAGCCCGATGCTTGAACCACACGTCTCCTCCTAGTGTCGGCAGCCGGCTGACTTACAAAGGCTTCACGCCCATGGCGCAGATCCAGCCTTGGGCGCTGTCCTCAACGACGTGGACGTCCACGAAACCGGCGCTCGAGAAGATTGCCGTGTGCTGATCGACGTCCAGCAGCGCCATCGTCGTCCATTTGGAGAGCCGGTCGGCGTACTTGGCGTGCTTCCCTCCGTTGTAGAACTCCGCGATGATCACCAAGCGACCTCCCGGTTTCAAGACGCGGAAGACTTCTCGCACGCCGGCGCCCAAGTCCTGCCACCAGAAATGCGTCTCGACTGCCGTCACGAGATCGAACGTGTCGTCGCCGAACGGCAATTCAGAGACGGACGCGTGTCGAATGTCGACCCGGCCCAGTGCGATCAGTTGCCGATTGGTCCGAGTGGCCGCCGCGACACTCTCCTCCGCGTAGTCGATGCCATAGACCCTTCCCTCGCGCGCGGCGGTGGCCAGCTTGCTCACCGTCCGTCCGCCGCCGCAGCCGACGTCGAGGATCGTGTCGTGCGGCGCGATCGAGACGTGCTGCAATCCCCAGTCGGTCACATTCGAATGCCGACGATTCATCGACCACAGGACGATTCTTCCGATCCATCCCCTGGGTTTTTGGCACTGCGTCGGCGATTTCGCGACGGTCATCGCGCATGTTTCCTGGAAGACTCTCGGGCCGGCTCGTCAGCTGGGTGCCTTACCCTACGCAATGCGGCGCGATTGGTTGCATGCGCGCCGTCGATGCGCCCTTCGGCTCACGTGATGTGCATGTCGGCGCCGAACAGGATGAGGCCGAGCTTGCGGGCGACGGCTTGCGATCGATCGTTGTCCCATGACGTGCTGTATAGCGGCACCCGGTTCATCTCACGCACCGCTCCTGCCCACGCGGCCACGGTCTGGCTCGCGTAACCGCGACCGCGATACGCCGGAGCCGTTTCGACGCCCGCCTCGTGAGCCTCGCTTGTCCGTCGCACGCTACAGCCCAGCGCTAACGCATGTCCATCGACGACCGCCGCGAACATCGGTTGACATGATTGCACGTCCGCGACCCATCCTTCAAAATGTGCACGAAGAAGTGTCGCGTTCGCATCAGTGATAGGAGTCGATTCGACGCTCGACGGCAAGTGTTGTGGAAAGCAGAAGGCTGGGCCGGTCCAGGTCTTCTCGATCGGTGCACCTCGAGCCAAGATGATCTCAAATCGAGATGGATCTCTCAGCGATTCTATAGGAAGGGTCCCGACGTCGCGCTCCGATGCCGCTCTCAACTCGCGCCTGGTGTCGTGATCGACGTCGTCCCGGAAGCGCAGGACTGCACCATCCACGGTCAGGCCGAGAAAGAACCGCGGCGCGCGGGCGCCACCCGGCTCGTTCACACGCACGATGTCTCCGGCGGCGTCGTGGGTGAACAGCGCTTCGACGTGGAGCTGCATCAGGTCGCGGTGGCTAATCAAACGGTCTCCTGGTCCACCGCGCCTTGGTGTTCGACGTCTCAGCGAGACGCCACCTCGAACGAGCTGCGGGGCTCAACCCAGCCTGCAAGTCCTTTTGCTCGAATGCGCCGCCAGGAGCCGCGCGATTCGCCCAACTCGACGCGCGAGTTGGGTCCGATCGACGCAACGATTCGCGAGTGCCGGCTGGCGTCTGCGCGGATCACGACCCAGTGTCGAGAGTAGGATCGGACCCAGTGCGTGCGTCGCGCTGGCGGCGATGACGCATGCGGCGCCGCCTTCACCGACGACGCGGCCAGGGGCTTGGATGCGATCGAGCCGTTCGGCGGCGGCGCCGTGTTCGCCGCCACATCGGTCGCGACACCGGCCGGCACTCCGGGATCTCGAACGTTGCTGTCCGCGTCGGCAACTGTTGTCGGCGGCGGCGCGGTGTCGGTGCTCGCAACCACGGTTCTCGGCGCCGCAGTGTCGGCGTTCGGCGGTGACGAAGCCGACTGCGCCGACGGCTTCGATCGCATGTGGCCGGTGTCCGGCGGGGCCTCGCTCCGCAGAACCCACATGGTGCCCACCATCACCACCAGTGCGGCAGCGCCGACTCCTCTCCATACCTGCGGCGCGATCGGAGGACGCTCCGGCTTCGTCCCGCACCATCGACACTCGCCCGACGCTTCAGGATAGTACGACTTGCAGCTCGAGCAGTAAGCGAGCGGCACGAGCTCGCCGAATCCATCGCGCAGCTCGAACAGGTGGCCGCAGCTCGGGCACTTCGCCGCCGCTGTCATCGCCTTGGCGCCACAGACATCGCATCGAACAGCGCGCATTGTGCACCACCATGAAAACTGTGGCTCTCACCGCGCTCAGCCATGGAGCGGGACTGAGCTCCCTACCGAATCTGACGCAGCTTGCGCCAAGCCGCTCGATCGCGCAAGCGGAGGCTTCGAACTCTCCGGTCGGGCCGGATCGCTGGCCGATCCGTAATACCGTCGGAGCGCAGCGAAGTGCCGAACACGCGAGGTTCCTCGATAAATCCGCGAGCACCGGTCGTCGGGCGGGATTGATAACCGTGTGTCCGCTTTCGGACACCGCCTCGCGTCGACGGACACTTGCGCGCACCTCGCCCGGCTTGACAGAACGGCGCCAAGTGCAACACTCATGCAGAGATAGACAATCGGCGCAGGTCGGTATGCCGATTGCCCTCGATACTCGTATGAACACACGCTTCTCTTTCGCGTTGACGCTTACGCGCGTGACTCTATTCGTGCTTCTTGCCGCTCCGCTTGCGGCCCAGAGCGTCGATCGACTCACCGGCAAGAACGTATCGATCGCGCAAACCGATTATAAAGGCCGGAGTGCGATCCAGGTCATCTCGAACCCTGGGGCCGCAAATGCCACGATGTATGCCCTGGTCAAAGACGTTTCTTTTCGTGACGGCGTCATCGAAGTCGACCTGGCCGGGCGACCGGCCGCCGGAGCGTTCGCCGACGCGCGCGGGTTCATCGGCATCGCGTTTCGCGTAAAGGGCGACGGACGTTACGAGTACATCTACCTCAGACCGACGAACGGTCGGGCCGACGATCAAGTCAGGCGGAATCACTCGACGCAGTACAGCTCGTACCCAGATTTTGACTTCGCCCGATCGCGGCAGGAGGCGCCCGAGAAGTATGAGTCGTACGTCGATCTGCAGCCTGGTGAGTGGACCAAGTACAAGATCGAAGTGGAAGGTCGTAAAGCACGGCTCTACGTGAACGGAGCGGAGCAGCCCTGTCTCATCGTCAATGATCTCAAGCTCGACCCACAGGCCGGCGGAGTCGCACTGTGGGTCGGCCCCGGCACCGAGGGATACTTTTCCAATCTGAAGATTGCCGCCAAGTAGCGGCGACATCGGCTGCCATTACCTCACTCGTACCTCAACGCCTGCACCGGATCCACTTTCGACGCGCGCCACGCCGGCAGTGATCCCGCCGCCATCGCGACCAGCGCCAGTAACACCGCCGCAGCCGCCATCACCAGCGGGTCTCGCCCGTTGATCCCGAACAGCAGCGACTGCGCGCCACGGCCGATTCCATAGGCCGCTCCCGCGCCGATCGCTGCGCCGACAATCGTCATCACCGCGACGTGTCTGAGCACCATTGCCACGATGCTCGACGAATTGGCGCCGAGCGCCATGCGCACGCCAATCTCCTTGGTGCGCTGCACGACCGAGTAGGCGAGCACACCGTACAACCCAATGGCTGCAAGCAGCGTCGCCAGCGCCGCGAACGCCGCCGACAACGTACTGATCATCCGGTCGAGGTACACATTGTCGTGGATCTGCTGCGGCATTGTCATGAAGCCGACGATCGGAAGCGTGCGATCGATCCGCGCGATCGCCGCGCGAATCTCCGGCATTAACGTTTGGGGCGGTACCGTGCTCCGTACGTAAAACGTGAGCAGCCCGACCGTGGTGT
>DASVYG010000460.1:0-1946 GCA_036392315.1 Gemmatimonadaceae bacterium
TCGACATCCGTGAGGGCGAACTGAAATTGTTCCACAACGTCGATCTCGCGTGACGGATCCAAGACAAGAGAATGAGCGAGTTCTCGTAGTCGGCGCAACACGCGGCACTGGCGCCGAGATCGTCAAGCGTCTACTCCGCGATGGCTTTCTGGTTCGCGCACTCGCACGCGACGAGAAATCGGCGCGCAGCACGCTCGGCGACAATGTCGAGATTGTTCACGGCGACGTAACCCAGCGCGAAACGCTGGTGTCCGCCATGCGAGAGGTCCAGCACGTGATCTTCACGGCCGGCGTGACGAAACGGCCGGCCAGCCAACGCAGCATCATCGCGGTGGAATACGACGGTGTGAAGAACACCCTCGCAGCCGCGAGAGAGGCGGGCGTGACCGGCCGCTTCCTTTATATGACGGCGATCGGCGTCACTCGGCATTCGATCGAATCCATCGGTCTCAACCTGATCAAGGGAAGAACGCTCGTTTGGCGGCGCCGAGCGGAAGGCGAGATCCGTGGCAGCGCCGCGGATTACACGATCATTCGCTGCGGCGTGCTGCGAAACGAGCCGGCAGGCCGACATGCGATCGAGATTTCTCAGCGCGATGTTCCGATGGCATTCTGGCGGCGCATTGGCAGAGCGGACGCGGCGGAGGTCTTCGTTCAGGCGCTCCAGCATCCCGCGACTCGGAGAACGACATTCGACGCAATCTGGTCTGGGAAAGACGGACCGACAGACTGGGACAATTCCTTCTCGCGATTGCGCCCGGACCCCCGCTGACGCACTGGGGGCCGTTCTCGATCGTCGCGCCGCTCACTGATGGTGCAAGAGCTGGCGCACCGGGAGCGCGGCCGTGAGTGGCTCGCCACGTATCAGGGCTTCGAGGATTGGATAGACCACGTCCGGCTTTGCCCAACGTTGCCGAGGGTCGATGATGTCGTGGCGTAGCCCGAGAGAGTCCGGCAGCTGGTACACGTCGACGGACACGCCCGGACGCGACCAGAATCGCGCCAGCTCGACCGCCCGCCGGGTGCTGACGGTGCGGTCGTGCGCATTCACCAATACCGCGATGTCGCGCGTGCGGGGCGCGTGGCCCTTCGCCGCTTGACGCACCGCCCAACCGAGGCGGAGCAATTGTGCGATCGCGCGTGTCGAGACGCCGAGCTCTCGGTCGGGTTCAGTAATGTCGGGCGTCTCGTTCCAAGCAATGTTCGGCGTGCGGAGCGCGAGATTCATCAACGGCTCGGCGAGCAACGTCGGCACGCGTGAGAGCTCGAAGACCGGTGCAATCACGACCGCCCGGTGCACGGCGCGTTCTTGAGCGATCCACGCCACCATCGTTCCGCCGGCACTCAGTCCGGCCGTGACGACCGAGTCCCCGAGCCCTTCGGCAACATCGACCGCGGAGTCGGCGCAATCTCGGAGTTCTTCCGCGGTCAGCCCACCGAACGTTTTCGCGGTGCCGTTTCGCTCGCCGTGCCGCGGCAGCCTCGGGACGTAGACGTTGTCGCCGGCATCATAGAGCCGGTGGGCAAACGCCTCGAACTGGCGCGGCGAATTCGTGTAGCCGTGCAGGAGCACGACAGCGCGCGGAGTGCGGTGGCCATGCGCGAGGAGGATCGAGCCTCCGCCCGTCGCGACAACGGAATCGTCCGATGATTGTTGGTGAGCGACACGAGTGATTGCCTGCTCGTACGAGCGCGCGGGGTTGGGCCGCGGCCCGAGTCCCTGCGTTCGGGTCGGCAACAGGGCCCCGAGCACGACGAGAAGAACTACAACTAAGGCGATGATGGCAAGCAACCTCATACAACAAGGTACCAGGACAGCTTTAAGTCGGCCTGGAGCTCGCGCAGCGTCGGACCTCCGCGTGGATCGCGACGTCGACGACGAGTCCAGCATCGAGACGGGAGTGTCTGACAGACGTGAGAAAGCCACGTCCACCGGCGACGCTCTC
>DASVYG010000461.1:0-3843 GCA_036392315.1 Gemmatimonadaceae bacterium
GTTGGGCCGGCGATCAACACGTGGTCCAACGGACCGACGGGCAACGCACCCGGACAGAGGTGAATGGGGATCGCGCTGTTACGCGGGGTGGGAGCGGCTGCGGCGAAATCGACCGACAAATCCCCGGTGAATGCGCACCCCTGATTGCCGCGTACCGCGGCGGTGGTGTTGCTGAGCGTCGCGGTCGTCTTGAAGCCGCAATCGCTGGCGGCCGTCCCGAAGCTGACCTGGTCGACGAATCCGACTGGGCACGCGCCGGTCAGCGCCGTCGTTGTGGAGACGAGAGATACCTTCCCGGCGGTGGCGCTCATCGCGATCGTGCCGCTCGCGTCGGGTGTCGGGAGCGGCGTCGTGCCGCCCGCGCCCTGCGCCTCTTGCACCAGATAGTATCCACCCGCCGGGATCGTCCCCGATAGGTTCGTGACCTGCCACGTCGTGCCGACCGACGACGCGTACTGGACGCTCCACCCGGTGACCGAGACGGGCTGGCTCCCCGGATTGAAGAGCTCGATGAAATCGTTCTTGAGCGTGGCGCCGGAATTTCCGCCGCCACCGTAGATCTGGCTGATCACGACCGACGGTGTCGAGACCGACAGCGAGTGTTGCGCCGATCGAGGCGACAACGGCGACATGCCCGGAGCGCTCGGCCTGTCGGAACACGAAAGAATACTCACTCCGAACAAAAGGCTGATCGCGGCGCGTGCTACGCGGAGTCGCATCTCGATCCTTTTCCTCTTAGATATTTCATCTTCGCCACTCGTGCACTTCAGACCGGCGGCGATTGGAAGCAATCGGAAGGGCAGAACTTACACGCGGACGAGAGGCCGACAATGACCCGCCGCAACGGACACGCTGCGCCCGGGTAACATTCCATCATGTCGAGAACATTCCTTCGCATTGCCGCGGCCCTGCTCGTCGTCGCGCCGGTCGGCGCGCAAGCACCCAAGCAGACGGCCGCGCCCGCCCTGACCGCGCCGCTCCCGGTCGATCCTAAAGTCCGTATCGGCACGCTTCCGAACGGAATTCGCTACTACATCCGTCAGAATCCGAAGCCCGAGAAGCGCGCCGAGCTGCGTCTCGTCGTCAATGCCGGCTCGATCCTCGAGACCAACGACCAGCTTGGGCTCGCCCATTTCGTCGAGCACACGGCGTTCAACGGGACGACGCATTTCGCCAAGAACGACCTCATAAAGTACTTGCAGTCGATCGGCGTGCGCTTCGGCGCCGACCTGAATGCCTACACGGGCTTCGACGAGACCGTCTATATCCTGCCCATTCCGACCGACACCGCGCGGATCGTCGATCAAGCATTCACAATTCTCGAAGACTGGGCTCACGGTCAAGTATTCGACTCGACCGAGGTCGCCAACGAGCGCGGTGTGGTGCGCGAGGAGTGGCGGCTGGGCAAAGGCGCCGGCGATCGCATGCTGCATCAATGGCTGCCGATCGCGCTGAACGGTTCGCGCTATGCCGACCGGCTGCCGATCGGGAACGAGGCGAGCATCATGTCGGCGACACCGGCTCGTCTGCGCGGTTTCTACAAGACTTGGTACCGACCGGATCTCCAAGCGGTGATCGCCGTTGGCGACTTCAACCCGGACGAAATCGCGGCGGAGATCAAGAAGCACTTCGCCGGGATTCCGAAGCCGGTGAATCCCACGAAGCGACCGATCGCGCCGGTTCCGGGGAACAAAGAGCCGCTCATCGCCGTGGCATCGGACAAAGAAGCGACGGGCTCCGACGTCGAGCTCGTCTTCAAGTTGCCGGCGGAAAAGACCAAGACGGTCGGCGACTATCGGCGCGACCTGATGGAGCGCCTCTATCTCGGCATGCTCAACGCGCGGCTCGAGGAGATCGCGCAGAAGCCGGACGCGCCCTTCCTCGGCGCGGATGCGTCGAAGGGGAATTTCATCGGCCGGAACACCGACGGGTTCACGCTGAGCGCCAACGTGAAGGACGGCGCGATCGAGCCCGGGCTCGAGGCATTGTTGGCCGAGGCAAAGCGTGTCGACCAGTTCGGATTTCTGCAGTCGGAGCTCGACCGCCAGAAGCAGAGCTTGATCCGCGGTTACGAGCGCGCATACGACGAGCGTGACAAGACGCAGTCGGCGGCCTTCGTCCAGGAATACATCAACAACTTTCTGGACGCCGAGGCGATTCCCGGCATCGAGTACGAATACAAGCTCGTGAACGAGCTCGTCCCGACGATCACCCTGGCCGACGTCAACAAGCTGGCGAGCAAGTGGATCACCGACGAGAACCGAGTGATCATCGCCGAGTCGCCGCAAAAGGACAGCGTGAAGATTCCGACGCGCGCCAGCCTGCTCGCAGTGTTCGAGCGCGCCGCTAAGGCGCCGGTCAAGGCGTACACCGAAAATCTCTCGGGAGAAGCGCTGGTCGATCGGCCGCCGACGCCGGGCAAGGTCGTGTCGGGTCGCGCGATCCCGAGCGTGAGCATGTTCGAATGGAAGTTGTCGAACGGCGTGCGCGTTCTCGTGAAGCCGACCGATTTCAAGGCGGACGAGGTGCTGGTGGGCGCGTACAGTCCAGGGGGCACGTCGCTGTCGAGCGATTCCGACTACATGTCGGCGGGTCTCGCGTCGCGCATCGTGTCGGAGAGCGGCCTCGGAAAATTCAACCAGACCGACCTGCAGAAGAAGCTCGCCGGCAAGGCCGCGTCGGCGAACGCGACCATCGGCGAGACGAGCGAGGGAGTGAGCGGCCGTGCATCGCCCAAGGATCTCGAGACGCTGTTCCAGCTCATTTATCTCGACTTCACCGCACCGCGGCTCGATACGGCCGCGTTCGAGGCGTTCAAGAACCAGGTCGCCCCGTTCCTGGCCAATCGGGGCTCCGACCCCGACCAGGTGTTCAGCGACACCGTATCATGGACGATGACGCAGCACGCATACCGCGCGCGGCCGATCACCGCGGCGACGTTCGCGGAGGTGAACCCGGAAAAGGCCTTCGCGTTCTACAAGAACCGGTTCGCCGACGCGAGCGACTTCACCTTCGTCTTCGTCGGCAACGTCGATTCGACGACGCTCAAGCCGTTGGTCGAGAAGTATCTCGCGTCGCTGCCGTCGATCGGACGCACCGAAACGTTCCGCGACAACGGCGGCTCGCCGCCCAAGGGGATCGTCGAGAAGGTCGTACACAAGGGCGTCGAGCCCAAGGCGAACACGATCATCGACTTCACCGGTGCGTGTCGCAACGCGCCCGATACGCGATTCGCGATTCGCGCGCTCGTGGAATTGTTCCAAATCAAGCTCACGGAGACGCTGCGCGAGCAGCTCGGCGGAACGTACAGCCCAGGCGTCGGCGGCGGTTGCAGTCGCGTCCCACGCCAGGAGTACTCCATCCAAGTGCAGTTCAATTCCTCACCCGACAACGTCGAGAAGTTGACGAAGAGCACCTTCGCGCTCATCGATTCGCTCAAGACGCAAGGTCCGACACAAGCCGATGTCGACAAGGTCAAGGAAGAATTTCTGCGCGCGCAGGAAGTGAACCTCAAGCAAAACAGCTACTGGCTCGCCAACATCATTGGGCGCGAGCAGGCCGGGGAAGACGTCGGCGGGCTCGTGGGACCCTATGAGGAAATGATCAAGAAGCTGACGCCGGCGCAGATTCAGGACGCGGCAAAGACCTACTTCAATACTTCGAACTACGCGCGGTTCGTGCTCCTGCCCGAGAACGGTAAGACCACGCCGGACGGAGGTCCGCGCTAATGCGCACCGCGCATCGCGCAGTACTCACCGGGTTTCTCGCCGTGCCGTTCGCGGTGAGCGCGGTCCCTGGGCAAATCCCAGAGCGCGAGTACGCCGCGCGGCGCGATTCTCTGGC
>DASVYG010000462.1:0-8556 GCA_036392315.1 Gemmatimonadaceae bacterium
GGGATCGGCTCTCAAGGCCGCTGACCTGACCCTTCATGTCGAGAACCTGTTCGACGCGACGTATCAGTCGGTCTACGGGTTCCTGAGTCCGCGTCGCACCGTTCTCGCCGGCGCGCGCGTGACGTTCTGAACCGATGACAATGGGATAGCTTTCGGTCATGAGCGTGGTCGTGACCGAAGCCATCGTCCTGCACTCGTTCGACTATCTCGAGTCCTCCCGGATCTTGAAGCTCGTGACCCGGGAGGCTGGAGTGCGCTCGGTGCTTGCGCGCGGCGCTCGACGATCGAAACGCCGATTCGGGTCGGCGCTCGATCTCTATGCGCAGGGAACCGCCGAGCTGCAGACCAAAGCCGGACGCGATCTCGACACACTCAGCGCGTTCGACGTGACCCGCTCGCGGCCGCAGCTCGCGGCGCAGCTGTCGCGCTTCACCGGTGCGAGCGCGATCGCCGAGTTGGCGTTGCGCTTTTCGAGCGAGGATGCCGATCCTGGATTGTTCGACGCGATCCAGTCCGCCCTCGATGACATCGGTGCGGCATCAGCCGATCGCGCCCGTGACGTTACGATCGAGAGCGCGTGGCGCGTCGTCTCCGAGCTCGGTCTCGCGCCGACCATCGACAATTGCGCCGAGTGCCACGCGCCTATCGATCCTGGCGTGGCGGCGATCTTCAGCCACCCTGCCGGCGGCGCACTCTGCGCCCGGTGCGGCCATCTGGCACGAAGTGCACGCACGCTGCCGCCCACAGCCCGCGCCGCGCTACGCGATTGGCTCGCTGGAACGTCGCATCCGCTGGCCGATAACAACGACGCGCGCGCGCATCAGCGGCTTCTCCGCGAGTTTCTACGCGAGCATCTCGCCGATGAGCGCCCCCTGCGCGCGTTCGACGTCTGGGAGCAGGACGCCTGGACCGGGGGCGCCGCGTGATCCTTGGCACCGCGGGCCACATCGATCATGGCAAGACGACGCTCGTGCGCGCGCTGACGGGCGTCGACACGGATCGCTTGCCCGAAGAGAAGCGGCGTGGAATCACAATCGAGCTTGGGTTCGCGCCACTCACACTCGATGGATTTGGGACGATCGGCGTGGTGGACGTTCCGGGTCACGAAGCGTTCGTCCGAACGATGGTCGCCGGCGCGACGGGAATCGATCTCGCCCTCGTCGTCATCGCGGCCGATGAAGGCGTGATGCCGCAAACGCGCGAGCATCTCGCCATTCTCGATTTGCTCGGCGTGCGCCGCGGAGTCATCGCGATTACCAAAGCTGATCTGGTCGATGCCGAATGGCTCGCGCTCGTCGAAGAAGACGTACGCTCGGCGACAGCAGCAACGCTTCCCGACGCACCGGTCATCCCGACGTCGGCGCACACGGGGCAGGGAATCGCGCGTCTGAGGGAGGCGCTCGCCGAATCCGCGCGCTCGATTCCCGCGCGCGGTGACGATGATCTGTTTCGCCTGCCCGTCGACCGCGCGTTCACGATCAAGGGAACGGGCACCGTGGTTACTGGGACGGTATGGTCCGGCCGCTTGTCGCGCGACGAGACCGTGCGCATCCTCCCCGGCGATCGAACGGCTCGCGTGCGCGGGATTCAGGGCCACGGCTCGCAGCTTGACGTGGCGCTTCCCGGCGGGCGCACTGCCGTGGCACTCGCCGGCGTCGACGTCGCAGACATTCCACGCGGCTCGACGATCGTGACGGACCGCGACTGGCGGACGACCACGCTCGCCCGCGCCGACGTCGTCCTCGTGACAGGCGTCGAGATCGACCTACGACCGAGGACGTGGTTTCGCCTGCACGTCGGAACCACAGAGGTCGGGGCGCGAGTTGTTGCGCGGACCGTGGATCACGATCGCCCCTTCGCGGCGCGTCTCGTGCTCGACGCACCCGCTCTGCTTCGCGCCGGCGATCGTTTCGTACTCCGCACGTCGGCGCCGCTCAACACGATCGGCGGCGGGGTCATCACCGATCCCTACGCGCCGCGCCGGGCGCGTCCGTGGAGGCCTCGGATGTCCGAGCGCGATCGGTTGGCTCAACTGGTCGACGAGGCTGGCGGCGATGGTGTCGAGCTGTCGAGCCTGGCCGTTAGATTGGGCTCGTCGCCGCGGGCGGCGCAGCGACAGGCGCAGGGGGGAGACTTCTCAGTGGTCTCGTCGCGCGTGGTGTCGAGCGCGACGCTCGCGGCATTCGAGAGCGAACTGCTCGCGACGGCCGTTCGGTACCATCGCGAGCATCCGCTTGAGCCCGGGATGCCGACGCAGCTGCTCCGGTCGAGCCTCCGCGGCAGTCCCGAAGTCGTCGGAGCGGCCGTTCAGGCCCAGCTGGCGGCGGGTCGCATTGTCGCGGTCGGCAGCGCGATCGCCGTAAATGGTTGGGCCCCAAAATTAGACGCAGTGGGCGAACGGACCGCTGCCGACGTCGTCGCGCGGCTCGAGGCGGCGGGGTCGGAGCCCCCCAGCGTGGAGGAGCTGACCACTGAGCTTGGACAGGATCCGTCTCCCGTACTGCGATTCCTCGAGCGCCGCGGCGACGTCGTGCAAGTTGAGCAGAATCGGTACTATATGACCGCCCACCTCACGCGGCTTGTCGATCGCCTCCGTGCGGCCATGCAGGGCGGTGCGGAGACCGGACCGGCCGAGTTGCGCGAAAAGCTAGGGCTGTCTCGGAAGTTTCTGATTCCGCTTTTGGAGTACTGCGATCGAGTCGGACACACCGACCGAAAACCTGGCGGGCGCGTCTGGCGTGGCACGTAAATTCCTATGCTGCATGGTACTCCACGCCACGGCTCGCTTGACAGGGGCTTGCCCAAACCCTACCTTCGAGTCACGTGGCAGTTCCTCAGGTTCACCTATTCAGGAGCTCTTGTAATCGTCCTGTTTCGTTAGCGCGGAGACAATATGTACCACCGCTGGGCAGCACTTGTGCTCGTGCTCGCCCTTTGTGCGATGACGCCAAAGTATGCGGCGGGGCAGCAAAGCCAGCAAACGCCTCGAGAGCACAGTGCAGGGGCATTCGGAAAGCCTTATCCGAATCCCTTTAATCCGGAGGTTTACATTCCGTTCAGCGTCGACACAACGGCCTGCACGGATGGAAGCCAGCAACACAGCGTGAGCATACGGATCCTGAATATTCTGGCGCAGCAAGTGGCCATTCCGGTTCTGTATGTTGGCGGCAATGCCTCAAGGCCGAGCCCAACCACCTCGGCGGCAGGACCAGTGTCGAACATGCGGCTCGGCTGCGGATTCTACACGGGGTTCTGGGATGGAAAGATTCCGGGCACGCGGAAGGATGCGGCGTCCGGCACGTACATCGTGCAGTTGTTCATCGATGGAAAGCTGGCCGGGACGACGAAGAGCTATTACGCCAAGTAGGTCCCGCTCAGTCAAAGACGTCACGCGCGCCGAGAGCAAAGGCTCTCGGCGCGCGTGCGTTCTGCCATTAGCGAGTGCGAACGAAACATCGTCGGCCGCGTTGGCAGAGTATTATCCGAGGAGCACGGCGCGCTTTTCGCGGCGTCCGCCGCATTGGCGCATTCAATCGGCACTGACGTTGCCCTCGGGACCATCATGATCAACCCAGAAAAACTCACCGTCAAAGCCGGCGAAGCGTTCAACGAGGCCGTGAACGCTGCCCGCCGCAACGGCAACCCGAACGTCTACGATCTCCATTTGCTCGCGGCGCTGCTCGAGCAAGATGAGAGTATCGTCGTACCTGTTCTGCAAAAACTCGGGGCGAGCGTCGCCGCGATGCGCGAGCAGATCGCGCGCGAGATCGCGCGCTACCCCAAGCAGACCGGCGCCCAGCCCACGCTCTCGCGCGAGCTCAACCAAGTTTTCGACAAGGCCGAGGACGAGGCCAAACACCTCGGCGACGAGTACGTCTCGACCGAGCACCTGCTGCTCGCGCTGTCGGACACGAAGGGCACCGAGAGCCGCGGCGTCCTGACGGCCGCGGGCGCCAATCACGATGCGCTGCTCTCGGCGCTCGAGGCGGTGCGCGGATCCCACCGCGTGACCGATCAGAGCCCTGAGAACCAATACCAGGCGCTCCAGCGATACACCCGCGACCTCACCGACGCCGCTCGCCGCGGCAAGCTCGATCCGGTCATCGGGCGCGACGAAGAGATTCGCCGCGTCATTCAAGTATTGTCGCGGCGCACCAAGAACAATCCGGGGCTCATCGGTGAGCCGGGCGTCGGCAAGACGGCGATCGTCGAAGGCTTGGCGCAGCGGATCGTCAACGGCGACGTCCCCGAAGGTTTGCGCAACAAGCGTCTTGTCTCGCTGGACCTGGGCGCGTTGATCGCCGGCGCCAAATTCCGCGGCGAGTTCGAGGAGCGGCTCAAGGCGGTGCTCAAGGAGATCGTCGAGGCGCAGGGCATGTTCATCGTGTTCATCGACGAGATGCACACGATCGTCGGCGCCGGCAAAGCCGAAGGCTCGATGGATGCCGGCAACATGCTCAAGCCGATGCTGGCGCGCGGGGAGCTTCGCGTGGTCGGCGCGACGACGCTCGACGAATATCGCCAGCACGTGGAAAAAGACGCGGCGCTCGAGCGCCGCTTTCAGCCGGTGTACGTCGGCGAGCCGAGCGTCGAGAACACGATCGCGATTCTGCGCGGATTGAAAGAGCGCTACGAGGCGCACCACGGCGTCCGCATCACTGACGACGCGATCATCGCGGCGGCGACGCTGTCACATCGCTACATCGGCGACCGGTTCTTGCCCGACAAGGCAATTGATTTGGTGGACGAAGCCGCGTCGAGGCTGAGAATCGAGATCGACTCGATGCCGCAAGAGATCGACGAGGTCGAGCGCCGCATCATGCAGCTCGAGATCGAGCGCACGGCGCTGCTCAAGGAGAAGGATCGCGCGGCCATCGAACGCCGCGAAGAGATCGAGCGCGAGGTCGCCGGGCTTAAGGAGCGGTCCTCGGCCATGAAGGCCCAGTGGCAGCACGAGAAGGAGATGCTGGGCGGCGTGGGCAAGATCAAGCAGGAGATCGAGGCCGCTCGCACCGAGGCGGAGCAGGCATCGCGTCGCGGCGACCTGACCAAGGCCGCCGAGATCACGTATGGTCGTATTCCCGAGCTCGAGCGCCGCATGCGCGAGACGGAGCAGAAGCTCTCGAGCGCGGAAGGTCGACCACAGTTCTTAAAAGAGGAAGTCGGTGCCGACGACATCGCCGAGATCGTCGCGCGCTGGACCGGCATTCCTGTGTCGCGGATGCTCGAGAGCGAACGCGCGCGGCTCACCAAGCTGGATCAGGAGTTGGCGAACCGCGTCATCGGGCAGGACGAAGCCGTGCATGCCGTCGCGAACGCCGTGCGTCGCTCTCGCGCGGGATTACAGGATCCGAATCGCCCGATCGGCTCGTTCATTTTCCTCGGTCCCACGGGCGTCGGGAAAACGGAGACGGCGCGTGCGCTCGCCGAGTTCTTGTTCGACGATGAGCACGCGATGGTGCGCATCGACATGTCGGAGTACATGGAGAAGCACGCCGTGGCTCGGCTCATCGGCGCGCCGCCGGGCTACATTGGCTACGAGGAAGGCGGACAGCTTACCGAAGCAGTGCGTCGGCGTCCGTATTCCGTGATCCTGTTCGACGAGATCGAGAAGGCGCACCCGGACGTCTTCAACATCCTGCTACAGATTCTCGACGACGGACGCCTGACCGATTCGCAGGGACGCACGGTCGACTTCCGGAACAGCGTTGTGATCATGACGTCGAATGTCGGCTCGACGTTCATTCTCGAGCATGCGCGCGGTGATTGGGCGCTGGTCGAGACCCAGGTCATGGCGTCGCTCCGGCAGCACTTCAAGCCGGAGTTCCTCAACCGCATCGACGACATCATCATCTTCCATCCGCTGAGCACGGAGCAGATCGAAAAGATCGTCGACCTGCAGCTCAAGCGGCTCGACAGGCTCCTGGCCGATCGCAAGATCACGCTCGAGGTCACTCCGGACGCGAAGCGGCTACTTGCCGAGGAAGGGTATGATCCGGCGTTCGGCGCGCGGCCGCTCAAGCGGTCGATTCAGCGGTTGATCCAGAATCCGCTGGCGATGGCAGTGCTCGAAGGGAAGTTCGGCGACGGCGACGTGATCGTCGTGCGGCCGGACGGGAAGGGCGGATTAGAGTTCTCGAACGAGCCGGCGCGCGAGACGGTCGGCGCGTAGGCGCCTCCGTGTCATCCTGAGGCGCGAAGCGATGAAGGATCTGCTGTGCGGGTCGGCAGCAGATCCTTCGTTTTGCTCGGGATGACGCGCAATGCACGGCGACGCTGATTAGCTCCGCGCGCCGACCTGCGACGCAATGCCGACGAGTCCGCCGTCGGCAGGCGTGACGTTGCTCCACCGTGCGAGCTTCCCATTCTTGATCGTGACCGAGGCCCGTTCCGCGGGCAACGCGATCGACTTGCCGGTGGCCGCCACACCCGCCACGCCCATGGGCGGGAGGTTGAGAACCCCGGTGTGTCTCATAGTCAGCGCGACATTGAATCGCACGCCGTCGTCGGTCTGCTCGAAGCCCGACGGATTGAAGCGGAATTCCGACATCGCCGAATTGAGGAGGCCGTGCACGCCAAGCCACGCATCCGGTCCGATGGGTTCGGGGACGGGGCCGCTGAACTGGAAGTCATCGTGAATCAGCGCGCGCGCGCCGGCGAGGTCTCCCGACTCGATGGCTGACATCACAGTTCTTGCAATCGCCTCGCCACTGGACGGGGAAGGGCGGACGCTGGCGTAGACCTCGAACCGCTCGATCGACGTCGGCTTGGGCCGCGCGTGCTTGCTCGTGGCGATGCGCTGCTGCACGACGGCCATCGCCGCCGTGGCGGCCGCTTCGGAATCCCAGATCATGACCGAGACTCGCTTGCCGCGCGCGCGATCGACGAGCCACGCCCCGGTGAGGCCGGGCGCGTTCTGGAGCGCGGGAATGATGTCGTCGAGCACATGGTCGATGCCTGCCTGGAGCTGCGTGGGCTCTTCCTCGAACGTCACGACTTGCGCGAACATGGATCCTCCCGAGGGGTTGAATTTTCCTTTCGTAGGAAAGTATATTTGTGCATGGCGAAACGCGCAAGAGCGAACGCGATACCTGAATTCCTCCCGCCGGGCGACGTCGCTGCGTGGCACGGCGTCCTCCTTCTCAGCGGTCGCATCCTCCGCGACCTCGACGAGGCGCTGCGCGAGGCGCACGGGTTGTCGGTCGCCGAGTTCGACGTCTTGATCACGCTGTACAACGCACCCAGGCGACGCCTCCGCATGGCGGAGTTGGCTCGACAGGTCGCGCTCAGCGCGGCGGGCCTCACGCATCTCGTGACGCGCCTCGAACGCGAGCGCCTCGTCGCTCGCGAGGTCGATCCCGACGACGGCCGCGGGTTTCACACCGTGCTGACCGATCGGGGTCTCCGTCGCTTGAATCTCGCGCGCCCGGTTCACAATGCGGTCATTCGACGCGGTCTACTCGACCGCATCACCGCTGAGGACAAACGCCGCCTCGCCGACATCTGCCGTCGCGCGTTGGAAGGAGACATATGATCGAATCGGGAGAACCGCCAGTGCCGCTCGAAAAGGTCGGCGACATCGCCGATATTCAGTGATGTCGATGACTGCCGACGATGTCTGGATGGCCGAGGCCCTGGCCGAGGCGCGTGCTGCCGCTGCGGCGGGCGAAGTGCCGGTGGGCGCGATCATCGTTCGCGATGGCGTCGTGATCGCTCGCGCGAGCAACCGCACGTTACGCGATCGGGACGCCACGGCCCACGCCGAGGTGTTGGCGATCCGCGCGGCGTCGTCCGCGGTTGGCTCGTGGCGACTCGAGGGCTGCACGTTGTTCGTCACGCTGGAGCCATGCGCGATGTGCGCCGGTGCGATCGTGCTTGCGCGGCTCGGCCGTGTGGTGTTCGGCGCATGGGATGAGAAGGCCGGGATGGCCGGATCGGTAAACGACTTGCTGCGTCATCCCAAGCTCAATCACCGGCCCGAAGTCGTTGCCGGCGTTCGCGCTTCAGAGTGCGGCGCGCTGCTGACTGAATTCTTCCGCACGCGTCGGCAAGTCGTTGACTCTCCTGCGTCTACGGTCTAATATCCCTGGCTGTCCCGGACAGGTGGCCGAGTGGTTGAAGGCACCGGTCTCGAAAACCGGCATACCGGTTAACCCGGTATCGAGAGTTCGAATCTCTCCCTGTCCGCTTCGATGCACTTCCCGGCGCGGCGGCACGTTCGGGCCGTCACACCGGTTTTTTGTTTTAATCGGAGAACGCCGGGATGGGTGGCCGAGTGGTTTAAGGCGCACGCCTGGAAAGTGTGTTTAGGTCAAAAGCCTAACGTGGGTTCGAATCCCACCCCATCCGTAAAGAAGCCAACGACCTATGCGCGTTGGCTTCTCATATTTCTGTGGCTGCGTGCCTCGGAATTGCAGTTCCTAAGACCGGTCGCTGCAGGATTCTCGGGCCCAAACGCTGGCCTGGGCGGCCACGGCCCGACGTAGGTCGTATCGGCCACGCTCAGTCCACCGATATAGGAACTTCTAACGACGGCGTTGCGAAACCCAGCGGCAG
>DASVYG010000463.1:0-9360 GCA_036392315.1 Gemmatimonadaceae bacterium
AACCTGCACCTGTGGACGAAGTATCGCGGGACGGATCCGGAAAGTGACTTCACGGCCACGGGCGGCGGCGACACGCCGAGTGAATTCCAGACGTTCGCGTCGCCGACGCTCTTCCAGCTTCGTCTCAACCTTGGCTTCTGACCTTCGACCACTACCTATATGAGACTTCCAATCAAGAGTGGCCGGGCGGTCGCAGCGACCGTCGCTCTCGCGAGCGCTGCCGGACTCGCGTCGTGCGACACCGTCAAAACGAATCTGCTCGAGGCCATCGACCCGACCATCATCAACCCGTCGTCCGTGCAATCGGCGGCCGGTGCTACGGCGGTTCGGAACGGCGCGCTCGCACGTTTGCGTACGGCGACCGCTGATGGGGAAAGCACGTGGATGTTCGGCGGCCTGCTGGCCGACGAATGGGCCACGAGCTCGACGTTCGTGCAGAATCAGGAGACCGATCAGCGTTCCATCCAGCTGAACAACTCAACCGTCAACAACGAGCTACGTGCCTTGTACCGCGTTCGCACGGATGCGAACCAGGCGATCGCGCTGCTCAACAAGTACAAGCCGACTCCCGCGTCCGATATCGCGGAGATGTATTTCGCCCGTGGCTTCGCCGAGTTCCAGCTGGCGTCGGATTACTGCAACGGCATTCCGCTCAGTGATGGAGCAGGATCTCAAATCGTATTCGGAAAGCCGCTGCCGGTGAAGGACGTGTTCAACGTCGCCATCGCGTCGTTCGATAGCGCCCTGGCCTTGTCCGGCGCGTCGGATGCGTCGAGCGTTTCGATCAATCGCGCCGCGCGAATCGCCAAAGCGCGCGCGCTTCTCGGCGTCGGCCTGTCCAACGCGCCGGCCGCCGCCGCGCTCGTCGCCGGCATTCCAACGACGTATCGGTATGACGTCACGGCGTCGCTGACCGGCGGCATCAACACCTTGTGGGACCAAGCGGCAAGCCAAAACCGCTACACGGTTGCCGACAGCCTCCAGGGGAATTCACGCAGCATCGTCGTCAAGAACGCCATTCCGTTCTTCTCGGCGCACGATCCCCGCGTTCCGGCGCACTACAAGATCGCAAGCAATGGCCGCGACACGGTGAAGTCTCAGGATGGCAATACGTTCGTGATCCAGGTCGACAGCCTGTGGGGCCAAACGTCGGCCGTGGCGGTCGTCCATGGGCTCGACGCGCGGTTGATCGAAGCCGAAGCCGCGCTGCAAGCCGGAAATCCAGCAGGCATGATGACGATCCTCAATGCGCTTCGCGCCACGCCGTTGCAGATCACGGCGCCAAGCCCGACCGCGACCGGAACGCATCCCGGGTGGACGACTCCGGTCATGCCGGCGCTCACGGACCCCGGAACGCAAGCCGGCCGGGTGGCGCTCCTCTTCAGGGAGATGGCCTTCTGGCAGTTTGGCCGCGGCCACCGACTCGGTGATCTCCGCCGCTTGATCCGCGACTATGGCCGGGCGCCCGATGGCTCGGACACATTCCCGGTTGGAGTGCACTTCCAGGGCGGAAATTACGGAACGGACGTCAATCTGCCCGTGACGACGGACGAACAGATCGGAAATCCAAACTTCACGTCGTGCTTGGATCGTAAGGCCTGACAGCGCCCGCTGTCATCCTGAGAAAACCGACGAAGGATCTACTGTCCGCGAGTTGCGGAGAGTGGATCCTTCGTCGCTTCGCTTCTCAGGTTGGTGAATTCCGATCAGAGTCGGCGAAGTGACGTGCTTTGAGGATCGCGAGTGCTGCTCGGGCTCTATCGGCGGCGGCGCTCCCCGGATACCGCTCGATCAGCCGGCGAAGCTCAACGAGGGCTCGCCCTTGGTCGTTCAGCGGTCCGGTCAACAAATCGACGAGACGATGGCTGACATACACGTCTTGCCCCTGCGCGATCGTCGGGATGCGCTGGACCGCGCGGAAAAGCTCCGCGGCGCGCTGATGATTCCCGGCGTCCCGGGCATACAGCTCGGCGGCTCGAATCCGTACGTCGACGTTGTTCGGCTCATCATTGATCACCGACTCGAACGAGGCGAGCGCTTCGTCGAGCCTTCCTTGCATCACAAGCGCTTGCTGCGCCGAATACTGTTCGGTGTAGGGCGTGCTGCTTCCGTCGACCGTTACATGTTTCCACGCGCTGCCAGCTGTTTGGGCCATGAGCCAGCCGAGCGCACTGACGGCGGCGCCCGCACAGAGCGCGACGGGAATCGTCCACCATTTGAAGCCCACTCGTAGGGCGAACGCCGCTACCGTGATCCCAGACACCATCGCACCGTATGCCCAGGCGCGTACGTAATCCAAGGCCGCCGGCCCGTGACGATCGACCAGGGTGCGCTTGTATTCCGGGCGATCCGCCATAACCCGCCTTTCCTCTTAGCTCAACCACGAATGGTCGCCCCAAGCTGGCGACGACCGTTCAACGACTCGAATCGATTTCGGCAACTTCTCAGAGGCTCGCCGTGTTGATCACCAGGAATCAGCCCAGCCGTGCATTGGGGGCAGGGGCGGATTCGGGTGTCTTAAATGCAGTTAGATCGGCGGCGTGCTAAGTTCCTCGGAGCGGGGCTCGACCGAGCACAACGGCACACCGTGTTGCGGGAGGGGTAGTGAAGCCCCTCCAAATTGGGGCAGCACCCGGGGAGTTTCTGCACTGTGATCGCAACAACGCGGCGATTCTCTCGGCGGACAGGAAGATTGACTGAGTAGGGGCACGTCCTTTGCCCGAACCGAGCAAGCGACGGCTTCCGAGCAGCTCCATCGACCGGGGTCCGGAACGACTCTTTGCTGCGGACAACTCCGCGGGACTTTTCATGACCCGACTCCGTATGCACTGGACGGCGATGGTGACGCCGCTCCTCGTGCTCACTGTGTCATTCCCGTCCGGCGCCCAGGATTACTTTGGACGCAACAAGGTTCAATACGAAAGTTTCGACTGGAAAATCCTGAAGTCGGAACACTTCGACAACTTCTTCTACGGACCCGAGTCGACGATCGTACGTGACGCCGGCCGCATGGCCGAGCGTTGGTACGCGCGCCACTCCGACACCTTCCGTCACGCGTTCGATCGGAAGTCGCTCGTCTTCTACGCCGATCATCCGGACTTCGAGCAGACGAACGTCGTGGGCGAGCAGCTCGAGGAAGGAACGGGCGGCGTCACCGAATCGAACCGCACACGCGTCATCATGCCGTTCACCGGCATTTACGCGGACAACGATCACGTGCTCGGCCACGAGCTGGTGCACGTCTTCCAATACAACATCGCCGAGGGAACGCCCGGCGGTGGCCTGATGCGTCTCGATGCCCTTCCCCTCTGGTTGATCGAGGGAATGGCCGAGTACTTCTCGCTCGGGCGCGAAGATCCGCTCACTGCGATGTGGATGCGCGACGCCGTGATGCGCAACAAGTTCCCGACGATCAAGCAGCTCACCACCGATCCACGCTATTTCCCGTACCGCTACGGTCAGGCATTGTGGGCATACGTGGGCGGACGTTGGGGCGATCGCGCGATCGTCGACGTCTACCGCACGGCGCTGCGACTCGGTTGGGACAATGCGCTCGTGCGCGTGCTGGGCGAGAACCAGGATTCGTTGTCGAAGGATTGGGCAGCGGCCAATCGCGAGATGTACCTGCCGCAGCTCGCCGGCCGCACGCATCCGGACAGCGTCGGCACGAAGCTCGTGGGTCTCGAACATACGGGCGACTACAACCTGGCGCCCACGATCAGCCCTGACGGAAAGCTCTTCGCGTTCTTCTCGAGCCGGAGCCTGTTCAGCATCGACCTGTTCGTGGGCGACGCAACGACGGGCAAGATCATCAAGAAACTCGCCGGTCCGTCGAGCGATCCGCACTTCGACGCGATCAGCTTCATCAACTCGGCGGGTGATTGGTCGCCCGACGGCAGCGAATTCGCGTTCATCGTCTACGCCGAGGGCGCGAACGAGATCGCGATTTTGAACACGAAGAGCACGAGCATCGATCGCCGTATCAAGCTTCCCGGCATCGGCGCCGTCAGCCACGTCTCGTGGTCTCCTGACGGCAAGACCCTCGCATTCTCCGGCCAAGCCGGCGGCATCAGCGATCTGTACTTGCTCGATCTCGCCGCCGGAACCATTCGCCAGCTCACGAACGACAAGTACGCCGACATCCAGCCAACGTGGTCGCCCGACGGCAAGACGATCGCTTTCGCGACCGACCGCGGTCCACAGACGGACTTCAACACGCTCAAGTACTCGCCGCTGCAATTGGCAACGTATGACCTGGCCACCGGGCGAATCAGCGTGTTCTCGCCGTTCGCGCGCGGCAAGCACATCAATCCGCAGTTCTCGCCGGACGGCAAAGATCTGTTCTTCGTCTCCGATCAGGACGGCTTCGCCGATGTGTACCGACTGGATCTCGCCAGCGGGCAGGTGTACCGTGTGACACACGTCTCGACCGGTGTGAGCGGCATCACCACCGTCTCGCCATCGATCTCGGTGTCGCGACAGACCGGCAAGATGCTGCTTTCCACGTTCTACAATCAGGGCAACGAGATTCGCGGTCTCGATCAGTCGCAGACGGCGGGAACGCTCGTTACACCGTCGAACGTGGCCGAGGGCGATAAGCTGCCGCCGCCGCAGGTGACGCGCAGTCTCGTGATGGGCTATCTCGCCGATGCGACAACGGGTTTGCCGTCGGGATCGGAGTTCACAGTCGAGCCATATCATTCATCGTTCTCGCTCGACGCGATCGGCCAACCGAGCCTCGGCGTGGTTGCAGGCGGTCCGTTCGGCACCGGCGTGGCCGGCGGCGTGTCGATGATCTTCGGCGACCAGTTGAGCGATCGACAGATCTTCGCGGCGATTCAAGCCAACGGAACCGTGAAAGATATTGGCGGCGCACTCCAGTACTACAACTTGAAGAACCGGTGGAATTGGGGCGCCGGGGTCGAGCACATACCGTATCTCACGGGTCAAGTCTACCTGCAGGATACGACGTTGCAGACGACGAGCGGGCCCATACAGGGCTACTCGGTGAACCAGGTGCTGCAACGCATCTACATCGATCAGGCGATGATGTTCACACAGTACCCCTTCTCGAGCACGCGACGGCTCGAGCTGACGGGTAGCGTGACGCACTATGGATTCGACACTGAACTGTTCCAGACTGTGTTCGTCGGGAACTCGGTTGTCGATCAGCGCGACACGAACATCGGATCGCAATACAAGCCGGTGGTGTTCGCCGAGCCGTCGGTCGCCTACGTCGGTGACAATTCGTTCGCGGCGTTCACGTCGCCGGTGCAAGGCGAGCGGTATCGAATACAGTACACGCCGACCTTCGGGTCAGTGACGTATCAGTTGGCGATTGCCGATTACCGCCGCTATTTCTTCCTGCGCCCGTTCACACTCGCCTTCCGCGGCATGTCGATCGGCCGTTACGGGAGCGGTGCCGAGGACGTGAACACGACGTGGCCGATCTACCTCGGTGAGGAAACGCTCATGCGCGGCTACGGCTACGGCTCGTTTACCAGCGACGAGTGCACGGTGTCGGGTGCGGTATCCGGCTCGCAGGCGGCGTCGACGGGCTGCCCGGCGTTCCAACGGTTGTTCGGCAGCAAAGTGGGCGTCGTGAACGCCGAATTCCGCATTCCGCTCTTCGGTACGGAAGGGTTCGGGCTGTTGAACTTCCCCTTCCTGCCGACCGAAGTCTCGCCGTTCTTCGACGCCGGCGTGTCGTATACGAACGCCCAGGCGCCGAACTTCCGGTTGACGCGCGAAGCGAACGACATTCCGACCAACTGCGCGCAGCCCACGAGCAACCTTCAGGCACTCCAGCAGTCGTACTACCCGTGCGCCGATCGCATCCCGGTGTTCAGCGCAGGCGTCTCGTTCCGCTTCAACCTGATGGGTTACGCGATCATGGAAGCGTACGCGGCCCATCCATTCCAGCGGCCGAAGAAGCAGTGGGTCTGGGGCTTCCAACTCGCTCCGGGCTGGTAAGACTTGGACAAGGAGTCCGTTCACCAGTCGTAGAGCACCCTGTAGATCGCCTGGTTGCGCTGCACGAGGCGCACGTAGTCGCGCGTCTCGGCGAACGGAATTCGCTCGGCGAAGACTTCTGGGTCGCCGGCGCCTTCTCTTGCCGACCAGCGCGACACGCGGGAACCGCCGGCGTTGTACGCGGCCAGCACCCGCGGCAACGCATCATATTGTTTGATGAACGCGGCCAGGTGCGACGTTCCGATCTGGAGATTGGCGTCGGCGTCGAACAACAGCGCCGAGTTCCAGACCGGAAAGTCGAGTGAGCGCGAGATGTCGGCGCCCACACTCGGCAACACTTGCATTAGGCCACGCGCGCCGGCGACGGAGACCGCTCGTGGGTTGAAGCTCGACTCCTGACGGATCACGGCGGCGACCAGCGCCGGATCGAGTCCATGTGCTTTCGCATCACGCGTCAACTCGTCGCGATCGAGCACGGGAAAGAGCAGTCGGTACGCTCGCGCGTCGCGATGGCCGAGATCGACCATCCGCTGCGCGAGACGAATCGCCCGCGACGACTGGTCGTGGTCGAGAAACGCGTGCGCGGTCGCGACCATCCGATCGGCCGACCCAGCGGCCGCCGCCTCCTCGAGGGCGTCGTACTCGAAGCGCGCCTCTACGTCCATCCCCAGACGATCGAGTAGCGCGATGCGGGCCATGCCGCTGTCGACAGCTGGGACGCGCGAGAACGAATCGGGCTGCGCGGGCGGCGCCCACGGAGATTGGTCGAGCCGGCGAGCCGCGACCACAGCGTAATACGACGTCGGTTGCTGCGCGATCAAGTTGCGCCAGCGTTGCTGCGCCAACGTGCGATTTCCCGCCTCCGCCCACGCGCGCCCGCTCCAGTAGCGCGCCGCCGCCGCTTCGTCGGACCGTGGCATCCGGGTTGACACCGAATCGAATTCGGGGGCGGCAACCTTGGCATTTCCGTGGATGAAGGCGATCAGTGCCGCCTGAAAACGTGCGTCCGCCGCACGAGCACTCGTCGGATACTTATGCGACAGTTGTCGAAAGAGCGACCGCGCCTCATCGTCGTTCCCTTCATCGGTCACGAGGTCGGCCAACAAGAACAACGCAGCGCTCGATGCGGCGGTGTCGTTGGGGAATCGCTCGACGACGTCCCGCAGGGCAGCACGCGTCGCGTCACCGGAGCTCGACGTGAGGAGAATACGCGCACGCTGATAGCTCGCTTGCGCCGCGAGCGGACCCTCGATCGACGCGAGTTGCGTCAACGCATCGCGCGTTCGATTGACGCGCGCCAGTGATTGCGCGTACGCCAAGCGGTCGCTCGCGGCGAGGAGCGCAGGTTGAGTCATCGCTCGCTCGAACGCTGTGACGGCGCGGGCCGGCGGTCCGCTCACCGCCGCACTGCGCCCGATCGCCAGCTCCTCGGCCGGCGTGAAGCTTGTGAATCCCTTGTCGAGAACCTCGACAGCGCTCTTGGCGTCGGCCGATCCGTTGTGACTCCGAATGTACGACAGCAGCTCGCCTTTGATGACGTCGCGCGTATCGCTGTCCGGGGCTACGGACAGGCGCAAGCGAAGCGCGGTGACCGTGGCACCCAGCGCCGCGTACCGGCTAGCCGCGCCCAGTGCGTCGGCGAGGCGTTCGCGCGTCTGTGCCTCGGTCCAGGCAATTCGCTGCCGCGCGACCGGCAGCGTGATGTCGGCGAACGTTGCGGCGCGCTTGGCCGAATCCCGCTCGACGCCGGCCGCACGCAGTCGAAGCCAGTCTCGAACTGGGTGGAGGACGTCGACAGCGCGCGCGTACGCGGTCGTTGCGCTGTCGAAGAAGTTGTTTCGCTCGAGGGCGCGCGCGAGCAGCACGAGCCGCACGGCACGCGTCTCCTCCCCACGCGCGCTGCGCACGGCCGCCGATGCGTACGTGAGCGCCAACGTGTCGGCGCCGCGCTCGAGCGCGGCGCGGGTGAGCAACTCCCGCGCTTCGCCGTCGAATTGGCTGTCGATCCACGATTCGGTCGCGAGGAGTTTGTCGACCTCCGTCCAACCGCCCCAGCCAGCCGCGGCGCGCGCGCCGATGAGCAACGCAGCGGGCGTTCGCTTCTGCGGATTCCGAAGAATCGGAGCAAGGAGCTGCGTCGCTCGCCACGGATGGCCGCGAGCGATGAGCGCCTGCGCCTCCTTGAGCTCGTCGTTCTGGGCGATCGCGTGCGCGAGGGCGCGACTGCCGAGCGATTCGAGATCACCCGACGCGCTCGCCTCGTGCGACGAGCCGCACCCCGGCGCCGCGAGAAACAGCGGTAACAACCAAAACGTGAGACGCCTCATCGAGGCGAGATCATCACGATTCGTACCGCGGCCTATTTGTCGGCCGCCGTCGTCGGCTTCTCCTTGAGCCAATACGTGAACCATTGTCGCAGCCGACCCAATCGATCGACGAGCAGCCACGGCTCACCGGTCCTCGACAGATCGTGATTCGAGCGTGGATAGCGAACGAACTCCGCCGGCACTCCCTGCTTCTTGAGCGCCATGAACCACAGGTCTGCGTTGCCGATCGGCGTACGGAAATCCTCCTCACTCTGCACGAGGAGCGTTGGCGTCTTCACCTTGTTGACGTGTCGAATCGGCGACAGGGTGTCGTACATGACCTGATTCTCCCACGGCTTCCCGAAGAATTCCCCTTCCGTGAGCCCCTGCGCATCGGACGCGCCGTACCAGAACGTCCACTCGCTGATCATTCGGTCCGTCTCGGCAGCCTTGAACCGATTCGTCTTCGTCGTCACCCACGCGGTCATGAATCCGTTGTATGAGCCGCCGGTCACGCCCATGCGCGTGGAGTCGACGTCGGGACGCTTGGCCACCATGTCGACGGCCTTCATCAAATCCTCATAGTCCTTACCGCCCCAATCGCCGCGACTCGCGTAGGTGAACTCGGTGTTCGTTCCGCTCGACCCGCGCGGGTTAGTGAACAGAACGAAAAACCCTGCGCCGGCGAGATTCTGGAATTCGTCGAACCAATTTTCGCCATACAACGAGTGGGGTCCGCCGTGAATGTAGAGCACGATCGGATATTTTTTCGCGGGATCGTAGCCGTACGGCTTCATGAGCCAGCTTTCGATCTCGAGACCACCGACCGACTTGACCATGAACCGATCGGCGTCGGCCCACGCGACTTCGGCATTCAGCTTGTCGTTGAACGACGTGAGTTTCCGCTCACACCCACCAGCGCCGCCGGGACAGGCGCCGTCGATCGTGGCGACGTAGAGCTCCGTGGGATGCGTGAGATCGGTCGACACGTAGACGACGTGCTGCTCTGATTTATCGAACGCCACCGCGCTGATCTGCCGGCGGCCGCCAAGCACCGTCGAGATCTTCTTGGTGTCGGGAT
>DASVYG010000464.1:0-1888 GCA_036392315.1 Gemmatimonadaceae bacterium
GCGAACCTGTTTCTCGCGCGGGCGCTTCGGCGCCAGCGCGAGATCGCGGTGCGCCTCGCGCTCGGTGTCAGCCGCCGGCGGCTTCTTGCGCAGGCTCTCACGGAGAGCCTCGTGCTCTCGCTTCTCGGATGCGCGGCGGGGCTGCTCATCGCGCAGTGGGGCGGCGCCGCGATCCGGCGAATGCTGATCAGCACGCAGGGTGCGTCGCTCGACGTCTTCACCGACTGGCGGACGATCGGTGTGGCCGTCGCCCTCACGATCGTCACCGGTCTGCTCACAGGGTTCGTCCCCGCTCTGGTCTCCGGGCGCGGCGACCTCGCCCAAGACCTGCGCGCGGGTTCGCGCGGCGGCACCTACCAGCGATCGCGCACGCGCACGGCGCTGCTCGTCGCCCAGGGAGCGCTCGCGGTGACGCTCCTCGTCGGTGCCGGTCTATTCGTGCGCAGTCTCGACCACGTGAAGTCACTGCCTCTGGGGTACGATGCGGATCGCGTGCTTGTCGTGTCGCCGAACATGCGCGGCATGGTGCTCGACGACAGCGCGCAGATGCAGCTCGGCCGCGCGATGCTCGCGACGGCACAGGCACTTCCCGGCGTGGAAGCCGCGAGCCGCGCGAAGACGGTTCCGCTCACCTTCGTGAACTCGACGAATCTGTTCGTGCCCGGCGTCGACTCGGTCGCGAGACTGGGGTACATCACGTATCAGGCCGCGTCACCGGACTACTTCCGCGCGATGGACACGCGGATCCTCCGCGGGCGCGGCTTCACCGCCGCCGACCGGAGCGGCGCTCCGCCCGTCATCGTGGTCGGCGAGGGAATGGCGAAAACGATCTGGCCGCACGAGGACGCCATCGGCAAGTGCGTCCGAGTGCAAGTCGAGACGGCGACGTGCTCGACGGTCGTGGGTATCGCCGAGGACATCGCGCAGAACGAGATCAGTCTCGCCCCCCGGCTTCATTTCTACATCCCGGTCGAGCAGTTCAAGTACGGCGGCAACTTCCTCCTGCTCAGAATGCGCGGCAACGTGAGGGCGCAGGGCGAGACGGTTCGCCGCGCGGTACAGCGGCTCATGCCTGGGCAATCGTACGTGACGGTCCGGCCGCTCTCCGAAGTCGTCGAGGGACGGCGACGCTCATGGCAGCTCGGCGCCACGATGTTCGTCGCGTTCGGATTTCTCGCTCTGATCGTCGCGGCGGTCGGCCTGTACGGCGTGATCAGCTACAACGTCACGCAGCGCATGCACGAGATGGGCGTGCGCGTGGCGCTCGGCGCGCAACCGCGCGATGTCGTCGGACTGATCGCCGCGCAGGGTTTCAGGTTTGCGACCGCGGGGATCGTTCTCGGCTCGCTGTTCGCCCTCGCCGCAAGCCACTGGGTCCAGCCGCTCCTCTTCCAACAGTCCGCGACCGACCCGTTCGTCTATGTCGCGGTCAGTGCGGCGATGCTCATCGTGGCGATCACGGCAAGCGGCATCCCTGCGCTGCGCGCCGCGAAGGCCGACCCGAGCGTCGCGCTGCGTTCGGACTAGACTATGGAAACTCGGGATCCATGCGTTGGGATCGGCGAGCCAGTCCATGCGGGTGCTCTCGGGTAACGGGTGAGTGGGTGCCGAACACGAGCAGCCCGCGCTCCGTTCGTCAGCGCGGGGGCGTCCGCTCGCGGCCGCGGGCCCGCCTTCGATAATTTTTCCACCATGACCAACCCCAAATCCGCCGATCTGCCCGTGCGCCTGTTCAGGGATGGCGCGACATGGGAAGCGTGGCTCGCCAAGCAGCACGCCAAGTCCGCCGGCCTGTGGCTGCGGATCGCCAAGGCAGCGTCGAACGTCAAATCGGTTTCGTACGCCGAGGCGCTCGACGTCGCGCTCTGCTACGGCTGGATCGACGGGC
>DASVYG010000465.1:0-22661 GCA_036392315.1 Gemmatimonadaceae bacterium
GGTCGTTGCCATCAACGACCGGCTGGACAAAGAGCCTGCGCTCGTCAACACGACCCCCTACGGCGACGGCTGGATGATCAAGCTTCGCCTCAAGGACGCCAAAGAGAAGGACGCGCTCCTCAAGGCCGACGCATACTCGGCGCATCTAGGGCAGTAGCCGGGGGAACGGGGAACGGTGGAGCGAAACGGCCTCGGGCCAACTCTAGCGTTCCACCATTCCACCATTCCACCATTCCACCGTTCCCCCGTTCTAACCTGATACAACCGCCTCGGCGTACGCATCAGTCGGCGGGCAGGAGCAGACCAGGTTCCGATCGCCGTACGCGCTCTCCACGCGACCCACCGCCGGCCAGAACTTGTGCAGCTTGGTCCACGGCGCCGGGAATGCCGCGCGCTCGCGCCCATACGCGTGATCCCACTTGTCGCTCACGACGCGGCCCAGCGGATGCGGCGCGTGCTTGAGCGGGTTGTCTTCCCGATCGGCAATTCCCAATTCGATCTCCCTGATCTCCTCTCGAATCGCGATCAGCGCGTCGCAGAAACGATCGAGCTCCACCTTCGATTCGCTCTCGGTGGGCTCGATCATCAGCGTGCCCGCCACCGGGAACGAGACCGTCGGCGCGTGGAAGCCGTAGTCCATGAGCCGCTTGGCGATGTCTTCGACTTCCACACCGGCTGAGCTCTTGAGCGATCGCGGGTCGACGATGCACTCGTGCGCGATCGTTCCGTTCTTGCCCTTGTACAGCACCGGATAATGCGGCTCGAGACGCTTGGCGATGTAGTTGGCGTTGAGAATCGCCACCTTCGTCGCCTCCGTCAGACCGACGCCCCCCATCATGTCGATGTACATCATGGAGATGGGGAGAATGCTCGAGCTTCCCCACGGCGCCGCCGACACGACACCAGCCGAATGCTTGCCGCCGACCGGAATAATCGGATTGCCGGGTAGGAATTCCACCAAATGCTTGGCCACGCCGATCGGGCCCATGCCCGGACCGCCGCCGCCGTGCGGGATGCAGAACGTCTTATGAAGGTTCAAATGGCAGACGTCGGCGCCGATGTCGCCGGGCCGCGACAGCCCGACCATGGCGTTCATGTTGGCGCCGTCGAGATACACCTGCCCGCCGTACTGATGCACGATGCGACAGATGTCGGTGATCGCTTCCTCGAATACTCCGTGCGTCGACGGATACGTCACCATCAACGCGGCGAGATTGTCGCCGTTGGCCTTGGCTTTTTCCTCGAGATCGCCGACGTCGATGTTCCCATTCGTATCCGTCTTGACTACGACGACCTTCATCCCGGCCATTACGGCACTCGCCGGATTCGTCCCATGCGCTGACTGCGGAATGAGACAAACCGTACGATGCGTGTGGCCACGCGACTCATGGTACTTCCTGATCACGAGCAGTCCCGTGTACTCGCCCTGTGATCCGGCATTCGGCTGCAGGGAGACGGCGGCGAAGCCCGTAATCTCCTTCAACGCCGACTCGAGTCTCGAGAACATCTCGGCGTAACCGCTCGCCTGTTCGACGGGCGCGAACGGGTGGATCTTCCCGAACTCGGGCCAGGTCACCGGATACATCTCGGCCGTCGCATTCAACTTCATGGTGCACGAGCCAAGCGGAATCATCGACGTCGTGAGCGACAGGTCCTTCGACTCGAGACGCTTGAGGTAGCGCAGCATCTCTGTCTCGGAGTGATAGCTGTTGAACACGGCGTGCGTGAGGAACGGCGTCGTACGCGCGAATCGTTCGTCGTAACGCGCGTCGACCGACTTCGAGAGTGTCTCGAACTTGGGCGCCGCGCCCTTGCCCGTCGCGAAGATCTCGAGCAAGTCGTTCACGTCTGCCGGCGTTACCGTCTCGTCGAGCGCGACGATGATACGTGAGCCCAACGCGCGGAGGTTGATGCCTTTCTTGCGCGCCTGCGCTACGACATCCGTCGTCGCCCGATCGCCCGTCTCGACGCTGATCGTGTCGAAGTAGTCGCCGGCAGTCAGTGCGTAGCCAAGTTGCTCCAGACCCGCGGCCAGCGTCGACGCCATTGCGTGGATCTGGCGCGCGATCGCGGTGAGTCGGTCCGGTCCGTGCCACACCGCGTACATGCCGGCGATGACGGCGAGCAGCACCTGCGCCGTACACACGTTGCTCGTCGCCTTTTCGCGACGGATGTGCTGCTCGCGCGTCTGCAGCGCCATCCGGAGCGCTGGCTTGCCGTCGGCGTCCCGCGACACGCCGATGATCCTGCCGGGCAGCTGGCGCTTGAATTCGTCTTTGGTCGCGAAGAATGCCGCGTGTGGTCCACCGTAGCCGAGCGGCACGCCGAACCGCTGCGAGTTGCCGACGCATACGTCGGCGCCCCATTCACCCGGTGGCGCGAGCAGGACAAGGCTCATCAGATCGCTCGCCACAGTCACCAGCGCGTCGATCGCATGCACACGCTCGCAGAATTGGCGGTAGTCGTGCACGGCACCGTCGGTGGCCGGATACTGGATGAGCGCGCCGAAAACCTCGGAGCCAATCGGCGCCTTCCGCCAGTCACCCACGACGACCGTCACGCCGCGCGCGTGAGCGCGCGTCTTCACTAGCTCGATCGTCTGCGGATGGCACTCGTCGGAGACGAAGAACACTTCCTTCCCCGTCTTCCCGCGCGCGGCGTACGACATCGCCATCGCCTCGGCGGCCGCTGTGCCCTCGTCGAGGAGCGAGGCGTTGGCGATCTCGAGGCCCGTCAGGTCCATGACGACCGTCTGAAAGATGAGCAGCGCCTCCAGCCGGCCCTGGGCGATCTCCGCCTGGTACGGCGTGTACGCCGTGTACCAGCCGGGATTCTCCAACACGTTGCGCTGAATCACGGGCGGCGTGACGCAATCGTGGTAGCCCAAGCCGAGGTAGGATCGGTAGATCTGATTGCGCTGGGCGATGGTGCGTAGGCTCGAGAGCGCCTCGTACTCGCTCATCGGCGCGTGGATGGCGAGCGGCTTCGCCATGCGGATGCCGGGCGGGACTGTCGCGTCGATCAGGGCATCGAGTGAGTCGTACCCGAGGAGCTCGAGCATTGCGAGCATGTCGTCCGGCGTCGGGCCGATGTGTCGCGGAATAAAGCTCGCCGCGTCGGCGGCGGTCATTTCCTGATTTTGGTTACTCATGGAGTCCTCTGATGGGCCGACTCAATTTATGTTAGGGTCAAGCCATGTGCTGTGGTCGAATGCCCCACCCTCCCTCCATCAATGCCCCGACAGACTTGGCGCCTGCTCGTCACTCCGCCAGCTAACGGTGCCGAAAACATGGCGCTCGACGAAGCGCTCATGGACCGGGCGCGCGAAACGGGCGACTGGGTGTTGCGGATCTACTCGTGGAGCGCGCCCACAATCTCGCTCGGACGGAACCAGTCCGCCCGCGGACGCTACGATCTGGATCGGATTCAGACACTCGGGTTGGGTGTAGTTCGGCGGCCGACTGGTGGCAGGGCGATCCTGCACGACAGAGAGATTACGTACAGCGTGACCGCCCCCGTTGGTGACGCCGGGGACCTTCATGAATCGTATCACCGAATCAATCGCTTGTTGTTGCACGGCCTTCGTAGTTTAGGCGTCGCCGCAACCGTCGCGAATCCGACGACGCGGAGCGCGGCCCCGACCATGGCTCCTTGCTTCAACGAGCCCTCCGCGGGCGAGCTGACGCTCGACGGTCGAAAGCTGGCGGGCAGCGCTCAGTGGAGGTCGGCCGACGCGCTGCTGCAGCATGGCTCCATTCTCGTCGCCGACGATCAAAGCCTGCTCGCCACGCTGGCGCGCGACGGACAGCGCGGAATTCCCGCGCCGGCCACGCTGACAGACGCGCTCGGAGAGGCGCCGGAGCTTTCGGATGTTGCCGCGGCCCTTGCCGACGCGGTGCGCAATCTCGAAGATGCGGATGCTACGGAGCTCGTCGTCGACGACGAGCTCCGTGCCCGAGCATCGGCTCTCGTCGTCCGATACCTAGATGCTGAATGGACTTGGCGACGATGAAGATCGCTTGGTCTGCCCAACCCGCCCCACCCGCCCCCGGCCCACCACCACATGCGATCGTCCCTCGTCGTCATCGCCATTACCGCTCTCGTCACGGCGTGTAGCGCGAAGGAAGGCTCACAATCCGCCGGGGCGTCAAGCGCCACGGGCGGAACGATGATCTACGCGGCCCCGGCGGATGCCATTGACGTGTTTCCGCCATACGTCAGCGACCAAGTCGGACGCATCGTACAGGATCTTGTGTACGAGCGGCTCGCCGAGATTGGGCCCGAGCTGCAGACCATCGGCGACAAGGGTTTCACGCCGCTCCTGGCGAAAAGCTGGACGTGGGCGCCGGATTCCATGTCCATTGCGTTCTCGCTCGACCCGCGCGCGCGCTTTCACGACGGCAAGCCCGTTACCGCCAGCGATGTCCGCTACAGCTTCAAGGTGTTCACGGACCCAAAGGCCGGATCCCCCTCCGCGCCGCTCCTCACCAACATCGACTCGGTGTCGGCGCGCGACTCATTGACGCCGGTCTTTTGGTTCAAGAAGCGCACACCCGAGCAATTCTACGACATCGCCTATCAGCTGCTGATCATGCCGGAGCACGTGTTCGGCTCGATTCCGCTCGATCAGCTGCACACATCGGAGCTCACGAGGAAGCCCGTGGGAACGGGTCGCTTCCGCCTGGTGAAATGGGATCCCGGCGTCCGGATCGAGTTGATCTCCGACACGGCCAACTATCACGGCCGCGCAAAGCTGGATCGCGTGATCATCACGCCGGTCGCCCCGGCCACTGGCGCGACGCAACTCCTGAGCGGCCAAGCGGACTTCATGGACGTCTTCCCATTCAGTCAAGCCGGGGTGCTCGATAGCAGCGCGAACGCGCGGCCGATCGTCCAGGGGCAGCCGACGTACGCGTTCATGGCGATGAATCAGTTCGATCCCAAGTCGAAGAAGAGCGCGAATCCGGTCTTCTCGGACGTCCGCGTTCGGCGCGCCCTGTCGATGTCGGTGGACCGCGTCGCGCTACTGCAGAACGTGTTTGGGCAAAAGGGACATCTCTCCCACGGTCCGTTCTCGATGGTCGCGTCGTACTCGGACAGTACGCTGCGCCTGCCGCCGTTCGACACCGTGGCCGCGAAAGCACTGCTCGATTCGGCGGGTTGGCGGGTCGGCAAGGACGGAATCCGCGTGAAGAACGGCCGTCCCCTTCGCTTCACCTTGCTGTCGCCGACCTCCAGCGCCCAGCGCGCGCAGTACGCCGTGCTGCTTCAGGATCAGTTTCGGAAGGTCGGCGCTCAAGCCGACATCGACAAGCTCGACCCCGCCACCATGCAGACGCGCGTCCAGTCCTACGACTACGACGCCGTCGTCGCGGCATATCACCCCGATCCAAGCCCGAGCGGGACGAAGCAATATTGGTCGACGGCGGGCATCGGGGCCGACGGTCAGAACGTTCTCCGCTACTCCAATCACACCGTCGACGCGCTGCTCGACAGCGTGTCCTCGGCGTTCGATCCGGCGAAAATGAAGGCGTACACCTCGAAAGCCTTTCAGAAGATCGTCGACGATGCGCCGGCCATCTGGCTCTACGACTTCGTCGTCGTATCCGCGATCAACCGCCGCATCACCATGGCACCCATGCGCACCGACGAATGGTGGGCGAATCTCGCCGATTGGAGCATCCCGCCCGACAAACGAATCGACCGCGACCGGATCGGGCTCACGCCGGCCAAGCCCTGATTCGTGCGGCGACTCCTCGTCGCCCGCTTGAGTCAGTCCCTGATCGTCGTCTTCATCGTGACGACGATCAGCTTCTTCGTCATTCGATCGGCCCCCGGCGATCCATTCTCCTATGAAAACGAGAACGTCACGCCGGCGATTCGAGCACAGTGGCGCGCGCAATTCGGGTATGACCGGCCGCTCCCCGAACAATTCGTCCGCTACATCGCCAGCGCCGCGCATGGTCGGTTCGGTTACTCGTTTCCATTGCACGAGCCAGTATCGGCCGCGCTCGCGCAGGCCGTTCCTCGCACACTGCTCCTCACCGGCCTCTCGCTTGGCTTGAGCTTCGTGCTCGGCCTCATGATCGGCGTCGTTCAAGCCGTCCGCCGCGGCGGGTGGTTCGACCGCATCAGCTCGAGCGTGCTGCTGTTCCTTTACTCGCTGCCCGATTTTTGGGGCGCTCTCATGGCGCTTCTCATCTTCGCCTACTGGTGGCCGATCCTCCCCGCCGGCGGCATCGTCCAGCCGGTGCTGCACGATTACATGGGTCCATGGGCCGCATTCGTCGATCGACTGCAACATCTCGTTCTACCTGTGGTCTCTCTCACGCTGCTGACGATGGCGGGCATCTCGCGCTATCAACGCGCGGCGATGCTCGACGTTCTCCCCTCCGACTTCATCCGTACCGCCCGAGCGAAAGGACTCCCCGAGCGCGAGATCATCTGGCGGCACGCGCTCCGCACCGCGCTCACGCCAATGGTCACCATGCTGGGTCTTCTGCTTCCCGCACTCCTCGGCGGCGCGCTGTTCATTGAAAAAGTCTTCGCGTGGCCCGGCATGGGCATGCTCGCCGCCAACGCGATCAGTGCGCGGGATTACGATGTCGTCACGGCCACCGTCATCGTCGGCTCGGTCCTGGTCGTCATCGGCAACGTGCTGGCCGATCTGCTTCACGTCGCCGTCGATCCGAGAATTCGTGAATAGCGAATCGAGTATCGCGGTCGCTGCCCGTCGACTCGCACATCATCGGTCGGCACGATGGGGACTCGCCGTCATCACCATCCTCGTCCTCGCTGCGCTCGTGGGACCGCACTTGAGCCCGTACAGCTGCGCCGAGCAGCTCGGCATCGTCAAGCTCAAGAATGCGCCGCCGTCCTGGTCGCACCCATTCGGAACCGACCAATACAGCCGCGACGTGCTGACGCGCGTTCTCTGCGGCGCGAGGGTCTCGCTCGCCGTCGCCACGCTGTCGGTTTTGCTCTCGATGACTCTCGGCGCCGCATACGGTCTGATCGCTGGCTACGCCGGTGGCCGAGTTGACAGCGCGATGATGCGCATCTTGGACGCCCTTCTCTCGATCCCGCGTGTGCTGCTGCTCATCGCGGTGCTCACGCTCTGGGATCGTGTCCCGCTCACCGGCCTGATCGTGCTCCTCGGCGCCACGGGCTGGTTCGGCGTATCGCGACTGGTGCGCGCCGAAACGCTGACCGCCAAGCGACTCGACTACGTCGCCGCCGCGCGAGCCCTCGGCGCAGACGACGTTCGGATTCTCTGGCGCCATCTGCTTCCCAACGTGCTGTCCCCGGTGATCGTCGCCGCGACGCTTGCGGTGGGTAATGTCATCGCGCTCGAGGCGGGCCTCTCGTATCTCGGCCTGGGCGCCAGAGAACCCACGGCGAGCTGGGGATCGATCTTCAACGACGGCATCGAGCTATTCGCCGGCAACTGGTGGGTCGCTCTCTTTCCCGGAATCGCAATCGTCGTGACCGTCCTCGCCTTCAACGTGCTCGGCGACGCCTTGCGTGATGTCCTCGACCCGCGGCAGGTTCACCTGGCCCGGCCATTGCCGAAGTCCACCCTGTCCGCGTCTGCCGAGGTACCTGTTCTCAATCCCAAGCGATTGTCATCCTGAGGAGCGCGGCGACGAAGGATCCGCTGTCCGTCACTCTGTTTCACCGCCGCGTTTCAATTTTCTTATGGCCCTACTCGCCGTTCACAATCTCCGCACCTACTTCTATACCGACAACGGCGTCGCCAAATCGGTCGACGGAGTCAGCTTCGAGATCGGTGCCGGCGAAACGGTGGGTCTCGTCGGCGAGTCGGGTTGCGGAAAATCCGTCACGGCGCTGTCGCTCCTTCGATTGGTTCGCCCGCCCGGACGCATCGAATCGGGCAGCCAGATTCTGTTCGACGGGACGGACCTCGTGACACTCGACGAAAAATCGATGCGCGCCATCCGCGGCGCGCGCATCTCGATGGTCTTTCAAGAGCCGATGACGGCGCTCAACCCCGTCTTCACCGTCGGCGACCAGGTCGCCGAAGTCGTGCGCGTCCATCACGCCGGCTCCAAGCGCGAAGCGTGGAACCGCGCCGTCCAAATGCTCGAGACGGTCGGCATTCCCGCACCCGCGCAGCGGGCCCACGAATATCCGCACCAACTTTCGGGCGGAATGCGACAACGCGTCGTCATCGCGATGGCGCTCGTCATGAATCCCGCGCTCGTCATTGCCGACGAGCCGACCACCGCGCTCGACGTCACCATTCAAGCGCAGATTCTCGAGCTCCTGCGCGACCTGCAGCAACGACTCGGTACGTCGATCCTGCTCATCACGCACGATCTCGGCGTCGTCGCGGAAACCGTCTCGCGCGTCATCGTCATGTACGGCGGCGAGATCGTGGAAGAAGCGCCCGTGGGCGAGCTGTTCGCGCAAGCACACCATCCGTACACGGAAGGGTTGCTCAACGCGATGCCGCAGGTCGGTCACGAACGCGAGCGACTCGCCACGATTCCCGGCACCGTTCCTCCGCCCACCGCGTGGCCCACCGGCTGTCGCTTCCATGACCGTTGCCCGTACGCGTGGGAGCGCTGCGCCGCCGAGCATCCGCCGCTCTACCAGATCGCCGCGGGACACGTCTCTCGTTGTCATCTGGCCGACGACCCGCAGCGGCGGGCCGAAAAACACGAGCCGCTCGTCGCCACGCTGACCGGCGAACGGAGCGCGTCGCGATGAACGCGCTGCTCTCGGTCCGCGGTCTCATCAAGCATTTCCCCATCAAGAAAGGAATATTCGGCCGACCCGCCGGCTTCGTGCGCGCCGTGGACGGCGTGTCGTTCGACGTGATGCCCGGCGAGACGCTCGGCCTCGTCGGCGAATCGGGCTGCGGCAAGTCGACCACCGGACGTATGATCCTGCGTCTCATCGAGCCCACGGCCGGCACAGTCGAATTCGACGGCGTCAACCTCGTCGGGCTCGACTCGAAATCGATGCGCAAGCTGCGACGCAAGATCCAAGTCATGTTCCAGGATCCTTTCTCGTCGCTCAATCCGCGGATGACCGTCGGCGCGATCATTCGCGAAGGCCTCACGATTCACAAGATCGCCGAGGGGGCCGCCGCAGACGCGCGCGTTCGCCAACTCCTCGACGAAGTCGGACTGCGCGCCGAGTACATGTCGCGCTATCCGCACGAATTCTCGGGCGGACAGCGACAACGCATCGGCATCGCGCGCGCTCTCGCCGTCGAGCCCACGTTCATCGTCTGCGACGAACCCGTGTCGGCGCTCGACGTCTCGGTTCAGGCGCAGGTCATCAACCTGATGCAGGACCTGCAGCGTGATCGCGGACTCGCCTACCTCTTCATCGCGCACGACTTGTCGGTGGTGGAGCACATCGCCGATCGCGTCGCCGTGATGTATCTGGGCAAGATCGTCGAGTTGGCGACGGCGGCCGATCTCTACCGCGAGCCGCTCATGCCGTACACGCAAGCGCTGCTCTCCGCCGTTCCGATCGCCAATCCCGCGCTCAAGAAATCGCGCGTCGTGCTGCGCGGCGATGTGCCGTCGCCGGCGAATCCGCCGTCGGGCTGCGTCTTTCATCCTCGGTGCCAACATCCGGCAAAGGACGCGGCCTGCAGCGCCATCGTTCCGCCGCTCGAGGAGAAGTCACCCGGGCATTGGGTGGCGTGCATCAAACAGCCGCCAACCGGTGTAGAGTGGGGCGTGCAGCAAGCCGCTGGCGGCACGAAACCGCCGAGCCGGTTCCTTCCCGTTGTTGCAGCGACCGCCTAACCCAAACTTCATGTCGGCAATCATCGACGTCGCCACGACCGCCACGGATCGTCCGCCCGTGCTCGACGATCGCGCGCTGCTCGGACATCCGCGCGGGCTCGGACTGTTGTTCGTGACCGAGATGTGGGAGCGCTTTTCGTATTACGGGATGCGCGCGATTCTCGTGCTCTACCTCGTGAACGCGTTGAAGTGGGACACGGCACACGCGGCGAATCTCTACGGCACGTACACGATGCTCGTGTACCTCACGCCGGTCATCGGCGGGTATCTCGCCGACCGATTCATTGGGACGCGACGCTCGCTCGTCGTCGGAGCCATCGTGATCAGTCTGGGGCACTTCACGCTGGCCTTCCCGGGCATGACCGCGTTCTACATCGGGCTTGGGCTCATCATCATCGGTACGGGTTTCTTCAAATCGAACGTGTCGACGATGGTCGGACAGATCTACCGCGACGGCGATCCGCGACGCGATTCCGGATTCACGATCTTCTACATGGGGATCAACACCGGCGCATTCCTCGGCCCGATCGTATGCGGCGGGCTCGCGCAAAGCTCGCGGTTCGGTTGGCATTACGGCTTCGCCGCGGCCGGCGTCGGCATGGTCCTCGGACTCATCGGCTACCTCTGGGGACGCGAGCGTTATCTCCCCGGCATCGGAATGTCGGTGTCGCGCAAAGACGCCGCGACCGCACGCGCCGCGGAGGCCGCGCTGTCCACTGAGCCCGGAGCGAATCCGGTCGTTCACGGCGGCATCGGCGCCGTCGTCGGCGCCGCGGTCGGATGGTTTCTGGGAAGCGGCAACTACCTCGGCATTCTGATGGGCCTCGTCATCGGCGCCGCGCTTGGCATCACGCTGCTCGGATCGCACGGCGAAGAGCGAAAACGCGTGATCGCGCTGTTTATCGTCGTGTTCTTCGTCATCTTCTTCTGGGCCGCGTACGAGCAAGCCGGAAGCTCGATGAATCTGTTCGCCGACAAGAACACCGATCTTCACGCGGGCTCGTTCATGATTCCGTCGAGCTGGTTCCAGTCGGTGAATCCGGCCGCGATCCTCATCTTCGCTCCAGTCTTCGCCGGCCTGTGGACGTCGCTCGGCAAACGCGGTCGCGAGCCGTCGACGGCGCTGAAGATGGTACTCGGTCTCGCGCTCCTCGCCACGGGATTCGTCTTCCTCGTCATCGGCGGCTCGCGCGCCGACACGGGCGTGCTCGTGAGCCCCTTCTGGCTCGTCGCCGCGTACACGTTTCACACGCTGGGCGAGCTTTGTCTCTCACCGGTCGGCCTCTCGTACGTGACCAAAGTGGCTCCGGTTCGCTTCGCGTCGCTGCTCATGGGAGTCTGGTTCCTCGCCAACGCGGCCGCGAACAAGATCGCCGGATCACTCGCCGCTTTCACTCCCACTCCCGGCGAGGCACCTCAAGCCCGAGCAACGGGCCTTGGCGGTTTCATCCAATCAGTGAGCGCGACGAATCACGGTTTTTACATGATCTTCGTCGTCGCTGGCTTCGCCGCCGCCGCGGTGATGCTCCTATTCGTCCCACTGCTCAAACGGCTGACGGCCAGCGTCAAGGCGTGAGACGGTCCGTCTTTGTCATCCCCAGGCTGAGCGTCGGCCGCCGAATAGGGCACGGCTGCGCGCTCGAAGTCTGACGGCAGACGTCGGACGACAAACTTCAGTCCGCGCATGAACAACATCGCCTGCGCTGATGTCTGACCTCAGTTGTCTGCCGTCCGATTTCGAGCCATCGCCCTCACATCCAAGCCCACCGAGGCTCAGCGTGGGACCATCTGACGGCCCCGGCCCTATTGAACCTACTGCGGCCATCGGAACACGCTCGACGGCACCGTGCGTTCCCGCGTCGCGGCCACGTCCGACGGCTCGGCGAGAAAGAATGATGTCTTATTCGTGTTCCCTAAACGAATCTCGAAGTGGTGGCCGCGCGATTCCGGATTCTTCGGGAACGCCACGTCGAGACGCCACAGCCGGGCAGAGTTCGACGGAATGGCCGCGAGCAAGCTGACGCCGAACGACATGCGCACGGGTGTCGTGACGCCATAGGGAATGTCGCCGGCGAACAGTTGGCCCGCGTCCACGAACGCCCCGACACCCAGATCGCCGAGTTGGAACGGCCGACCCACCAATTGCCGATCTTCGAGCCTCGCAACGAAACGTTGCCCGCCCGGAGTATTCGACGACGCGAAGCCGCGAACGCCCCCTTCTGGATCGCTCAGCGTGAGGTTGAACGGAATGCGCTGGTGCCATCCGCCGCTGAACTCGGCCGACAGCGTCGTCGTGTTCGTTCGCGCGAACTTGAAGTACTCGAGGGCGTGACCGTTCGCCAATAAACCGTCCCATCGCTGGTCGTTGTTGTTGCGCCGACCTTCACCCTCGAGCTGCACGCGCAGCGCATTGTTGCGGCCCACCGCGCCGATGTACAAGTCGCCGGCCATGAACATGTCGTCGTCGCGCGAGCCAATCACCGACAAGCTCCGTCCAAACAGCGTTCCGAACTGAAATCCGATGGGCAAGTCTTGCGTCGCCGTCAGCGCGTCGAATCCCCGGACCTGAGTGAAACCGATATCGCGCACGCCCCAGAGCGCATTGATCCGCGCGATGCGGTGCTCTACGTAGCGATCGCGCAATGCCGGATTGGTGTCCGGCGCGAATCCCTTGTTCGTGACCAACACCGGCACGGTTCCGGGACGCTCGTCGTCGCCGGAGACCGATGCGCCGAATAGACTGAGGCGTCCCGGCGGCCCGATCCGAACCACTCCGCCGACGTCGAAGAAGCGACGGGTCAGCCGCAGCGCGTGGCTCGAGTTCGCGTCGTTCATGAACTGTACGTAGTCGTCACTACCGCCGGCGCGGGCAAGCCACGCCAGTCGCTGGATGTCCGTGTAAAACGGGTGCGTCGCGTCGGCGGTCCAGTCATCGCCGAGCGGGTTTTGATTGCCCTCGGCGCGAAACGCATACGGGCGGCCGAGCAGCTGGTTGTCCACGAACTTTCCGCCAAAGCCGTTGCGAAACGGGGTGCCGTTGCGCCATTCACCGGCCATGTAGATCCCTTCACCGCCCACGTTCGCGTCGCCGAGTCGGAGGAGACGCACCGGCGGGTGTCCCGCGTGCGCCGCGCCGTCCAGAACGAGCGCGATTTCGTCGGTGGTCACGACATCGAGATCGACGCCCCCGTCCGAATTCGGCACGGCGCGCACCGTGGCCTCCGCGATGAACGGCTGCGCGCGCAGAATGCGCTCCGACTCGGCGCGTCGCAGCTCGTCGCACCAGTCGCCCTCGCGGAGCAGCAGGAATCGCCGGATGATGTTGGGTTGCGTTGTCGTGTGGACGGCCGTCGCCATCTGCGCCAAGATCGGAATCTTTCGCAGCAACGCCACGGTCGGCGCCGAGGTGTGGATGACGATCGAGCCGATCCGCCGGCCGGCGCAGACGGCACTCGTCGTGTCCTGCGCGGCAAGACGTCCGGCGGCCAACAGCAGCGTCGCGCCGCGTGCAACTATCCGCATGTTCGTGATGACTACTTGCCCATGCGACGCTTGAGCTCGTCCAGTCGGCGGGCTGCATCGGCCTCGCGCTCCGCGCGGGCCCGCTCGCGCCCGAGTGAATCGATCTCTTGCCGAAGATCGGCCCCGTCGGGCTCAGCAACGTCCGGCGAATCGATCGCCGGACCGGAGAAGCGAGGATCCGTGCCGGCCAGCACCGCCTTCAACTCGGCCGACATCTCGCCGACGTCTCGCTCGGCGACCACGAGCTCAGCCTCCTGCGCCTCCACCTTCTTGCGCAGAATCTCCACGCGCTCCGTATGCATCGCTTCATATTTCACGGCGATGTCGACGGTCTGCCGATCCCCAATCCCCTCGGCCAGACCCTTCCGACGCCGAATCGTCTCGAGCTCGCTCTCCTCGGCCTTGAGCCGGCCTCGCGCTTTTTCGAGACCCTCGCGCAGATCATTCAGACCGGCCTTGGCCTGCACGAGCGTGTCGCGCATGCGCGACGCAACGACACGGCGTTCTTCCGGACGCGTCGCGCGCGTGAGCAGGTCGTCGAATGAGCGGCGAAAACCCTCGAACACCATGGAACCCGTTGGCTGAGTGAGACGGAAGCGTGTACGATACAGATCGTATCCGCAGCCCCGCAACCGCGCCCCCCTGTAATACGCAAAATGCCGTTCGCTCCCTTCGTCATCGTCACCGCGACCACCGAGATCATTCGTGATGTCTCGCGCGTGCGGGTCAACGAGGCGTACACCGACGCGCTGACGGCGGCCGGACTGGTCCCCGTGGTACTTCCGCCCATGGATCCTTCGCTGGCGTCGGCGGCGCTCAACGTCGTCGCCGGCCTCGTACTAACCGGCGGCGAGGATATGGATCCACGCCTGTTCGGCGAAGAACCGCACCCCGCAGCCGGCCAACCGCACGCTGCGCGCGACCTGTACGAGCTCTCGCTTGCCCGCACCGCGTCCAGCCTACGAATCCCCACCCTCGCCATCTGCCGCGGCATGCAGGTCATGAATGTCGCGCTGGGTGGGACCCTGATCCAAGACATTCCATCGGAACGGCCGAGCGCCGTCGATCACAATCCGACTGGAAAACGCGCCGATCGCGTGCACCGCGTAGACGTCGATCCCAGCTCGAGGCTCGCGCGCGTCCTGTGCTCGACCTTGATCTTCACGAACTCGTCGCACCACCAGGCCGTTCACGAGATCGGCGGCGATCTCCGAGCCACGGCCCACAGTGAAGACGGCATCGTCGAGGGCATCGAGTCCATCGACCCGGCCTGGTGGATGGTCGGCGTGCAATGGCACCCCGAGGAGCTCACGGCGACCGCTGAAGATTGGGATCGCCGGCTCTTCGGCGGGTTCGCCGACGCCGTTCGCGACAGCGGTCGGGACTGACCGGTCAGGTCGCGAGGCGCCAGCGGGCTTCGTCGCGAACCTGGCGCATCAATCGCTCGGGCGTCTGCACCGTCGGAAAGAACAGTGCGTCGCTCACCGCGTTGAGCGCGGTACGAAGGACGCCAAACCGCTCGGCGGCGGTGGCGTAGAGTGGCGCCAAGCCGTGCGCTTCGGCCAAACGGTGGTCGGCGGCGAGCTGAAAGCCTCGCCGACCCATCTCCTCGTAGTACTCGAGATTCGGTCCGCCGCGCCGCCAGCGACGTTGTTCGATGTGATCGGGAAAGATTCCGCTCAGCCACAGGGCGTAGTTCCCCAGGTGCGTGCGCACGAGAAAGCTGCGTCGGAAATCGGGATCGTTGAGGTCTTCGCAGAGCCGCACGATCGCGTCGTACGATTCGTCGTCGCTGTCCGAGATCCGATGCGCGCGATCACGGATCCCGAAATGGACCACGATCGACGTCACGTAGTCGGCGAGCCCGCGATCGTTCTCGCCGGCGTTTCGCAGCGCCTGCCGAATCATGACATACGCGAACAGCATGAACGACGCGTGCGCACCGCGCGGGTGTCTGAGCAGCGCGCCGGGAAGCCGCGGGTCGTCGAGAATCGCGTCGATGCCTTCGTCGGCCAACCGCGACTCGAACGTCGCGAGCGGCTCACCGGAATCGTGCGCGAGAATGCGCGCCGCGAGTTGGGCGTCGTCGCGCGTCAACCGATGACGGGTGTCGGCGAGAATCATGAATCTCCCCCTCCAAGTCACCTGTTCATACCCCACGGCGCCCCCGGATGGCACCGCGGACGAGCTCATGGCACACGAGACAAAAGCAGCATTTGTTCCCGCGCCCGCCGCTTTCGGCTCGTTGAGCTCGTCAGCCACTATTCCTATGACGTGCGAGTCGGCGTGCGGTTACGGCGCTCGCTCCGTGGGCGGTGACCCGAACGCCATGCCTCGCGTCGGGTACAAGAAACGAGTGGCTCCGGGCTCCCGCCCTCCCTACTTTTGGTAAGGCCGGACCCACCCTCCCGGCTGTCGACTCCCGAGGATTTTGGTGCTGTACATCTGCATTCCCGCGTACAACGAAGCACAAACCGTTGGTGTTCTCCTGTGGCGCATCCGAAAGGTGTTCCAGGAGTACTCGCGCGAGTATGAAATCCTCGTCTATAACGACGGAAGCACCGACGCGACCGAAGAAGCCCTGCGGCCGTACGGCGAGGTGCTTCCGCTAACGGTTCTCGGCGGATCCGAGCATCTGGGCTATGGACGCGCTCTGGACGCCCTGTGCCGAGCCGTGTCGGCGCGCACGCGGTACCCGCGCCGTGACGCGCTCATCACCCTCCAGGCCGACTTCACCGACCAGCCCGAGCACTTGCCGGAGCTCATCAAACGGTTCGAGGGCGGTGCCGACTTGGTTGTCGCTGAGCGAACGGTCTCTCCCGCAACGCCGGCCCCCGTCCGCCGACTTCGATGGATCGGCTCGTGGGTCATGCGCGCCGGGGCCAGCGTGCCTGGCGTTGCCGACCCATTTGGCTCCATGCGGCTGTATCGCATCTCCCTGATCCGAGACGCCATCAAGGCGTCGGGCGACGCTCCCATCGTATCAGGCGACGGTTGGGCCGCGAACCTCGACTTGCTGCGCCGCACCGCGCCACTGGCCCGCCGGCTGGAGACGGTTGCCCTCGATCCCAGGTACGACGTACGCGCTCGTGATACGAGAGTCCGGCCGTGGTCCGACGGGCTCGCACTATTCCGATCCGGACGGAGCCCGCGCGACCGTAAGCCCACGGCATGAAGCGCGGCCTCGGCCGGTCCCTGGTGGTCGCGCTCCTGCTGGCGCTGCCCGCGAGCGCGCAGGAGTCGACCCACGTGGCCGCTCGGGTCCCGTTCGGCGTGGGCGAGCGCCTGGAGTTCGACATTCGCTTCGGCAAGCTGCACGTCGGCACCGGAACGATGGAGGTGCTCCCGCTCGACACTGTCCGCGGACGCGACGCCTGGCACACGATGTTTCGTCTGAGCGGCGGCATTCCGTTCTACCACGTGAACGATCAGTACGAGGACTGGTTCGACACGCACACGCTCTCGTCGCTCCGTTATTGGCAGGACATCGACGAAGGCAACTACGAGCCGAAGCGGCACTACGAGATTTTTCCCGAGCGCAAAGAGTACATCGAGAACGACAATCCGCCGCAGATGAGCGTCGCGCGTCCGCTGGACGAGGGCTCGTTCCTCTACTTCCTGCGAACGGTGCCGTTGCGCGTCGGCATGGACACGAGCTTCAACGACTACTTCCGCGCCGAGCGGAACCCGGTTCGCTTCAAGGTGCTGCGACGCGACACGATCGACGTCCCCGCGGGACGATTCAGCGCCATCGTCATACAACCGATCTTCGAGTCGAAGCTCTTCTCCGAGGGTGGCCACGCCGAGATCTGGCTATCCGACGACGAGAACCGCATCATGCTGCAGATGAAGTCTCACGTGAGATTCGGGTCCCTCAACCTCTACCTCAAATCGTACCAGCCCTCTCCGACGACGACCGCCCCGCTGCATCGGGTGCCGAAAGCGTAACGAGGCATGTTCGCGAGGCGGACCTGTCCGCCGTCCGCACGGTTCCGGTCGCGCGACGCGCCAACAAGGTGAGCGCGAGCGAGTTCGCGCATCCACCTGGCGACGATCGATCGTTCAGCGCATTCCTCGCGGCGCTGCCCGACGTGCTCGTCGCGCGCGACTTCCGCGCCGTCGTCGACGCGATCGCCGGCGCCGCGAGCCGACGCCGCGGCGTGATCGTCATGCTCGGCGGACACGTCGTGAAGACAGGACTCGCGCCGTTGATCGTCGACCTCATGCGACGCGGTGTGATCACGCACCTCGCGATGAACGGCTCAGCGGCGATCCACGATTACGAGGTGGCGCGCTTCGGCGCGACGTCCGAAGACGTCGCCGCGGGTCTGCGCGACGGCACGTTCGGCATGGCCGACGAAACCGGCCGAGAGATGAACGCGGCGTTCGTGAACGGCATGCAGACGGGTCAGGGAATGGGCGAAGCGCTCGGCCGCGCGCTCGATGGTCGCACCGATCTCGCGAATCCCGAATTGTCGATCCTGCTGCGCGCCTTTCAGCTGGGAATTCCGGCGACCGTACACGCGGCACTCGGCGCCGAGATCATTCATCAGCATCCGACAGCGAACGGCGCCGCCATTGGCGACACCAGCCATCGCGACTTCCGCCGCCTCGCCGCGTCGTGCATGGACATCGACGACGGCGGTGTGGTGCTCAACGTCGGTAGCGCGGTGATCATGCCGGAGGTCTTTCTCAAAGCATTGACGATCGCCCGCAATCTGAATGAAGGCCGCCCGCAGAACTTCACCTCGGTCGATCTCGACATGCAGCGGCACTACCGTCCGCGCATGAACGTGGTGCAGCGCCCCACTCTGCACAGTGGCAGAGGCTACGAGATCACCGGCCACCACGAGATCATGTTCCCGCTCCTGGCATGGGCCGTGGTCGAACGTTTGGGCCGCTGACTCCCAGCTGTCATCCTGAGCAGTAACGAAGGATCTGCCGCTCTCGGCCCAACCACATCTCAGCCGCACGCACAAGTCCGACCAAAATCCTGGTCGTTATCCTGATTCATCCTGATTCATCCTTCTTCAATTGTTCCAAGTCGGTCTCGCCGAATCGAATTGGAACTGATTGGAACAGGATGAATCAGGATGAATCAGGATGAATCGGGATGAGACAGAATGATGTAAATGGAATTCATCAACTGGGGGGCACGCGGACTCGACGGGACTCCTCGTCGCCGACGGTAAGAATCGAATCGCCTCGAGGCGATCGCACGCGCGAGCATGGTGAGGAGAAGCGTTCCAGCATTTCCGTTTCCGACAAACGAGGAGACTTCCGACAAACAAAAAACGGACGAGCGTCGTCGGCTCGTCCGTCGGTCCAACAGTACTCCGATCGATCAGCTCACACAGCCGGTCCCGACCACCGTTCGCGGAGTCGGCGGGCGGTGTCGGGGCTGACGATGCGAATGATGAAATAGATGATCAGGCCCACGATCGCGACCTTGATGGCGATGAACAACAGCCACATGAAAAGGCCGACGGCGAAGCCGAAAATGCCAAAGATGAACTTCAGCGCGATGAGACCGAGCACAGCGAACAGCCCGATCGAAAAGATGGTGCGGAGCATTTGGGGCGTCTCCCGAAAGTCTAAGGTCCTTTCCATCTATTCGTACGCGACGTCCAATCCCGTGGTTTCAGGTCCATGCCGTTCGTCGCAGAGATCACGCCTCTCCTTTGATCGCCCGGTCATGAATCAGGCGCGAGGAACGGATGTCGCCCTAATCGGCGACGCCGTGATCGGTCTGTCAACCGCGCCTGCGGCGCCATGGCTTCTCCATAACCCGCGGCCGAATGGGATTTCTGAGCCGTTCTTAGATCGCGAGATTCCAGGCGCTCAGACCGCTAACCTCCCCTAGTAAGTTTCCATGGTTATCCAGTCCTAGCCCGGGCTTTTTGGGGCGGGTAGATTATTCGTGCTCAACGGCTTCCGCGTCACGCCAAGAGTCGCTCCAAACGCCTCTGAAGCGCTTCGCCCGACATCATTTCGCCTCCGGAATCATGGGCGACACTCTATATCAGATCACGGGTCGTCATCGCGTTCAAGCGCTTCCCGAACGGAAGCCCAGTTGGCTCAAGGTTCGGGCGCCTGGGGGCCCGAAGTACCTCGAGCTCAAGCAGCTGATGCGGGACCTCGAGCTGCACACCGTCTGTGAGGAAGCGCACTGCCCGAACGTGGGCGAGTGCTGGGAGCACGGCACGGCAACGTTCATGATCCTGGGCGACGTGTGCACCAGGAACTGCGCGTATTGCGCCGTTGCCCATGGCCGGCCGCCCAAGTACGACATCGAAGAGCCGTCTCGGGTCGCCTCGGCCATTGGAGACATGCAGCTGCGTCACGCCGTCATCACCTCGGTCGACCGCGACGACCTTCCCGACTTCGGCGCGTACATCTTTGCCGAAACGATCCGGCAGATCAAAGAGCGGCTGCCCGATTGCTCGGTCGAGGTGCTGGTTCCCGATTTCCAAGGAAACGAGGACTCGATTCGCACCGTGCTCGAGGCCAACCCCGACATCTACAACCACAACACCGAGACGGTGCCGCGCCTCTACAAGCGCTGCCGCCCCGGCGGTCGCTACGATCGCGTGCTCGACATTTTCCGGACCGCCAAGCGCATCGCGCCGAGCATTCCCACCAAGACCGGCATCATTCTGGGAATGGGCGAGACGCTCGAAGAAGTCGAGCTGGTCATGCGCGACCTGCGCGGCGTCGACGTCGATCTCCTGACGCTTGGCCAATACCTGCGTCCGTCGCAATCGCACATCCCAATGGACCGCTACGTGACGCCCGAGGAATTCCGGCGCTTGCGCGAGTTCGGCATGTCGATCGGCTTCAGGCACGTCGAGGCCGGGCCGCTCGTTCGCTCGAGCTACCACGCCTGGGAGCAAGTCCAAGCGATGACAACAGGGTCGAGGGTCGAGGGTTGAGGGTCGAGGGGCGGTTGGTGGCGCGCTGCGCGCGCCACTTGTGTATCCACCCTACCGGCCACTGAACCATCACATGCAGCCGAGCGGCGCGAAGCGCCGCGCACCTTCCCTCGACCCTCGACCCTCGACCCTCAACCCTGGTGTTTCGTTTTGGCCAAGAAGAAGAACGAGCAAAAAAGCTCCGACGCTGAACTCAATGGCACGCTCCTCCGCTCGATGCTATTGCAGCGTCGATTCGAAGAACGGTGCGCCGAGGCGTACGCGCTTGGAAAGATCGGCGGGTTCTGTCATTTGTACATCGGTCAGGAAGCGGTCAGCACCGGATCGTTGTCGGTGCTCCGACCCGATGACTATGTCATCACCACCTACCGCGATCACGGTCAAGCGCTCGCGCGCGGAATGAATCCGCGCAACATCATGGCGGAGCTGTTCGGTCGCATCGACGGTGTCGCGCGCGGCAAGGGCGGCTCGATGCACATGTTCGACAAGAGCCTCAACTTCCTCGGCGGCCACGGCATCGTGGGCGCGCATGTGCCGCTGGCGACGGGCGTCGGCTTCGCGATCAAGTATCGCGGCGGCGATCAGGTGTGCGTCTGCTTCATGGGCGAGTCGGTCGTGAACACCGGCGCGTTCCACGAGGCGCTCAACATGGCGGGCTTGTGGAAGCTACCCGTGGTCTACGTCATCGAGAACAATCGCTACGGCATGGGCACGGCGCTCGAGCGCGCGTCGGCGATTCATGACATCTACGAACGCGGCGCGTCGTACAACATTCCGCGCGCGGTGTGCGACGGTCAGGATGTGTTCGCAGTCCGCGCCTCGATGCAAGAGGCCGTCGATCGCGCGCGAAGCGAATCAGAGCCGACGCTGCTCGAGGTTCGGACGTACCGTTTCATGGGACATTCCATGTCGGACGCCGTGAGCGGAACGTATCGGACCAAGGCCGAGCTCGACGAATACATGAAGCGCGACCCCATAGTACTCCTGCGTATGCACATGCACGAGCAGGGCGAGCTGACTGATGAGGATCTTCACAAGCTCGACGACGAGATCAAGGCCGTCGCGCAGGACGCGTGGGACTTCGCCGACAAGAGTCCCGAGCCACCACTCGAGGCGCTCTATGAAGACGTCCTGGTCGATACCACGAGCGACGCGACGGCCGAAGCCGTCGCCGCGGACTGAGCGTTGTCATCCCGAGTAAAAGGCGTCTTGTCATCCTGAGCGAGGCGAAGGATCTGCTGTTCCGAGCGGCGCGCCAGACCAGCGGATCCGCCGTATCGCTTCGCTGCTCAGAATGACAAGGAGCAACTAGCAACTAGCAACTAGGCACCAACATGGCCGTTATCACCTATAGAGACGCTCTCAACCAAGCCCTCCGGGAGGAAATGCTCCGCGACGATCGCGTGTTCCTCATGGGAGAGGAAGTCGCGGTCTATCAGGGCGCGTACAAAGTCTCGAAGGGCTTGCTACAAGAATTCGGCGAGATGCGTGTCGTCGACACGCCGATCACCGAGCTCGGGTTCGCCGGGGTCGGCGTCGGCGCGGCCATGGTCGGGCTGCGCCCCATCATCGAGTTCATGACCTGGAACTTCGGCGTGCTCGCGCTCGACCAAGTCCTCAATTCGGCTGCCAAGCTGCTCTACATGTCGGGCGGACAATTCAACATCCCGATCGTGTTTCGCGGACCGAATGGCGCCGCGCTCCAGCTCTCAGCGCAGCATTCGCAAGCATTCGAATCGTGGCTCGCTCACATTCCCGGGCTCAAGGTCGTGACGCCGGGCACGCCGTATGACGCGAAAGGTCTGCTCAAAAGTGCCATTCGCGACGACAACCCAGTGTGCTTTCTCGAGGGTGAGATGCTCTACAACATCAAGGGCGAAGTGCCCGAGGAGGAGTATCTCATTCCGCTCGGCCAGGCCGAGCTCAAGCGCGAAGGCGATCATTGTTCGATCATCACCTACGGCAAGATGGCGCTCGTCGCCATACAAGCAGCCGATCAGATGGCCAAGGACGGCATTCGGGTCGACGTCGTCGATCTCCGCACCGTGCGTCCGATGGACGAGGAGGCGATCAAGTCTTCGGTGATGAAGACGAATCGCGCCGTCGTTGTCGAGGAGGGCTGGCCGGTCTCCGGCATCGGCGGACAAATCGTGGATTACATCCAGCGCGAATGCTTCGACTCGCTCGACGCACCGGTCCTTCGTGTGCACCAAGCCGACGTGCCGATGCCCTACGCCAAGAACCTCGAGCGCGCCGCGAAACCAGACGCAGCCAAGACCATCGCCGCCGTTCGGAAAGTCATGTACGTATGAAGCTAGGGTGGAGGGTCAAGGGTTGAGGGTCGAGGGGCGGTTGGTGGCGCGCTGCGCGCGCCACTTGTGTATCCACTTTCCCTGCCACGAAACCCATACATGCAGTT
>DASVYG010000466.1:0-1583 GCA_036392315.1 Gemmatimonadaceae bacterium
GATCGGCCTTCACGACAGCGCGTATCCGCTCGATCCCGCGCTCATCGCGCCAACTGCGGCGGTCATCGATCTGGTTTACCGCCCCGGTGAGACCGCATGGACGCACGCCGTCAGAGCGCGCGGTCACCGCGCGTGCGACGGGCTTCCGATGCTCATCGAGCAGGGCGCGCTGGCGTTCGAGCGCTGGTTCGGTTTCGCGCCAGACCGGTCGGTGATGTGGGAGAGCTTGCAGCAGTCCTGAGCCGACACAGCGCGCTCGTCAGATCCACCAGTGCCGCACTCGCCGATCTGCTTCTTCCGCGCTGCTGCGTCGTGTGCGAAGGACTGCTCGATCGCGGCGAGCGAGACATGGTGTGCGGCCGATGTTGGGCCAGGCTTCCCGCGATGCCCGCTCCGCGATGCGACCGCTGCGGTCATCCCACGTATGGTCAGAATTGCCGCTGGTGCGAGCTGCTGCCGCCATACGTGCGCGCCGCGCGAAGTGTCTGCTGGGCGTCGGGCGAGGTTGGGCTCGGCATCGTCCACGCACTCAAATACCAGGGCTGGTATCGCATCGGCACCGAAATGGCGGCGCGCATGTCGCGGCTCGACTGGCCGCTCGACGTCGTCTCGGAGCGCCGGGCATTGGTGCCGGTGCCGTTGTCGGCGAAGCGCCTACGTGAACGCGGCTACAATCAAACCGCGCAGCTCGCGCGCGAGCTGTCGCGCCGGTGGGCGATACCGGTGTGGGACGACGTCCTCACGAGAGTGCGACACACCGAGACACAGACGCGGTTGACACCAGGGGACCGTCTCCGCAACGTTTCGAGCGCGTTTCGTGCGCCGCCATCGGCGCGAAACGTGCTCCGCGGCGCGCACGTCGTCGTCGTCGATGACGTCGTGACCACTGCCGCTACATTGAACGCGTGCGCTGCCGCGCTCTGCGATGGCGGTGCACGCATTGTTAGTTTTGTGACATTCGGCCGGGCGCCCGCACTCGGCGACCGGTGGCAACCTTAGGGGAGAGAACGGATGGCAATTCGCGTCGGCATCAACGGCTTCGGACGGATCGGACGTCAGGTCCTTCGCGCCGCGAGACTACAGAACGTGGCGGACATCGAAATCGTGGCCGTGAACGATCTCACGGACACCAAGACGCTCGCGCATTTGTTCAAGTACGATTCGGTCCATCGCACGTACCAAGGCGACGTCGAAGCCGGGAGTGGCTCGATCATCGTCGACGGCACGGACATCAAGGTGTTCGCCGAAAAGGATCCGGCCAACCTCAAGTGGCGCGACCTGGGCGTCGACCTCGTGCTCGAGTCGACGGGCCGCTTTACCAGCGCCGACGGGGCGCGCAAGCACATCGATGCCGGCGCCAAGAAGGTCATCATCTCGGCGCCGGCCAAGGGTGAGGATCTCACCATCGTGATGGGCGTGAACGAGACGAAGTACGACTCGGCCAAGCACACGATCATCTCGAACGCATCGTGCACGACGAACTGCCTCGTGCCAATGGTCAAGGTCGTCAGCGACAACTTCGGCTTCGTGCGCGGCTCGATGGTCACGATTCACAGCTACACGAACGATCAGAACATTCTCGA
>DASVYG010000467.1:0-46478 GCA_036392315.1 Gemmatimonadaceae bacterium
GCACGAGTCGGCGATCCAGTGGAGCGGCCCCGGACTTCGCGTCACGAACTTCGAGATCCGTAACCGCGGCAACGGTCGCGTCTACGCGAATGGATTGCTGCCGACGAGCGGCGTGGGCGATTTCGCGCTCGACGTCGAGAATTTTCCGGTGGCCAACGTCGTCGATCTCGCTCAGAGCGACGTCGACGTGACGGGCATGGTGACGCTGAACGGTACGATGAACGGCACGTTGAGCAATCCGGCGTTTCGCGGCGCGTTCGGCATGATCGACGGCAAATACAACGGCGCAACGGTTCCAGACCTGCGCGGTCGGTTCGGCTACGCCGATCGACAGCTCGTGGCGCATCTCGACGCGGTGCGCACCAACGGACTGGCGATGGCGACGGTCGACGCGCGTCTGCCGATCGACTTGGCGATGAGCAATCCGCCCGCCGACCGGCTGTTGCCGCAACCCATGTCGGTCGATCTCGTGGCGGACAGTCTACCGCTCGAGCTGATTCCGCAATTCACGGATCTCGTGGCGGACTTCCATGGTCGCGCGGGCGGAAAGGTGACGATGCGCGGCACGCTCAGGCGGCCGACGCTCGCCGGCGCGTTCGCGCTCGACCACGGATCGGTCACGCTCGTGTCGACGGGAGCGCGCATCGACAACATCGGCGCCACCGTTCGCATGGCGAACGACACGGTGTACGTCGACTCGATCGCCGGATGGGCACAGGGACCGGTTCGCGTGCGCGGGACGCTCGCCGTGGGGAGCTGGCGCGAGCCGGCATTCGATCTGTATCTCGTCTCGAGCGGCGCCCGCCTCATGAACAACAACTACGCGAACGTTCGCGTCGATGCCGGCGTCGCGATCACGGGTCCGTTCCGATCGGCGTACGTGAGCGGCGCCATGACGATCGTGCAAGGCGTGATCTATGCGCCCGAGCCGACGGGGCGTCACATGATCGGCGCGGGCGATCCGGCGTTGTTCAATGTGCTCGACACGGCGGTCGCGATCGACCGTGAGCTCTTCCCCGCGCAATCGCCGCTGCTATCGAACCTTCGTGTCGACCTCGCGCTCAGCGTGAAGCACGACACGTGGGTAAGAAATCGCGAGGCGAACGTCGAGGTTTACACCGAGGAGCCGGTGATCGTGCACGACGAGCAACAGGCTCTGAGCCTCGTGGGCGTCGTGACGACGGATCGCGGCGAGTACAACTTCTTGAGCAAGCGATTCCAGATCAAGCGCGGCTCGGCGATGTTCATCGGCAGCCCCGATCTGAATCCGACGCTCCAGATCACCGGCGAATATCAGGTCGAAGTGGCATCACGCGGCGCGATCGACATTCGCGTGCTCATCGGCGGTACGCTGCGACATCCCAAGCTCACGCTCGAGAGCGACGCCCAGCCTCCACGCACACAATCGGAGCTGCTCAGCCTCCTGGCGTTCGGGCAGTCGTCGACTTCGTTGCTTGCCTTCACGTCGTCGAGCGTCGCCGGCAACGCGGCGACGAGCGATCTATTCGGCGCCGGCGCGCAACTCGCCGTTCGCCGTCTCGAGAGCGTCGCACTCGGCGTTGCGGTCGAGCAGCTGCAACAACAGGCCGGACGCGCGTTCGGCACCGACGTCTTCGACATCACACCGGCCGACGTCCCGACGGAGATCGGCGGTCGCGGCATCGGAAACTTCTTGACGCAGACGAAGGTGGAGGCCGGCAAGTACATCAACAGTCGCACCTTCGTCACGGCGCAGGAGCAGGCCCTGCGGCCCGGACTCGGGATCGAGCACCGCACGGCCGACGGATGGCAATTCCGGGCGAGCGCCGAGCCGCGAATTCTACTGAGCGAACCAACGCTGAATTCGCAGCCTTATCGAACGGTCCCGGCGTACGGGGGATTCATTCTCCGGGAATGGAGATTCTGATACGGTGGAACGGTAGATCGGTGGAACGGTGGAACGGAACTGCGGTCACGTTCCACCGTCCAGGCGAGCGATAGCGAGCGACCGTTTCACCGTTCAACCCTACTTGAGCTCCTCCCACAGCGCGGCGATCGCACGCATTCCCTTGAAGTAGTTCTCCTCGCTCATCCACTCATTCGGAGCATGCGCATTTTCGCCGGGGAGTCCGAAACCGACGAGCAGGACCGGCGCGCCGAGTATGCGTTGGAAGTCGCCGACCACGGGGATCGATCCGCCTTCACCGGTGATGACGGGCTCGCGATCGAACGCCGTCGCGAGCGCGCGACGCGCGGCGTCGAACAGCGGACCATCGAGATCGGCGCGCCACGGCGCGCCGCCGTGCAATTGGGTCACCGTGACGCGAACGCCCGGCGGAGCGACGCTCGAGACGTGGTCGCGCATCAATCGCTCGATTTCGGCCGGCGTTTGATCCGGAACCAGACGACAGCTCACCTTGGCCATGGCCACGGCGGGAAGCACGGTCTTCGCGCCCTCGCCGGTGTAGCCGCTGAGCAGTCCATTCACCTCGCACGTCGGTCGCATCCAAACGCGCTCGAGCGTCGAGTATCCCTTCTCGCCGAACAGTTCGGGCGATCCCGTCTCGGCACGGAACGACTCGTCGTTGAACGGGAGCGAGCGCACTTGCTTGCGGGCCGCGTCTCCCCAATCACGCACCTTGTCGTAGAAGCCGGGAATCGCGATGTGGCCGTTCGCGTCGTGCATCGTGGCCAGGATGCGGGCCAGCGCCATGGCCGGATTCATCACAGAGCCGCCGTAGCTGCCCGAGTGCAGATCGGTCGCGGGTCCTTGCACGTCGATCTGGAAGTACGCGAGCCCGCGCAGCGACGAAAGAATCGACGGCAAACCTGGCGCGAACATCGACGAGTCGGAAATGACGACCGCGTCGCACTTCAGCTGCTTGGCGTGGGCCTCGATGAAGTCGGCGAGATGGTCGCTGCCGACCTCCTCTTCGCCCTCGGCGAGCAGAATGATGTTCACGGGCAACGTGCCGCGCGTGGCGAGGTGCGCTTCGAGCGCCTTGATGTGCAGGAACAGCTGTCCTTTGTCGTCGACCGAGCCGCGGGCGAAGATTTTTCCGTCGCGAACCGTCGGCTCGAAGGGCGGGCTGTCCCAGAGCTCGAGCGGCTCGGCGGGTTGGACGTCGTAGTGGCCGTAGATGAGGACCGTCTGCGTTCCTGCAGGCGCGTTGCGCCACTCTCCGACGACGATCGGATGGCCTTTCGTGGGGTGAACGGTCGCGGTCAGCCCAATCCTTCTGAGGGCATCGGCGACCCAGTCGGCGGCGCGTGCAGTGTCGGCGTTGTGCTCGGAGCGAGCGCTGACGCTCGGGATTCGGAGCAGATCGAACAGCTCGTTACGGGCGCGCGCCTGGTTCGCCGCGAAAAACGAATCGAGATCTTTGGCTAATGGCATCCCGAAAACCTGAGCCGGATGGCGCACCCACGCAACTCCGACCGCCGGGCGGCTCGCGTCTCCCGTTGCAAACCCCTATCATGAGCTACGATGGATTCGATCCAACATGGGAGGGTGTTAATGAGGCAGAGCCAGACGAGGGCGGGAGCCGCGTGGTGACACCGTTGTCCAACGAGGACGGCATCGGCGTTCAAGCCGAGATCGCCCAGCGCCGGCCGTTTCATTCCGTCAAGGCCGAACTCGCCGTGAGCATTCTGCGAACGGCGGCGTTGCTCGAGCGACACTTCGCTCAAGTTGTCGCACGGAGCGGCGTGACGGTGCAGCAGTACAACGTGCTGCGCATTTTGCGCGGCGCCGGTAGCGAAGGACTGCCGACCCTCGTGATTCGCGATCGAATGATTCACGCCGCGCCCGGCATCACGAGACTGCTGGATAAGCTCGAAAAAGCCGGGCTCGCTCGACGCGAGCGCACGTCCTCTGATCGGCGGCAGGTGTTCTGCTACATCACCGAGCGCGGGCTCGATGTGCTCGGACAACTCGATGCCGACATGCGTATGGCCGACGAGACAGCCGCCGGCAACCTGACGGACAGCGAACAGCGCCAGCTGCTCAAGCTGCTCGAAGGCGTTCGCGCCAGTCAGCGCCGAGGAGACACGCCGATCGACAGCTCGTTAACGGACGGTGGGCCACCCGGCTCGCCAACCGATTAGTAGCCAGAGCCTGCGCGTTCCGGTCGCGCCCGTGCCCCGTCGCAGCACCACGAGGTCACCGCGGCGAGCCGCCCTGAAATACGGAAGCAGTGCCGCCACTGCCGCGTGGAGCTGATTCGACTCATCGACGGCGAGGACGAGATTGTCGCCCGCGTGCGCCAGATTCGGGAAGCCAGCCCAGAGATCGTACTGGTTCGGTCGACCGGAGAGGTTGGTGGCGAACGTGATCGGATGCGCTGGGAGTTGAAACGCCACCTCGGCGGCTTCCTGATACCGATCTCCACCGAGCCACGTCGTCGTGTGTGAGGTGTTCGTGGCATCGCGCGCCAAGCTGTCAGCGGCGGCAGCGAGATCATTCCAGCCGAATGCGCGAGCGAGCGGATCCTTGGCCGGCGGAATGGGCAGGAACGGTTCGATCGCCTGCGCGTAGATGAGGATCGACATCGCAGCGGCGAGCACGACTCCAGCGTCGAACCACTTTCGGGCGATGCGTCTCGACGACGCGGTCGCGAGGAGAACGATCGCCGGGATATACGCCGGCGACGGCCAGTTCGGCTCGACGCGCTGCCGCAGCGCGCTGGAGATGAAGAACACGAACGACAGCGTCGCGACCATGGCCAGGACGAACTGCGCATCACCCGCGCGTCGTCTGAGCGATCGCCCGGTAGCAATGGCGAGCAGAATGAACAGAATCGGAGACGCGAGTCCGGCTTGGCCGCCGAAGAAATCACCTTCATGCTTCCACGCAGCGAGAAGCGCCGAGCCCTGCGGCGCCGACAATCCGTGGCGGACCTGATAGAGGAACGAGACCCAGTAATGGTGCGCGTTCCATACGAGCACCGGTGAGAACACCAGCGTGGCGATGAGGCACGCGACGTACGGTCCGGGCTCCCGCAGCCTTGCTCTGAGCTTGGGTCGGACGAGCACCGCTATGACTACGCCGACGGGTAAGAAGATCGATGTGTACTTGGATACGAACGCCGCGCCGAGTGCGACACCGGTCGCGACCCACCAGCCGAAGGAGTATCGAGAGCCGACGGGCTCGTGCAGTGCGCGCACGACGCAGTACAGGCTCAGCGCCGTGGTGGCGAGGAGGGGCGCGTCGGGCGTGGCGAGAACGAGTCCAGCCGCGGCGAGCGGGAGCACGGTGACGACGATCGCGGCGCGCAACGCGGCGCGTCCACCGCCCAAACGTCGCGCGATGGCGACGGTCGTCACGGCGGCGATGAAGCCGGACAGGATCGGCCCGAACCGCACACCGAGCGGTGACGCGCTGCCGCTCAGACTAATGAGCAGCGCGATCGCCGGCGGATGATCGAAGTATCCGGCCGCGAGTCGCCGCGACCATTCCCAGTAGTAGGCCTCGTCGGGAAAGATCGGGATGAGCGCGGCGAAGGCGAGGCGGATGAGCGCGGCGATGCTGACGATGACGAGCGCGCGCCGCCAACGACCGTCACTCTCAGCTTCGCGAGCCGTGCCGCGATCCGCTGTGGCGTTGCTCACGCCGCGTGCGCAGGCCGCCGCAGATAGGCGCGCAGGCCACGCGCCACGATCACGATTCCCCAGACCCACACGAGCCACATCACGCGCTCGTCGGCGGTGAGCGTGGTGAACATGCGCCACAGCACCACGGGTGCAGCGAACACCAGCGACATCGGCGACGTACCGTCGGCGATGCGGCGCTCGACGACACGCGTCGACTGGCGGCGACCGAAGCGCAGAATGGTCTCGACGAGTTGCGACAATGAATCGGTGGGCATTCCGCGCCAGCCGGGAATCCGAAGCAGCGTCCACCCCGGCGCGGCGCGTCCCCAGCCGTGATTGTCGGAGCCGGCGACGAGCGCGAGGTTTAGGCTATCGGCAAGACGGACGATGCGCGCGCGCTCGCGTCGGACCTGCGAGAGGCCGCGCGGCGAGCCGTCGACGATCTCGATCGCGTCGACAGAGGGTGCCGCGTTGGGTGTCCTGCTCGAGAATTTGCTCAAGTTTCCGGGAATCGTTTCGACGAGAACGGGTGACGTGCTTGGGATGATGTCCGCCAGCGCGACGGCTTGGTCGTCGACGTCGCGCAGGTCGGGCGTGGTCAGTCCGCGATATCGGCGGCCAGCGCTCAGAATGTTGACATGCTCGCCGCGGTCGACCGCCTCGAGACCTTGGAGCAGCGCGGTTCCCTCGCCCGCCTGCGCCGGGTTGCCGGCAACGCCGCGTTCCGCGCCCTCGAACGTGGCGTGATCGGTGATGTATGCGGCGTCGAAGCCCGCAGCGTGATGCCACGCGCGCACGTCTTCCTCGTCCCAGCCATGTCGTCCGTCGTGCGAGTACTTCGTGTGTGAATGAAAATCGATCGCGATCACGGTCGCGTCGGAGGTGGTGAGCTGCGCCATGGGACGCGGCGCGAGCGCGGCGAGCGCGTAGACGATCACGATGCCGACGAGTAGTCCGGCGGCGGCGAGCGATTCGCGCCAGAGCAGCGGCTCGCGCGAGCGGGCGCGCCACACCCGGTATACGACGAACAGACCGATTGCCCAGAGCAGGACGGCGATGTGTTGCCCGACCGTGAGCAGGGTCAGTGTGTCGAGGACGCTCGAGATCGGGGCGATCGACAGGTAGCCGGCGGTAAAGTCGAGCCGCGCCTCACCGACCGCGTCGAGCGTGACGGCATCCCACACCGGGTCGACGGCGAACGCGGCGCTCGCGAGAACGAGGAGTGTGATGGCGAGCGGCCAGATGAGCGCGCGGAGCGTGTCACGTAGCGCGACGCGCGGCCGTGGCGCGGATCCGGCGGCGCGCGGCGGCCGCGGGGTGGAGCGTGGCAAAGCGGTATAGTTTGAGCGTGGCGTTACGGCGTACGACGATCGATCGACCCGACAAACTGACGCTTCAACTCGCTTCTCACAATGCCCAACCGTTTGGCGCGCGAGACCAGTCCATACTTGCTGCAGCACGCGAACAATCCGGTGGATTGGTACCCGTGGGGCCCGGAAGCACTTGCGCGCGCGCGCGACGAGAATCGACCGATTCTACTGAGCATCGGCTACGCGGCGTGCCATTGGTGTCATGTGATGGAGCACGAGTCGTTCGAGAACGCTGCGACGGCGGCGCTCATGAACGAGCGCTTCGTGAACATCAAAGTAGATCGCGAGGAACGGCCCGATCTCGACGGCATCTACATGCAAGCCGTGCAAGCGATGACGGGTCAAGGCGGGTGGCCAATGACCGTCTTCCTCACTCCCGAAGGTGTGCCGTTTTACGCCGGCACGTATTTCCCTAAAGACGACCGCCACGGCATGCCGTCGTTTACACGAATTCTGAACGCGGTCTCCGACGCCTATCGCACCAAGCCCGCCGACGTGGCGCGCACTGCGGCGTCCGTGCGGGAGATGTTTCACGTCACCGTCGAGCCGACACGCAGCGCTGGACCGCTCGGGCCCGAGCTGCTCGACGGCGCCTATCGTGCCCTCGCCGAGCGATACGATGAGCTCGACGGCGGGTTCGATGGAGCCCCGAAATTTCCGCAGACGATGTCGCTCGACTTTCTCCTGCGCTACTGGGCCCGACGCGGCGTCGAAAACGCGCTAGCCATGGTGTCGCACTCGTTCAAGCAGATGGCGCGCGGCGGAATCTATGACCAGATCGGCGGGGGATTCGCGCGCTACTCGGTCGACGCGCAGTGGCTCGTGCCGCACTTCGAGAAGATGCTCTACGACAACGCGCTCTTGATCCGGCTCGGCGCGCACCTCTGGCAGGCGACGCAGGACGCCGACGTTCGTCGCGTGGTCGAAGAGACGATTGACTGGGCTGTGCTTGAAATGCGCGCGCCCGAGGGCGGATTCTATTCGTCATTCGACGCGGACAGCGAAGGACACGAAGGCAAGTTCTACGTCTGGAGTGTCGAAGAGCTCGACGAGATCCTCGGACCCGACGCGCCTGTGATGCGTGCGTATTGGGGCGTGACGAGCGACGGCAACTTCGAAGGGCGCAACATTCTCTTCGTCAAAGGCGAGCGGCGCGCGTTGGCCGCGCGATTGTCGCTGTCCGAAGATCGGCTCGAGCACATCGTCGCGCGCGCGAAGACGGCGCTGTACGCCGTGCGGCGGCACCGCGTGTGGCCCGGTCGTGACGACAAGATTCTCGCCTCGTGGAACGGCCTCATGGTGCGCGGCATCGCCGAAGCGGCGCGCGCGTTCGGCAACGAGCGATACCGCGCGGTGGCCGTCGAGGGCGCGCGCTTCTTGTTCGATCATCTCGTGAGCGACGGACGCGTGCTCCGCTCGTACAAGGATGGCCGCGCGCGCATTGCCGGGTATCTCGAGGACCACGCGTCACTCGGGCTCGCGGCGTTGGCGATCTACGAGTTGACATTCGACGCCGAGTGGCTCGATCGCGCCCGCGTCTTGGGCAGCGCCGTCGTGCGCTGGTTCTGGGACGACGAGACGGGCGCGTTCTACGACACGGCATCGGACCACGAAGCGCTCATCATTCGTCCGCGCGACATCAGCGACAACGCGACGCCGTCGGGGACCTCGCTCGCTGTCGAGCTTCTCTTTCGGCTCGGCGAGCTTTTCGACGACGGCGACGCTCGGCGTCGTGCAACGTACGTGGTCGAGTCGCTCGCGCCGGCAATGGCGCGATATCCGTCGGCGTTCGGACACTTGCTGGGGTGCGCCGACATGTCGATCAACGGCGCGGTGGAGCTAGCGATCGTGGGCGATCCGGCGAGCGATGATTTTCGGCGGCTCGAGCGGACGGCCGCCGAACGATACGTTCCGTCGCTCGTCGTGGCGGGCGGCGTACCACGTGTCGACCGCGACGTCGCGTTGCTGTCAGGGCGCGAGGCGCGCGGTGGTCGCGCCACGGCTTATGTGTGCCGGAATTACACGTGCGAAGAGCCGGCAACCACCCGCGCGCAGCTCGACGAGCAGCTTCAGCGAATCACGATGACGACGACACCTCGAACACGGTAGCAGACGTCGGCAGCGTCCCGCTCGTTGGCTCCGACCTGCTGCGATGAGCCGCGGTGCCGCTACGGCAACGGTGGCGCGGCAGTCTGACTCTTGTACACGACGCCGTTCTTCATCACGAAGCTCGGCTTTTCCATGACATGGATGTCCTTGAGCGGATCGCCGGGCACGGCGACGACGTCGGCGAGCTTGCCCGGCGCCAACGATCCGATGCGTGCGTCCCAGCCGAGCAGCTTGGCGCCATTCATGGTCCCGGCCACGATCGACTGCATCGGCGTCATACCGCCCCACTCCACCATGAGCGTGAACTCGTGACCGTTCTTGCCGTGCGCGCCGACGCCCGCGTCCGTGCCGAGCGCGATCGGTACGCCGTCGCGGACGGCGATCTTGACGCCGTTGCGCATCGCAGTCGCTGCGGCATGCGCCTTCTGCGCGCGCAGCCCCTTCAGAATTCCCGCATCGGCCGCGCGCTCGGCAGCTTCGCCCGCGCTCAACGTGGGTACGAGATACGTGCCGTGCTGCACCATCATCTTCGCCGCCTCTTCGTCGAGGAACGAGCCATGCTCGATCGACGCGACTCCGGCGCGCACGGCGGTCTTGATCCCTTCGACCCCGTGCGCGTGGGCGGCGACCTTGCGATCGAGCTTGGTCGCTTCGTCGACGAGCGCTTTCATTTCTTCGTAGGTGTATTGCTGCACGCCGACGGCGTCACCCTCCGAAAGTACGCCGCCCGTTGCGCACATCTTGATCACGTCGGCGCCGTACTTGGCCTGATAGCGCACCGCCGCACGGATCTGGTCGGGGCCATCGGCGACGCCGATCCGCGGATTACCATCCATGAGGCCTGGCTTGTAGCCGTTCTCGTCGCAGTGGCCGCCGGTGATGCCGATGGCGTGACCGGCGTTCTGCATGCGTGGTCCGATGACGAATCCTTCGGTCACCGCGGTGCGCAGCGCCATGTCGTCGAAGTCCGGCGCGCCAACGTTGCGAATGGTGGTGAAGCCGGCGAGCAGCGTCTTCTGTGCATTGGCAACGCCGATGATCGCCGGAACGCCATTGTAGTCGCGAACGGGCGAGTCATTCGCCTCCGGATCGGCGAGCTCTCGGCCGATGATGTGAGTGTGGGCGTCGATGAAGCCGGGCAGCAATGTCGCGTCGCCCAGGTCGATCATCTTCGCGCCCGCTGGTATCGTCACCGCCCCTTGCTTGCCTACAGCGACGATCTTGTCGTCAGTGACGACGACGACACCGTTTGCGATCGGCGCGGCGCCGGTGCCGTCAATGACGCGCGCGGCGTGGAGCACGACGGTACCGGAGCCCTTGCCTTCCTGTGCGTCGATTGCAGTCGCGGCAAAGAGCGCGGCGAGGACGAGCGGAGTGAATGGGTGGCGCATGCGGGGGAGGGAGTTGGCGAGAAAGGTCCGACGGCAGTCGCAAGGTAAAGGTCGTCGCCTCGTCTGTCATCCAGAGCCACTCTTCCCGTCATCGAGAGAAGCCGCGGAATCCACGGAGTAGACGGAACCCCACGGAATTCTTCCTTTTGATTTTCGCGGCAGAAAGCTCGAGCCGCCGGTCCGTGGTGTTCCGCATGTTCCGCGTCATTCCGCGGCCGAGCAGTGTCGTCGCGGCAGCAGATCTTCGGCGCTAGCGCTCCTCAGGATGGCGACCCAGTCTCACTTTCGCGCCCAGTGCGGCGCGGTCGACCACTGCTTGGGATCGAACAGGGCCTCGGAGATCGCCGGGTTCACGCGCACGTTGGAGTATTGCTCGAGCACCGTGCGCTTGCCGTTCACGTATTGCTCTACCTGGGTCGCCACCCATCCGCCGCCGTACTGCACGTACTCGTTGTATCGCGTGTCGGTCCGGCCGCGCGGACTACTCGCGATGACGCGCAAAAACAGCAGTCGGTCACGATCGATGTAGAACTGCTTCGACATCGTGTCGCCGCGCATAGCGCCCACGACGTACACCGGCCTTCCCTGCCACGTCGATTCGTGGAATCGATTCAAATCGAAGCCGAGACGACGGAGCATGGCTTCGGTGCGACCAACCGATTGCGCATAGATGTCGAAGCCGAGCACGAGGAGCTCGTTCAGCGACGTGTCGGTTCCAACGAGCTTACCCGCCGAGAATCGGAAGCTCGAGTCGCGCGCGAACAACACGCCGCTCTTGGACTGGAGATCGGTGTCGATGCGCAGGCGCCCGGGAACCTCCGCCGACTCATAATACGTCTGCGTGATCTCGCCGCCGCTGGGGAGGCGAACCGTCGTTTTCTGGGTGAACGTCAACGTGTGGAACCAGCTCGACGCATACCGATCGTGCACCGCCCGGATCAGGTTCGGGCCGCTCGCAATCGCTCCAGCCGCGACGGATGGCGGCGGCGCCGATGGACGCGACGGCGCTGGAGCGGGTGTGATCGTCGGCTGCTGCCGGTGACACGCCGCGATGAAAACAATCAACCCCACGACGATGAGGCGCGGGGTTGTTGGCGTACATCGGCGAAGGTCGATCATAGTCAGGGTTCGAGTCGGTATCCCGCTTTCCACACCGTCAAAATATGCCGAGGCTGCGACGGATCGTGCTCGAGCTTTCGGCGAAGCTCGGCGATGTGAATGTCCACGGTGCGCGTCATCACTTCGACGCGGTGACCCCAGACCTCTCGCAACAGCTCGACGCGCGACGCCACGGCACCGCGACGACGCACGAGCGCCAACAACAAATCGAATTCCTTTGGGCTCAGTGCAACAGGAGTGCCTTCCCGAGTCACTGTTCTCGATGCCGGGTTGATCTCGACCGATCCGAAACGCTCCATGCCGTCCGCACCGGCACGTTCGGCGATGCGCGAGCGGCGAAGCAGCGCCCCGACCCGCGCCAGGAGCTCGAGCACTCCGCATGGCTTGGTGACATAATCGTCCGCGCCAAGGCGGAATCCGAGGACTTTATCGGCCTCTTCGCCGCGTGCCGTGAGAATCAGCACCGGGATTTCGGAGCCGCCCTCGCGAAGGGTCCTGAGCACACGATAGCCATCCATGCCCGGCAGCATGAGGTCGAGCATGACGAGATCGGGACCCCATGACCGCGCGCGGTCGAGTCCGGTCTCGCCGTCTTCTGCGACCTGGACGTCGTAGCCTTCGATCTCGAGACCCGTTCTGAGACCGTAGGCGAGATCCGGATTGTCCTCGACGATGAGAATGCGTGGCATGGTGAGCGGACGGGCCTGAGAATCCGCCGGCGACGGGCGAGCGTCGGCTAGGGTGGAATACGTCATGGAACCGCCTTGAGTTGCACGTTGGGGCCAAGTGACTCGCTCGATGGTTCGTGGGAGTCGGGTTGCGTCAGTGGAAGCTCGAACACCACACGCGCGCCGCCCGACGGCGCGCCTTCGGCTCGGGTGCGGCCGCCGTGCAGCGTCACGAGCTCGCGCACGACCGAGAGACCGATGCCGCTGCCGCCCGTTGCGGATTCGACGTCGCGATTGAGACGCACGTACGGCTCCCACACGCGGAGCCGGTCAGTGTGCGGAATGCCTGGGCCTTGATCCTCGACCGAGATCCGCGCGCGATCGCCGACGGCTTCCGACGTCACCGTGATCGTTTGTCCGGCGGGTCCGTACTTCACCGCGTTGTCGAGAAGATTGAGCAGAATCTGGCGGAGCGCGTCGCGATCGAACGAGACGACCGCGTTGGCGTTGAGCGCGGACTCCAACGTCATCTTGCGCGCGCGGGCGAGCGGCGTGAACAGCTCGAGCGCGTCGGCGATCTCGTGATCGAGATCGGCCGGCGCCGGCGAGATGCGATTCGTCCCTTTCTCGGCACGAGAGAAGTTGAGAACATTCTCGACGAGATAGGTGAGACGACGCGCTTCCTGATCGATGATCCCCGCCGAGCGTCCGCGCTCTTCTTCGCTGCGCAGCTTGCCCATGTGCAGCAGCTCGGCGAACCAGCGAATTTGGGCGAGCGGCGTGCGCAGCTCATGCGACACGCCCGACACGAATTCGGTGCGAAGGCGCGCCAACTCCTGCTGGCGACGAAGCTGCAGCAGCGCCACGGTGAGCAGTCCGGCGGCGATAACGAACAGCGCGATGAGCATCGGGAGGCGAGACGCCGGCAGCCCGCCCACGACGAGCTTGCCGGCGAATTCCTTGTTCAAGCTCACGCGCATGATCAATCGGCCGAAGTTCGGCTCGATCGTGTCGGCGGCGCTGTACGTGAGTGCCGCCCAGCCGGGCGACTTGTACACCTCGACGCCGGTGAGCGTGGTGACCGAGATCGAGAGAATCGAGTCGACCGAGAGGCGGCCGATGAGCGACTGCGGAAGCAGCGAGCTCGTTCCGCCGGACTTGCCGCGAATGTTGGCGAACGTCGGCGCAAGGAACGGCGTCGGATCGGTGACGTAGCCGTAAACCTCGACCGGCAATCCGCGATTGATGTCGCGCGCCACGACGAAGACCACGAGCACCGGCCGGCGATTTCGTTCGCCGAACAACATGGCGTACGAATCGTTGGTGAGAATGACCGCGAGATTCTTGAGCGGACCGTAGCGTCCGTCGGGTGAGCCGAAGGCGAGGATCTGTCGATCGCGCAGCGGCGGCAGCGACTTGGTGTACGCCGCCATCGTGTCCCGGACCCAGGCGAGATCGGCATCGGGAAGATCGGTCTCGGTCGTACGAAAGGTTCCGTCCTTCCAGTCGTATCGGAAGAAGTAGCGCACGCCCGACAGACAATCGCACCAGCTCACCATTTGGCGGGCGACGTCTTCCACTTCCACCGGCTCGAGGACGGTCCTTGCCAACGAGTCGGGATTGACGTGCGACGCTTGCGACACCAGCGACGTGACCACCTGGGTCAGCAGCGCATTCTTGGATTGCTGGGTGAGCTGCCAGTCGGCGAGCTTGGCGTAGTCGTGGAGCGTGCTCTCCGCCGTCCGTCGCTGGGAGCGGGCGGCGTCCCACGCTTGATAGGCGAGGATCGCGGCCACGACCAGCGCCATGATGAGCAATCCGACGGTGCCGATGAGGCGGCGGGAGCGGCGCATGGTTCAATACATAGCATCGTGAACGGGAGCGGCCAGAGGCAACTGTGGCCTTTACTGAATCCTTGCAGGGCATGCCAAGTCTCTGGTGCGGGTCCTAGCGCTCGCCTAAGTTGGCTCGATGCCGAAGGCCGATCTACGAGCGCTGTTGGAACAGGACCTGGGCTCCGCTTTTGTGTTCGAACGTGAGTTGGGCGGCGGCGGGATGTCGCGCGTCTTTCTCGCAACCGAACGGGCGTTGGGCCGGTCGGTGGTAATCAAGGTGTTGCCGCCGGAGGCGGCCGGCGATGTCTCGGTGGAGCGGTTTCGCCGCGAAGTCGCGCTCACGGCGCGGCTACAGCATCCGAACATCGTTCCAGTGATTGGCGCCGGCGAGACGACACCCGTTGGAGCAAGGGTCGGGATGCTCTACTACACCATGCCATACGTCGACGGCGAGTCGCTGCGCGCGCGTATCGAGCGCGTGGGCAAGCTGCCGATGGCCGACGCGATCTCCGTCATTCGCGACGTCGCGCGCGCTTTGGCTTTCGCGCAAGCGCACGGCATCGTACACCGCGACCTCAAGCCGGAGAACATTCTGCTCGCGGGCGAGGCGGCCACGGTGACCGATTTCGGCATTGCGAAAGCGCTCGAGCGATCCGAGGCCGACGCGCAGGGCTCGCCCACACACCGCGGGCGCTCCGTTCAGTCGAAGCCACTGACGTCGGTGGGCGTGGCCGTGGGAACGCCCGCGTACATGGCGCCGGAGCAGATCGCCGTCGACCCATCGGTCGATCATCGCACGGACCTTTACTCGCTGGGTGTCGTCGCGTACGAGATACTGGCGGGCGCCCACCCGTTCGCCGGCCGCCGTGCAGTCGCGCTGTTGGCTGCTCACGCGACGGAGAAGCCGGAGCCGATCGCGAACCGGCGGCCAGGGCTTCCAGCGGGCCTCGCCGCCCTCGTGATGGCGCTTCTCGAGAAGCGGCCCGAGGATCGGCCGCAGTCGGCGGAAAGCGTGTTGCGGAAGCTGGATCAGATTGGCGGCACGATTACGACCGGCTCGGGAACGCTTCCGGCGGCGACTCCGCCGCCGCCGCGCATTCGTTGGCTCATGGTGGCCGGCGTGGTGGCGGCGCTGCTTCTCGTTGGGGCAATTGCCTATTTCCTGCTTGGCGCCCAGGTCGCCCGCGCACAAAAGGTGCACTCGGCTGCGGTGCACGCCCATTCAGACGTCCTTCTCGCGAGCAAGGAGTAGCCCTGCCGACCATCTACGACATCTCGCTGCCGATCGCCGACGGCGGGCTCATTTACCCCGGCAATCCCGAGATCCGGATCGCGCCGCAGCAGGCGATCTCGAAGGGAGGCAGCTCGAACGTCTCGTCGCTTGCGTTTGGCTCGCATACCGGCACCCACGTCGACGCGCCGAAGCACATGTTCGACGATGGGATGACGGTCGACGCGCTTTCGCTCGACGTGCTGATGGGTCCGGCCATGTTGGTGTGCGTCGAGCCCGACGTCATGGCGGTCGGCGAGAAGCACTTGCGCATGCACGAGCTCAAGGGCCATACGCGAATTCTCATCGCGACGAGAAACTCGCATTTCATTCGCGAGCGCGGGTTCGTGGGCGACTACACGTACCTCGCACCCGACGGCGCGGCGTACCTCGCGGCGCTGGGCGTGAAACTCGTCGGCATCGACTATCTATCGATCGAGCAATTCCACTCGGGCCACCACCAGACGCATCGCACGCTGCTCGAGCGCGGGATCGTGATCGTCGAGGGCCTGGACCTCTCGCAGCCGCCGATGGGTCCATACGAGCTGCGCGTTCTGCCGCTCCGGCTCGCCGGGCTCGACGGTGCGCCGGCGCGCGCCGTACTCCTCGGATGACCTCCTCGATCGACCTCGTCCTGTTCGACATCGGCGGCGTGCTCGGCAGCAACGGATGGGACCGCGAGCAGCGCATGGCAGCCGTGGAGCGGTTCGGTCTCGACGACGAGGATTTCCAGTATCGTCACGAAGAGATGGTCGGCGCGCTGGAGGCGGGGCAGATCTCGCTCGGCGAGTATCTCGACGTCACCGTATTCTGCGACGGCCGCACCTTCAGTCGCGAGGAGTTCACCTCGTTCATGCTGGCGCAGAGCGTTCCGTGGGCCGACAGCATCGCCGTCGCCCGCGAGCTCGCTGAATCGGCGACCGTTCGACTCGCGACGTTGAACAACGAGAGCGAGGCGCTCAACAATTACCGCATCGAGAGGTTCGGTCTGCGCGAGATCTTCCCGACATTTTTCACGTCGTGCTGGCTCGGCGTTCGCAAGCCGACACGCGAGATCTACACGCGCGTGTTGGGGATGACGCAGGCCGATCCCAAACGCACGCTGTTCATCGACGACCGAGTTCAGAACCTCAACCCGGCCGCGGCGCTCGGCATGCAGTCGATTCATTTCGAGTCAGCCGGGCAACTGCGTTCAGCCCTTGCGGCGCGCGGGCTGTTGTGAGCCGCCGATTCTCGTGCATGGCATATCAAACATTCAGTCGTATTCCGTTCACTCCGCGCGTTCCGCGGCTCACCGGTTCAACGCCAGACAGTACAGGGCAATGCAACTCGCGATGATTGGACTTGGCCGCATGGGCGGCAACATGGTCGAGCGGCTCATGCGCCGCGGGCACAAGCTCGTCGTCTACGACCGAAGCGACGAAGCGATGGCGAAATACGAGAAGCTCGGCGCCACGCGCGCCGGCGATCTCGCCGCGCTGGTCCGCACGCTGGAGACGCCGCGCGTCGTGTGGATCATGGTGCCGGCCGGCGATCCGGTCGACCAAACCATCGCGACGCTCGTTCCCGCGTTATCGCCGGGCGACATCATCATCGATGGCGGCAACTCGAACTTTCACGATACGATCCGACGCGGCCAGCAGCTCGCGCAATCGAAGATCGAGCTGATCGACTCGGGCACGAGCGGCGGCGTTTGGGGGCTCGAGAACGGCTATTGTCTCATGGTCGGCGGCACCGACGCCGCCGTGAAACACTGCGAGCCGATCTTCACTGCGCTCGCGCCGGAGAACGGATACGCGCACGTGGGCCCAATCGGCGCCGGTCACTACGTGAAGATGGTGCACAATGGGATCGAGTACGGCCTGCTGCAGGCATACGCCGAGGGTTATGAGATTCTTCATGCATCGAAGCTCTTTCCCGATCTCGATTTGAAGCAAGTCTCCGAGGTCTGGCAGCATGGAAGCGTGGTCCGATCGTGGCTCAACGAGCTCGCCGCTAGCGCGTTCGCGCGCGACGCGTCGCTGACCGATCTCAAAGGCTGGGTCGCCGACTCGGGCGAGGGCCGGTGGACCGTCCAGGAGGCGATCGACCTCGACGTTCCCGCGCCGGTGATCACGCTCTCGCTGCTCACACGCTTCCGATCGCGCCAAACAGACTCGTTCGGCGCCAAGGTCATCGCCGCGCTCCGCAACGAGTTCGGCGGACACGAGGTCAAGCACTCATGAGCGCCGACAGCCCGACCGTCTCGGCGCGGCCGTCGTCGCAAGTGCAGCCGTCGATCGTTCGCGGACGCGCCGATCCGTGCACGCTGGTGATCCTGGGCGCGCTGGGCGATCTCAGTCGCCGCAAGCTGCTGCCGGCGATCTACCAGTTGATGAAGGAGCATCTCGTCGACGAGGATTTTCGCGTGCTCGGCGTGGGACGCGACGATACGCAGACGGACGATACCTTCCGCTCGAACATGCGCGCCGCGCTCGGCGAGTCCGACGAAGTCGAGGGGCTCGACGACGCGCTGTGGCAGGACCTCTGCAAGCGACTGCATTTCGTGTCCGCCGACCTGTCGAGCGCCGACGACTACGCCCGCGTGGGCCAACGCCTCACAGAGATCGAACAAGGACGCAAGAAGGAGGAGTGCAACCGCCTCTTTTATTTTGCGGTGCCGCCGAGTGTGTTCGAGCCGATCGCGCGCAATCTGTCCAAGAGCGGGTTGGCGCCGCGGACGCGTACGGCCGACGAGCGCCCGTGGACGCGGATCGTGATCGAGAAGCCGTTTGGGCACGACCTGGAAAGCGCGCAACGGTTGAACGACCTCGTCCTCGGCTTGTTCGCCGAGCATCAGACGTATCGCATCGATCACTATTTGGGAAAAGAGACCGTTCAGAACGTGTTGGTCCTGCGGTTCGCCAACTCGATCTTCGAGCCGATCTGGAATCGTCAATGGATCCATCACGTGCAGATCACGGCAGCGGAGAATGTCGGCGTGGAGGATCGCGGCAAGTACTACGAGGAAGCCGGCGTCGTTCGCGACATGTTTCAAAATCACTTATTGCAGCTGCTGTCGCTCACGGCGATGGAGCCACCGCCGCAGATGTCGGCCAATTCCGTGCGCGACGAGAAGGTCAAGGTGCTCAAGTCGATTCGCTGGCTGACGCCGGAGACGATTCCGGACAACGCCGTGCGCGCGCAGTACACTGCGGGGACGATCAAAGGAAAACCCGTCGCCGGCTACACCCAGGAGCCGAACGTCGCGCCCGATTCGACCGTACCGACCTTCGGCGCGGTGCGTCTGTTCGTCGACAATTGGCGCTGGAACGGCGTTCCGTTCTATCTGCGGTCGGGCAAGCGGCTGGCCAAGCGCGAGTCGGAGATTGCGGTGCAGTTTCGCTCGCCGCCGCATCTCATGTTCGGTCAAGGCAGCGAGGTGATGCGACCGAACACGCTCGTGATGCGCGTGCAGCCGAACGAAGGCGTGGCGCTCAACTTCGAGGTCAAGGTGCCCGGAGCCGCCGTCGCGCTGACGTCGAACATCGAGATCGCGCCGGTCGACATGGAATTCAACTACGCCGAGGCATTCGGCGAGGTGGCCGCTCCGGCATACGAGACGCTCCTCCTCGACGTGATGATCGGCGAAGCAACGCTGTTCACACGCAGCGACGAAGTCGAAGCCGCGTGGCGCGTGGTCGATCCGCTCATCCAGTACTGGGAATCGCACAAGCCCAAGCGCATGCCGACCTACGCGGCCGGCAGTTGGGGTCCGCGCGAAGCCGACGAGCTGATCGAGGAGGACGGCGTCGAGTGGCGCGAGCCCTAGGCCGGTTCATTGTCGTGGAACTGCTCAGCCGCGGCTTCGCTCAGCGCTCGCCGCGGCCCTCGAAGTCGATGTAGCCCTTGTACGGGTCCGCGCCGACCAATTTGACCTTCACTTTGTCGCCGACGTCGAACCCTTGGTGGTTCGAGACGACCATGCCTTCCGCCGGCGGGTGCAGCATGCGCACGAACGTGCCATGCTCGTTCGCACCGGTGACGATCGCGTCGAAAGTTTCGCCGATACGATCGCTCAGCATCAAAGCGGCGATCGTCTTGCGCACCGAGCGTTCGACCTTGTTCTCGGCATCTTCTCGCTCGGTGCATCGCGCGGCGACGGACGTCAGCTCGTCGTTCGAGTAGGGCGCAGGCGAGTTCGCGAGCGCCGACTTCACGAGTCGCTGCGTCACGAGATCGGCGTAGCGGCGGTTGGGCGCCGTGGCATGCGAGTAGTCGTGCGTCGCCAGACCGAAATGCCCGCCGGGATCTTTTCCCGGGAGATCGAGCGCGTAAATGCCGGGGCCCATCAGCTTGACGATGGCCACCGAGAGATCGGGGAATCGGTCCGGGTCGGCTTGGCGACGCTTGGCCAGGAACTGGGCGAGCGCGAGCGAGTCGGGATTCGCCGGGAGCGTCTCGCCGTAGCGAGCCGCGAGCTCGACGATCCGCCCCCATCGCTCGGGCTCGCGCACCACGCGCCGAATTCCGGAACGACCTTTCGACTCGAGAAACTTCGCGATCGCCGAATTGCTCGCGATCATGAAATCCTCGATCAAGTCGCGCGCGTGATTCTTTTGAATGACCTTCAGGTCGACGATCTTGCCGTTCTTCGAGATCGGCGTCGCCTCGATCGTCTCGAACTCGAGCGCGCCGTTGCGCAGCCGCTCGGCTTTCAGTCGCTGCGACGCATCGTGCTGCAGCTTGAGCTGGTCCGTCAGGACTTTGTTGCCGGCGACCTTCTGCGGCGGTGCTTCGCCCGCCAGCCAGGCACCGACCTCGTCGTACGCCAGTTGCGCTTTGTTGCGCACGTAGGCGCGATAGACGTCGAACGACACGACGTCGCCGTTTTGATTGACGACCGTCTCGATTGCGATCGCGAGACGATCCTCATTCTCGTTCAGCGACGTGAGACCGGTGGACAGTTTCTCCGGCAACATCGGGAAGACTTCGACGCCGGTGTAGACCGACGTGCAGTTGGTGTACGCATGCTCGTCGATCGGCGAGCCTTTCGACACCAGCGAATCGACGTCGGCAATCCCGACAATGAGCCGAATGCTGCCATCCGGAAGCTGTTCGGCGACCTCGATCTGGTCGAGGTCCCGCGATTCGTCGTTGTCGATCGACGACCACGCGCGATCGCGCATGTCCTTGACACCAGGCGCGGCCGGCGCCGGTGCGGTCAGTCCATCGAGCTGCTTGCGCACCGCATCGTCGACGTCGGCTTCGAATCCGGCGGCGGCGAGAATGCGTCGTGCCGCGGCGTGCAGATCGAAATGGTTGCCGTTGCCGTGATGTGAGTTGTCGTGTGAGTTGCCTTGATGCCCTTGATGCGGCGCGCTCTGGCTCATGTCGATTGGGTTGGGTTGTCGAGAACGCAAAGCTCCGCGGCCGACGCCGCCGGTCAAGAGCCAGCGCCGATCTTGTGCATTTGCTCTTACGAATCTTGATTGAGGAATGCCGCCCTGTCATGTACGCCCGTTTGTCCAACCGGGTGTCGTCATCGCCATGACGCGCGCCCCCGACGTGACGCCGACCGACGCCGCAGCGACGGAGACATGCGATTATTGCGCCTCGCCGCGGCTCGAGTGGCGCAAGTGCAAGTTGATCTGCGCCGACTGCCGCCAGATCAACAAGAGCTGCGCGGATCTCTAGTGGACGGCTACAACTTCACCGAACGAGTGAGGAAAGTGCTCGCGATGGCGCGCGAGGAGGCCGCGCGTCTCCGTCATGAATACGTGGGAACGGAGCATATCCTGCTCGGTCTGATCCGCGAAGGTGGCGGCGTAGCGACGGCGGTCATTCAGAATCTTGGGACGGATCCCGATGGTCTGAGGGCCGCCCTCGAAGCGGTGGTGAAGAAGGGCAATCCAAACCAAAGAGCCGGGCCTGACCTCCCGTATACCTCGCGCGCGAAGAAGGTGCTCGAGTTCGCCATGGCCGAGGCGCGCGAGCTGAACCACAGCTACGTCGGCACCGAGCATTTGCTGCTCGGCCTTCTCCGCGAGGAAAGAGGGATCGCGGCACAGGTACTCGTCGACGCCGGAATCACCATCGAAGGCGCGCGCGAGGAAGCGATTCGTGTTCTCGGAGAAGCGTCAAACGACCCGGGCTCGCGCCACCCCGGCACACTGAAGCGGACCACCAACCACCTGCCACACAGGAAACCCCGATTCGCCGGCCGACTGCGCACAGTCATCGCCGATTCGCACAAGGTGGCCGCCGAGCGAAATGTGACCGAGGTGACGCCGGCGCACTTGGCCATCGCGTTGCTTCAGCATGGAGAAGGAATGGCCAACGCCGCGCTCGACCAGCTCGGCCTCGACCGCGCGGCGGCAATTCTGGCGCTCAATGATCTCACGCCGCTCGGAACGGCCGTCGTCACGCCCGAGACGGTCATGGGTCTCGATCCCGCCGGCATTGCCGCGCTACAGGCGACCACCGCCGCCCAGCAAGAGACGCGATCCGAGCTCGCCGGTACGCAGCACCTGCTCATCGGATTGCTCACCGCGTCGCCGGAAGTAGCAGCCGTCTTCTCGGCGCAAGACATCGACGTCGGCGACGTCCGCAACGAGATCGAACGGATGAGCGGGTAGCCGTCATCCTGAGGGACGCAATGGACCTCTACTGGTCTCGCCTGAGTCCAGCGGCTTGAGCGGAATTTCCGCGTTACTCCGTGGGTTCCGGGTCAATCCGCGGTCAGCAGTTCTTCACTCCGACACGACAGCGGCTCTTACTCGAAGTCGAGCGCGAGATCCAGCGACGGCGCCGAGTGCGTCAACGCGCCGATCGAAATCCAGTCGACGCCCGTCTCGGCTACGTCGCGAACCGCCGTCAGCGTCAAGCCGCCCGATGCTTCCAAGATGGCGCGGCCGTTCACCACACGGACACATTCCGCCATCGCCGAGGGTGACATGTTGTCGAGCAGGATGATGTCGGCGCCGGCGTCCGCGGCGCGGGCAACTTGTTCGACACCGTCACACTCGACTTCGATCTTCACACCCTTCGGGGCGAGCTCACGGGCGCGACGCACCGCCTTGGCGATATCGCCATCGAGCGCAGCGAGATGGTTGTCCTTGATCAGCACGCCCGTCGAGAGATCCATCCGGTGGTTCGTCCCGCCGCCGGCGCGCACGGCGTACTTCTCCAGCGCGCGCCAACCGGGCGTCGTCTTCCGCGTATCGAGAATTTTGGCATTCGTCCCCTTCACCGCGTCGACGTAGCGAGCCGTGAGCGTCGCGATGCCCGACAATCGCTGCATGTAGTTGAGCGCCACGCGCTCGGCCGACAACAAACCGCGAGCGTGTCCGGTCACGAACAACACAGGCTCGCCGGCCCGGACGTGCACGCCGTCCTCGCGATCCACGCGAATGGAGACCTTGGGGTCGAGTTGACGAAACGCCTCGAGCGCGAGCGGAATGCCGCAGACAACGCCTTTCTCTCGCGCCACGAGCGTCGCGCGCGACCGGCGATCGGAGATCACGGTCGCGATCGTCGTCAGATCGTTGAATGCGCCGTCTTCATCCAGCGCCGATTTGACGAGATCGTGCAACGCTTGCTGACGGAGAGGAAATCGCAGGATACCGACCCCATCCACTGCCGGGACCGACAAAGGCAGGATGGTGCGCGGCGCGGAACGACGCTCGCGGGGCTGCTCGGACATTTCCATTGGACGCTCTCCGCTCTCGTTATTCCCCTGGATCTACGCCGTCGGGCGCTGGAGACAAGGGCTGCTTCGCTCCGCCGCCGATCGCGACCATCCGCTCGATCGCTCGACGGGCGCGGCTGGCGATTTCGTCGGGGACGGTAATCCGATGCTGCGTTCGCACGAGCGCATCGCGCACTTTCGGCAGCGTCGTCACCTTCATGTACGCACACGACGCCCGCTCGTTCGCCGCAAAGAATCGCTTGCTCGGGTTCTCGCGCCGCAAGCGATGCAAGATCCCGACTTCGGTGGCGACGATGAACTCGTCGGCGCCCGACAGCGCCGGCCGCTTGATCATTCCCTCCGTCGAGAGAATCTGCACGCCCTCGGGATCGACGTCGCCGGCCGACATGGCCTCGAGCACGCTCGTCGAACAGCCGCACTCGGGATGGATCAGAAACTCCGCCTCGGGATGCAAGCTTCGCTGCAGTCGAATGTTCTCCGGATCGATGCCGGCGTGAACGTGACACTCGCCCATCCAGACGTGCATGTTCTTGCGACCGGTGATTCGTCTCACATGTGCACCGAGGAACATGTCGGGCAGAAAGAGAATCTCTTGCTCCTCAGGGATCGAGTTCACGATCTCGACCGCGTTCCCCGACGTGCAGCAGTAATCGCTCTCGGCTTTGACCTCGGCCGATGTGTTGACGTAGGAGACGACGACCGCGCCGGGATTCTCCGATTTCCAGCGTCGCAGCGCCGGCGCGTCGATGGTCGACGCGAGCGAGCAGCCCGCGGCGAGATCCGGCAGCAGGACCGTCTTCCGCGGCGAGAGAATCGCCGCCGTCTCGGCCATGAAATGCACGCCGCAAAAGACGATGATGCTGGCGCTCGTCTTCGCGGCTTCGCGCGAAAGCCCGAGCGAGTCGCCCACGAAATCGGCGACGTCCTGTACTTCGGCGCGTTCGTAGTTATGCGCGAGGATGACGGCGTTTCGCGTGCGCGCCAGTTTCTTGATCTCGCCTTGGAGCTCGGCGATCGCGTCGGGTCGGGAGGCGGTGGCCATGTAAGAAAAGCTAACCGCGCGGCGTCACTAGATCGCCTCTTCACCAACGCCAGTCAGGGGCTCCTTGGGAATTCCCTTCAGCGGTGTCTTCCCCGCCTCGAACGACTTCATGGTCAACAAGGTGACCGTGAGCTTCTTGCCGTCGATCTTCGGACCGCCTGGCGGAGCCCAACCGCAGATGCGCGGATTCGCGGCGATGATTGGCGCCCCCGGATCCACGGCGACCCCGAGTGCCGCGCTCACTTCGGCTTGTGTGAGGAGCGCGCAGGCGTCACCACTCTGTGTCCAGCTCGCACGCGCGTTGAATGAAGAGGTCCACGCGCAGAGGAGGAGCGTCGTGGCAGCGAGCGCGGTGATCGGCTGGATCGAGCGCATGAGCGACCGTCGAGTCAGGAACGATGAGAATATATGACTGGAGACGCGCTCTGGTCAGAGTTCGATGTGCCGCCCCGTCCACGTTCGTTTCGCGCGCGGATAATCGGCGCGGTAGTGCCCGCCGCGCGACTCTTTCCGGAGCAACGCCGCTTCTACAACGAGCTGTGCCGTTTGCAGCATGTTTTGCTCCTCCGTGGCTCCGTGCGGCAATCGATGACCGATATCCGCTAGACGTTCTCGCGCGGTCCGTAGCCCGCGCGCGGTGCGCGCAATGCCGGCGAACTCCCACATCACGGCGCGGATGTCGTCGGCGGCGACCTGCGCTGCGCCGCGGTCGGCGAGCGGCGGAACCTTCCACTTCGCCAATACCGGAACCTTCACCAGTTGCCGGATCGTCGCCAAGTCGCGCGCCACGCGCTCGGCGAACACGAGCCCCTCGAGCAACGAATTCGACGCGAGCCGATTCGCGCCGTGCACGCCCGTGCGCGCCACTTCACCGACCGCGTAGAGCCGCGTCGCGCTCGAGCGACCGCGCAGATCCGTCACGACGCCGCCCATCATATAGTGGGCGGCGGGCGTCACCGGGATGAGATCCTTTCGCGGATCGATGCCGCGCGCTTGGCAGAGTGCAAAGATGCCGGGAAATCGCGCGACGAATTTCGGGCCCAGCTTGCGCGCGTCGAGATAGACGGGACCATGGCGTTGCTCGCGAAAGATCGCGCGTGCCACGACGTCGCGCGGCGCGAGCTCGGCGAGCTTGTGTCGTCCGCGCATGAAGCGCACGCCGCGTGCGTTGACGAGAACCGCCCCTTCGCCGCGCACGGCTTCGGAGATCAGTGCCAACGGATTCTCCGGCGTGTCGAGCGCTGTCGGGTGAAACTGAACGAACTCCATGTCGGCGAGCGTCACACCGGCACGATGCGCGATCGCGTACCCGTCGCCCGTCGCGACCACCGGATTCGTGGTGTATCGGTAGATCTGACCACAACCGCCCGCTGCCAGGACCGTCGCATCGGCGATGATTTCCGTTGCGCGCCCCTTGATGCTTGCCCGCACGCCGAGGCAGACGCCGCGCCGCACGATGAGATCGAGGACCCGCGCTTTCTCCAACACGCGGACGCGCTTCGTGTCGCGCACCCGCGCCACGAGCGTGCGCGCGACCTCGGCCCCAGTCTGGTCCCCGTGCGCGTGCACGATGCGATTCTTCGAGTGCGCCGCCTCTCGGCCCAACATGAGATGCCCCGCCGGATCGAGGTCGAAGTGCGCGCCGGCGGTCTGGAGCTCGCGGACGCGCGCCGGACCTTCCTCGACGAGCACCTGCACGGCGGCGGCATCACACAGCGCGGCGCCGGCCGCGAGTGTGTCCTGGCGATGCAGCGACGGTGAGTCTCCCGCGCCGAGTGCGGCGGCGATGCCGCCCTGTGCGTAGGCGGTGGCGCTGTCGAACAGTGAACGTTTGGTGAGCAGCAGCACGTCGCCGTGTTCCGACGCGCGCCACGCGGTATGCAAGCCGGCGATGCCGCTGCCGACGACGAGGAAGCGGGTTCGAATGCGATCTGCCATGTGGATAAGCTACAGGCCACCAGTCGAGGAATCCGAACCTGGCGGTTTTGTCCTCCTTGCAGCCACCTTCTTCAGCGGCGAATGTTTCCCGATGCGGAAGTTGCTCATTCTCGTGGCCGTGCTCGCGGCGGTCCACGTTGCCTTTCTTTTTGTCCGACCATCGAGTGCCGCGCTGCCACCGTCCGATAAGGCGGTCAACGTCGGTATTGTGCTCGACGTGGGCGGACTCGGCGACAAATCGTTCAACGACGGCGCCTATCGCGGCGCGACGCGCGCCGAGAAAGGGCTCGGGGCGCGCATCCGCCTCATCGAGCCGGGCGAAGGCACCGACCGCGAAGCAGGCCTGCGTCTCCTCGCGGCCGAGCACATGGACCTCGTGGTGGGCGTCGGCTTCATCTTCACCGACGACATCACGCAGCTCGCCAAGGAATATCCGAACGTCAACTTCGCGGGCGTCGACTACTCGCTCTCGACCGACAAAGATGGCAACCCGATCTTGCCACCGCCGAATGTCGCGGCACTCAAGTTCAAAGAAGAAGAAGGGTCGTTTCTCGTCGGCGCGCTGGCGGCACTCGTCGGCGGGTCGAAGAAGGTGGGCTTCGTGGGCGGCATGGACGTCCCACTCATCCAGAAGTTCGAGGCGGGATACAAGGCCGGCGTCAAATACGTGTGCGACAGCTGCAGCGTTGTCGTGCAATACGCCGGCGTCACGCCCGACGCATTTCGAAATCCGGGCAAGGGCAAGGAGCTCGCGCTCAACCAGTATCGGCAGGGCGTGAACGTCATCTATCATGCGTCGGGCTCCACAGGTCTCGGCGTGTTCGAGGCGGCGCGGCAGACTGGGAAATACGCGATCGGCGTCGACGCAGACCAGTACAGCGAGGCGCCCGGACGCATCCTGACGTCGATGGTCAAAGGCATCGACGTGGCCGTGTACGACATGATCGCGCGCGTGAAGGATCACACGTTCAAGGGCGGGATCTACACGTTCGGGCTCGCACAGAACGGCGTCGGCTACGTGTACGACGAGCACAATCGCGCGCTCATTCCCGACAGCGTCCGCGCTCGCCTCGAGCAGATCAAGGCGGACATCGTCGCTGGAAAGATCACCGTGCCCAGCACGAGATGAGCATGGCCGATTCCACGTCGTCGACGCCGGCGATCCGCCTCACCGACATCTCCAAGTCATTCGGTCCCGTACGCGCCAATCGCGGCGCCTCGCTCGAGGTAGCGCTGGGAGAAATTCACGCGCTCGTCGGCGAGAACGGCGCCGGCAAATCCACGCTCATGCGCGTGTTGAGCGGGATGTACGCAGCTGAATCGGGTCGCATGGAAGTGAACGGACACGACGTCACGGGTTGGTCGACGTCCGACGCGATCGACGCCGGCGTGGGCATGGTGCACCAACATTTCATGCTCGTCCCCACGCTCACCGTTGCCGAGAACGTGATGCTCGGCCGCGAGCTCACCAAGGGCGGCCAGCTCGATCGCGCGCGCGCCGAACGCGAAGTGTCGGAGTTGAGTCGGGCGACGGGCCTCGCCGTCCGCCCCGAGCGCACAGTGGCCGATCTCTCCGTGGGCGAAGCGCAGCGCGTCGAGATTCTCAAGACGCTCTACCGCGGCGCCAAGATTCTCATTCTCGACGAGCCGACCGCGGTGCTGTCTCCGCCCGAGATCGACGAGCTCTGGCAAGTGCTGCGACGGATGCGCGATCGCGGCGAGACGATCGTTCTCATCACCCACAAGCTCGATGAGGTGATGGCGATCTCCGACACGATCACGGTGATGCGACACGGCCGCACCGTGGGTCGCCTGCGCACCGCGGACACGACACCGGCCGAGATTGCAAAGGCAATGGTCGGGCGCGACGTGCAGCTCGCGATGGATTACACGGCCGAAGAGATGCCCGCCGTGACGTCGACGGCCGCTCACGTTCCGGCGTCGGAGCCGTTGCTCGCAGTGCGCGATCTCGTGGTGACCGACGCGCGTCGGCTCACCGCCGTGAACGGCGTCAGCTTCACCGTGGCGCCGGGCGAAGTACTCGGCATCGCGGGCGTCGAGGGCAATGGACAGACCGAGCTGCTCGAGGCGCTCGCGGGGTTGCGCCCCGTTCGCGCCGGCACGATCCACGTCGGGCGTCGTGACGTGACCAATCTCTCGGTCAAGGACCGCGGGAATGCAGGGCTCTCGCACATTCCCGAAGATCGCCACGCCCGTGGTCTCATTCTGGACTACTCCGTCGCCGAGAATCTCATCCTCGGCCAGCAGCACCGATTCACGCGCGGTGTGCAACTGGACCGCGACCAGATACTCGACAACGCACGCCGTCAGATCGCCGCGTTCGACGTTCGTCCGACGGACCCCGAGCTCCCGGCTCGCGCGCTGTCCGGCGGCAATCAGCAAAAGATCATCATCGCGCGCGAGATGGGCCGCGCGTTCCACGTCCTGCTCGCCGCACAGCCCACACGCGGCGTCGACGTGGGCGCGATCGAATTCATTCACAGGCAACTCCGCGCGGCGCGTAACGCGGGCAAGGCGATCCTCCTCGTGTCGGCGGATCTCGCCGAGATCCTGGCGCTGTCCGACCGCGTCGCGGTGATGTACGGCGGCAAACTCGTCACCACACTCTCGCGCGCCGACGCAAGCACGGAGGTGCTCGGACCGTTCATGACCGGCGCCGCAGCCGGACAGGCTGCATGACCACGACACAGGCCGCCGAGTCGACAACCACACCGCCGACCGTCGCGCCGCCGGTGGATCGCCGGCGGCGCACCGCGCTCGAAGAGGCGATACTCCCCGCCGTCGTCGCGCTGCTCGTGGCGGCAATCGTCGGCGACATACTCATCCTCACGTTCGGTCAGAGCCCGGGCACGGTGTACCGTTTATTGCTCGAGGGCACGTGGGGCAACGCCTATGGTTTGGGGCAAGTGCTCTACAAGGCGACGACCTTGACGTTCACCGGCCTCGCGGTGGCGGTTGGATTGCGCGCGGGACTGTTCAACATCGGCGCGGAAAGTCAGCTCGCGGCGGGTGGCTTCGTCGCTGCACTCGTGGGGTTGCTGTTGCCGTCCGGCATGCCGGCGCTACTGACGCTGCCCGTGTACCTGATCGCCGCAGCGGCGGGCGGCGGCGTGGTCGCCGGGATTCCCGGCGTGCTCAAAGCAAAGTTCGGCGCGCACGAAGTGATCACGACGATCATGCTCAACTTCATCGTGCTCGCGCTGCTGAACTATCTCACCGCCGCGCATCTCAAAGTCGAAGGGTCGTTGCACACGGCTGAGATCCACGCCGGCGCGCTGCCACGATTCGCATCGTACATCGCGCCGTTCCACGGCTCGGCGGCGAACGCGGTGTTGTTCATCGCCGTTCTCGCGGCGGCGCTCACATGGTGGTTTCTGTTCCGCACGCGTCGCGGATTCGAGCTGCGCGCAACGGGGCTTCAACCCCAAGCCGCCGAGTATGGTGGTGTCGACGTGGGTGGTGTGTGGTGGAAAGCAATGGTGCTGTCGGGCGCCCTCGCAGGAATCGGCGGCCTGAATTTCGTGCTCGGCTACAAGCATTACTACGAAGAGGCATTCGCGTCGGGCGCCGGATTCCTCGGCATCGCCGTCGCGATCGTGGGACGCAACCATCCGCTCGGCGTCGTGCTCGCCGCGCTCGTCTTCGCCACGATCTCGCAGGGTGGCCTCGCGGTGAACGCCGTCGTCCCCAAGCAAATGGTCGACGTGCTGCAGGCCGTGGTGATCATCGCCGTTGCCGCGTCCGTACCCGAAGTGCGACGGATGCTGAGGAAGGCGCGATGATTCTGCTCGCGTTCCTCGCGCAAACGTTGCGCATCGCCATTCCGTATCTGTTCGCCGCGAGTGGCGGTGTGATGTCGGAGCGCGCGGGTCTGATCGGTCTCGGCCTCGAGGGCTACATGTTGAGCGGCGCGTTTTGCGGCGCCGTCGCCAGTTACTACAGCGGTAGCGCGTGGGTCGGGCTAGTCGGTGCGATGGCTGGAGGAATCGCCATGGCCCTGCTCTACGCGGTCACGGCGATTCGTTTCCGCGCCGACCAGGTGGTGGTCGGAATCGCGATCAATCTGTTGGTCATCGGGCTCACGCGATTCTTTTTGCGACTTGCGTTTCACAGCTCCTCGAACTCGCCTCGGGTGCCGGGGTTCGGCGCCGAACAATCGGGAACCGGGTTCGCGGCGCTGGCCACCAATCCGCTCATTTGGCTGGCTGTCGTTGCGATTGCCGGCGTGGCCTGGCTGCTTTATCGCACGCCATTCGGGCTTCGCGTCCGAGCCGTCGGGGAGCATCCGGCGGCCGCGATCTCCGTCGGAGTTCGCGTCGATCGAATTCGCTATTTCGCCGCAGCACACTCGGGCCTGCTCGCCTCGCTCGGAGGGGCATACCTTGCGTTCGACCAACATCAGTTCAGCGCCGAGATGACGGCTGGCCGCGGCTTCATCGCGCTCGCGGCGACGATTTTTGGCCGGTGGGATCCGGTACGTGCGGCGTTGGCCTGCCTGTTGTTCGCGGCGGCGGAAACGTTGCAGATTCAATTGCAGGGAACGCAGATCATTCCGTCGCAATTCGTGGAGATGATTCCCTACGCGCTCACGATCATCGCATTGGCGGGCGTCGTCGGGCGGGCGGTTCCGCCGGCTGCACTTGGTAAAGTCTCCGAGTGAGGCGTTCGGAATTGGTTAGGTCAGTTGCCTGCGGCGGTTGCTAGTTACTAGTTGCTGGTTTCTGGTAACAGCCACTCCCTCCCTCTCGAAGCCAGCATCCAGCGCACGCAGCCAGCACGCAGCAACCGGTAACTCGCAACCAGCAGCCAATAACAGTGCCCGGAAAAAACGCCGACATCGGCAAGCTCGTTGTCTTGATGATCACCGCGTTCATCGACATGGTTGGAACGCTGATGATCATCCCCCTGATGCCGTTCTACGCCAAGTCCTTTGGCGCGAACGGTTTGGTGGTCGGCTTGCTGGTGTCCTCCTTCTCGATCGCGCAGTTGCTCAGCGCGCCCATCTGGGGTCGGTTTTCCGACCGCTATGGACGACGCCCTGCTCTCGTCGTCGGCATGATGGCCTCGGCAGTCGCCTACGTCGTATTCGCGTATGCGAACTCGCTGTCCCTTCTGTTCTTGTCGCGGCTCATCCAGGGCTCGGGCGGGGGCACGGTCAGCGTCATTCAAGCGTACGTCGCCGACGCAGTGCAGCCGGAGCAGCGCGCGCGCGGCCTGGGTTGGCTGTCTGCGGCAACGAACGCCGGCGTAGCGTTAGGTCCGGTAATCGGCTCCAAGATGCTCGGTTTCGGTCCGCATGGACCCGGCATCGCCGCAGCGATCCTTTGCGTCGTCAACAGCATCTTCGCGCTGAAGTTCTTGGTCGAGTCGCGCGACATGGTAGAAGCGCGCTCGAGTGTCCATGTCCCAGGGCGTTCGCGCACGGCTGTCATGCGGGTGTTGACCCATTCGAAAGAGCCCGCGCCGCGCCTCATTTGGATCTATGCGATCGGCATCGGCGCCTTCCAGGGGCTGAATGCCATCCTCGCGCTATTTCTCGCGGCTCGTTTCGGCGTGACGACGGCCACAATTGGCTATTTCTACACATACATCGGCGTGATCTCGGTGCTCACTCGCGCCGTGTTCCTGGGCTGGGCGGTCGACAAGTTCGGTGAGGCGCGATTGTCGCGGATCGGTCAGACGTTGTTGGCAATCGGTCTCGCGGCGCTCCCGTTCATTCACCGGATGAGCGATCCCGCCGCGTTCGCGGCAAGACTTGGAGGCTTGCTGCCGGTGTCTGCGGTCGCGGTTCTTCCGTTCTTGCCGCTCGCGGCAGCGGTCGCGCTGCTGCCGCTCGGTACCGCCTTTACGTTTCCTTGTGTCACCGCGCTACTCTCGCGCGTCATTTCCAGTAACGAGCGCGGCTTGTACATGGGCGTTCAGCAGACATACGGCGGCATCGCGCGTGTCTTGTTTCCAATCGGTGCCGGATGGGCCTTCGATCGGTTCCAGGAGCTGCCTTTCTTGGTGTCAGCCGGCCTGGTCGCTGGCACGATTTTTTTAGGCCTGGGTATGGAAGAGTACACTCGGCCAAAGCGCGAACCGGAGGTGGCGCCCGCGACTTAGTCTCGCGGATGCTCCGCTAAACGTCGTTGAAAGGAGACTGCATGCTCGTTGTTCGTATTCGCGGAGCACTGTCGCTCGCCGCGCTCGCCGCCGTCGCGGCCTGTGGGAGCTCGGAGCCTTCGGGACCCAGCACGTCGACACCTTCCGCGATTGCACGCGTATCCGGCAACGGTCAGGTCGGACTCGTTGGTCAGCCGCTGTCGCTGCCGCTCGTGGTCAAGGTGACGGGCGCCAGCAACACGCCCATCAAGGGTGTGTCGGTGATGTTCGCGGTCGTGTCCGGCGCAGGTAGCGTATCGCCTAGCACGACGACCACCGATTCGCTCGGCCAAGCCAAAACGACGGTCACGCTCGGCTCCGTCGCTGGCAGCGACACCATCACTGCAACGGTCGCGGGAACGAGTCTCGTCACGACATTCGTGGTGACGGCCGGGACGAGTTCCGTCGCGTTGGCGTGCTCCACCGGCACGCCGCAGGCACCGGCGGTCGGGACTGTGCTCCCCGGCGTCAGCGGCACCGGCGTTTGCCTGAGTGGTGGAACCGCGGGCGCGGATTACGCCATTGTCTCGTTCTATGGCAACCCGGATAGCTCGGCAGTCGCCTCATTCACCGTCACGTCGCACGGCGCCGTGGCGCTGACCACGGCGTCGTTGGCTCCGCTCGACGTGGCGTCGCTGTCGCCCATCGGTCAGTACAGCACCAACAGACTGCAGGCCGAGTTCGATGCTCGGCTGCGCGAGACGTCACGCCGCACGCTGACGGCGAAGATCCCCGCGGCTCGCGCGTGGAACCGACAACGCGCCGCCTTCTCGGCGATCCCGGCGTCGCCGGCGATCGGCACTCTCTACACGCTGAACGCCAACGGGAACGACGCGTGCACGAACCCGATCAACGTCACCGCGCGCGTCGCGGCGGTCTCGAACTTGGCCATCGTCGTGGCCGATACGGCGAATCCCGCCGGCGGCTTCACAGACGCCGAATACGCGAGCTTTGCGGCACAGTTCGACACCCTCATCTCGCCGCTCGACATTCAGAATTTCGGACAGCCGTCGGACGTCGACAAGAATGGCAAGACGATCATCTTCTTCACGAAAGAGGTGAACAAGCTCACGCCGCGCGGAGCGAATGGCGTGATCGGCGGCTTCTTCTTCGAGCGCGATCTCTTCCCGAAGAGCGACAGCCTCGACATCCAGGGATGCCCGTCGAGCAACGTCGCCGAGATGTATTACTCGATGGTCCCGGATCCCAATGGTCAGTTCAGCGATATCCGCAAGAAGACCGACGTTCAGAACCTCACGCCGGGAACCCTGGTCCACGAGTTCCAACACTTGATCAACGCCGGCCGGCGACTGTACGTGAACAACGCCGACGCGTTCGAGGACGTGTGGCTCAACGAAGGCCTGAGCCATATCGCCGAGGAGCTGCTGTATTATCGCGTGAGCCTCCTCGCACCGCGACGAAACATCTCGGCCAGCACCATTCAGGCCGATCAGACGTCTGTGAACAACTTCAATAATTATCAGGGCGACAACTTCGGTCGCTACGAGGTGTTCCTCGGTAAGCCGTCGCAGACGTCGGTGTACGCCGGCAACGATTCCTTGGAGACGCGCGGCGCGACGTGGAACCTGCTGCGCTATCTCGCGGATCACCGCGGCTCGTCCGACGCCGACACGTGGATGTTGCTCGACAACACGAAGCTCACCGGGCAGCAGAATATCGCGAGCGTCTTCGGCAGCAACTACATGACGCAGATTCGCGATTGGGCAACGTCGGTGTTCAGCGACGACATCGCCGGCGTGACCGACGCGCGCTTCCTCGAGCCGAGCTGGAACATGCGGAGCATCTTCCCGCGGCTCGTCTCGTCGAGCGGCGTGCCCTTGAATCGCTTTCCGCTCGCTGTCGTACCGCTCACCGACGTGGCGCCGTCGAACTTGTCAGTGTCCGCGGGCGGCGCGGCGTACCTGCGCTTCAGTGTACCGGCAGGTTCGCAGGCGTCGATCGACTGGTCCTCGGGCGGCCTGCCCGTCTCACCATTGATGCAGTTCACCGTGGTGCGATCGCGCTAACAGGCAGCCTCGGATTCGGGAGAACAAGTTTCCCGTGGGAATCCGTTTAGTCCGTGAATTCCGCGGCTATTGCCGCGGAAACCGGACAGTGCACGGACCTCGACGCACCGAGGTGGCTCATGCCCCGCTGGCGCGCTCCTTTTCCTTTTCGCGCGCCGCGTCCTGGGCGCCGGGCTCGCTCGCCAGCACCGCGCGCGCGATCTCGACCATCGGGACGGAACGATCCTGGCTCGTGCGCTGCAGGATGCGATACGCCTCCTGCTCCGACGATCCCGTTCGCCGCATGAGAATTCCCTTCGCGCGCTCGATGGTCTTGCGATTCTCCAGCGCTTGCCGAGCCGACTCGGCGTCCTGACGCGCGGAGAGAAGCTCCTTGGCGCGCGTCGCAGCGAGACGAATCGTCGAATCCAACGCGCGCGGCGGCGCCGGCTTCGGTAGGAAGGCAATCGCGGCCGTCGCTGTCACGTCACGATCGCTCAGTGTGAGCGTGTGGTCGCCGCTGAACAGCACGACGGCAACGCCAGGCACCGTTTGCGTGATGTGTTCCGCCGCTTCGATTCCCGAGCCGTCCGGCATGTGCACGTCGAGCAACACGACGTCGGGCACGACGTCCTTCGCTCGCTCGAACGCTTCGCGGCCGGTCGACACCTCGGCGACGACTGTATGACCCAACTCGGTCAGAAGATCGACGAGCAACGAACGTGCGTTGTCGTCATCTTCCGCGACGAGCACACGGATGCGAGAGACTGGTTCTGTCATTGTGGTGAATTTGGACGCGCAAGCCCGCAGATGCTAGCGGGAATTGTCGAGGTTAGCCTTCGGCGGCAACCTGCGAAAGTAATTCGGATGTTCGCACCGGCTTTCGGAGAATGAAATCTCCGTCCGCGCCGGCGCCGACGCGCGGTTCCCAACCAGTCACGATCCCGATTCTCATCGACGGCCATCGCTCACGCGCGAAGGTGACGAGATCCCACCCCGTCCCGTCGGCCAGGCCGATATCCGTGATGAGCACGTCGTACGCGGAGACTGCGTTGTCGAGGAGTCGCGTGGCGTCATCAAAACCCGGGGCCGTATCGACCGCGTGTCCATCCGATTCGAGCAGTGCTTGCATGAACTCGCGGCTGTCGGGATGATCTTCGACGAGAAGCACGCGCCGCGCAACCCGTCGTCGCGGCTCGATTGTGACCTCCGTCACTTGTGGTAGTGGAGACTTGGGAAACACGAGTCGAATCGTGGTGCCCGCACCAGGAACCGACTCGATCTCGGCGCGACCCCGGTGTCGTTTCACGATACCATAGACCTCGGCAAGACCGAGCCCCGTGCCCGCGCGCCCCTTCGTCGTGAAGAACGGCTCGAACGCACGCTCGCGAACCTCGGCCGACATGCCAATTCCCGAATCCCGAATCTCGAGACGGACTTCGGCGTCCGTCACCGTGGTTCGCACACCGAGCGTGCCGCCGCCCGCCATCGCGTCGAGCGCATTCTGAACAAGATTGAGCAGCGCCTCACGCAGCTCGCCGGCAATGCCACGCACACTCGCGCCGTCGGTGAGGTCGCGCTCGAGATGGATCACGCCGCCACGCGCCCGCTCGGCCCACAGCGGACGTGTCATCGCCACGACTTCGTCGCAGACGACGGACAGATCCACCGGCTCCTCGCGGTCGGCCTGCAACGGTTCCTGTCGAATGAAACGCCCCACCCGCGCCGCGGTCGCCGCGCCGGTCTCCGCCGCTTTGGCGATTCGCACCGCGTAGTCGCGAACCGCCGCCGGATTGTCGGCGTGCGCGTCCAGCAGGTACGCCGCGGCCATGATCGGGTTGAGCGCGTTGTTGACGTCGTGCATGACGCCGGCGGCGAGCTGGCCGACGGCTGCCAGTCGCCGCTCGCGCGCTCTGGCCTCCTGCAGCACCAGCAGCTCGGCCGTGCGTTCCTGCACCATGCGCTCGAGACGTTCCGCTTCCGTCGAGACACGGTCGTACAGTGCGGCGGTGCGTCGCGCCTCTTCCTCGAGCGCCTTGGCCAGCTGCGTCTTCACCGTGACGTCCCGCTCGACCGTGACGGCGCCGCGAATCTTGCCGTGCTCGTCGTAGAGCGGGTTCGAGTTCACCTCGATGATCACCGGCGATCCGTCGGCACCGCGGCGCACTGCCAAGGTCTCGCCACGCACGCGCTCACCGCGCAACGCGCGCGCCGTGGGATGCTCGTGCATGAACAGACTCGTCCCGTCGATCGTACGCGGGCGGTCGAGCTGCCAGAGCTCGCGCAGCGTCGACGGCTGTCCCGAGGCATGATCCTGCAACGCCTGCGTGTTCGATCGCACGGTTCGGCCGTCGGTATCGAACACGCGCACCGAGTCCGGGATGACGTCGAAGATGGATTCGAGCTGAGCGACGTTGCGACTCAACGTCTCGCGCAACTCCTCGCGCTCGCTGACGTCGTTTCCGGCGAACAAAATGCCGCGACCGCCGCCCTCTTCGATCAACGTCGCGAACGTCGTCTCGATCAGACGTCGTCCACCGCGATGCTGGAACGGAATGCGGACCGCCGTCGCCACAGGTGATCCGCGCAACGCCGAGTCGATCTGATCGGTCAGGTCGGCGAGCGCGTTGGGAAACGCGTCGTAGATGGAGACTCTCGTCGGCAGCGACGTGGCCACATCCGTCAGCTCGCGGTAGCGCGCATTCCCGTTGACCAGTCGCAGGTCGCCATCGAACACGGCAATGGCGAGCGGAACTGCCTCGAATAATGCCTCGAGTCTCAGTCCCGTTATTCCGACACGGGCGAAGTCGATGCTGGCCGAGGGGTGCGTCACAAGAGTACTAATGAAAGGCGGGACGACGAACCGCCAGCGGCGACGGCGATGGGGCTCCTTGGTGGACGATCGAGCCCCCACGAACGCAACGTACTAAAGCACTCCGCGCGAGCGCGTTCACCAACCGGGCGGAACTGGTGGGCGACTCTCCGGCGATGGCTGGTCGGCGGTGATGAGACGGGCTCCGCGCTGATACGTAAAGAACGAATATCCCCACTCGATCAGGACACTCAGCCGATTTCGAAAACCGGCGAGATACATGATATGCACGAGCAACCAGGTCCACCAAGCTAGCGCACCGCTCAAATGTTTGCCCGCGAGAACTCCGACGGCTTTGTAACGACCGATCGTCGCGAGATCGCCTTTGTTGAAATATCGAAAGCGCTCTCGGCCCTCACCACGAACCGTGTGAAGAACATTTCTCGCGGCGGTCCGTCCACTCTGCATCGCGGCCGGCGCAACGCCCGGCACAGGTTTGCCGTCGCTCTCCAAAATCGCCATGTCGCCGATCACGAAGACTTCAGGGCGACCAGGGATGCTGAGATCGTCATTCACCGCAACACGACCCATTCGATCCCGAGTCGCCCCGAGTGATACGCCGAGCGGCGACGCGGCGTTCCCCGCTGCCCACAAGATGGTGCGTGCCTCGATTCGTTCGGCGCCCATCTCGACGAACCCATCGCCGACATCGGTCACTCGACAGTTCGTGTGGACCTCCACGCCGAGCTCGATCAAATCCCGTTCGGCGCGCGCCGAGAGGTCCTCGGGAAACGTGGGAAGAAGACGCGGCCCTCCCTCGAGGAGAATTATACGCGACGACGCCGTGTCGATGTGGCGAAAATCTTTCGGAAGCGCAAAGCGCGCGATCGTCGGCAACATGCCGGCGAGCTCGACGCCCGTTGGTCCCCCGCCGACGATGACGAACGTCAGATTCCTCTGACGCTCTACCGGATCGAGCGCGCGCTCGGCGCGCTCGAACGCGAGCAACCATCGACGGCGCAACTCGATCGCGTCCTCGACGCTCTTGAGCCCTGGCGCGCGCGGCTCCCACTCCGAGTGACCGAAGTACGAATGGCGGGCGCCCGCCGCGACGATGAGAAAATCATAATGCAGCTCGCGTCCGTCGTCGCAGCGAACGACCCGCGCGTCGGGAAGAATCTCGCGCGCCTCGGCCAGCAGCACCTCGGTGTTCTTCTGCGAGCGCAGAAGCCAGCGGATCGGCGTCGCGATATCGGTCGGCGCCAGCGTGGCCGTCGCAACCTGATACAGCAGCGGCTGGAACACGTGGTGGTTCGTTCGGTCGATGACGGTCACGTCCACTGCGGCGTCGCGCAACGCGCGCGCCGCGTACAGTCCGCCAAATCCACCGCCGATGATGAGAACTTTGGGCCGGCTCATGAACGTCAAGTTACATGGCCGGGGAATACGCTAGGTGTGCGTCCCGGCGAGCACCGTCGGCGAGTAGAGACTCACCGCGGACCCGTCGGCGAGGAACGCGGAGTGTGGAGGCCGGCGAAGCACGCCCGCGAATGGCGCGTCGAACACCATCGAGTCGTCGTCGAGATCAACGCTGCGAAGCTGCCACACGCGCCATGGCGGATGCCGCACCTCGTATTCCACCGTCGATCCGTTGCGCTGTCGAGTGTAGCCCCAGAAATGCTCGGTGATGAACTCTTCCTCGGAGCCGGGCTGCAGGGGCTTTGCATCGCCCGCTGCCTCGACCCGCATTCGGCCCCATGCCGACGAGCCGCGCCAGCCATACTCCACCAAGGCCGGAGTCGCATTCGCGCTCGCCAGATCGATGCGATGACGCATGGCGACAGCGCGGTACGGTTCGTTGTACGTCAGTTGCGCGATGATGGCGATCGCAGGGCGCGGCACCAGCTCACGGAGAAACGTGACGCCGCGGCGCACGGTGCCGCTGACTGTGCGCCGCACATAGAAGCGAAGATTCACTTCCTCGAACGTCCGGTGAAACGGAATCGGGACGCCGAAGAGTCGCGTGTCGCGGAAATGGAACCCGACGAGACTGACGTACGCGGCGTCGTCCCACAGGTCGAGCTCCGTACCGGCCGGAACGAAGGGCGCCAGCCATTCAGGCGGCACCCGGAAGTTCAGCATGGCCAAGTACCGCCAGTCCGCGCTCAGAAACTCGCGCGACACGACGTCTCACCGCCTACGATTTCTACCCAATCGAGACGGCGAGCCGGCTCACTCGTTCGGCGGCGGCGATTGGTTGTCCGTGGTCGCGGCGGATTCGGATTCCTCACGCGCACGCGCGGCGTCGGATCGCTTGTTTCGGATCTTCTCATCGCGCTTGGCTTTCCGATCGAGCTCCTTTTTCCGCTTTTCGAAATCGTAATTTGGTTTCTTCGCCAATTGAGGAGCTCCGCTTGGGTTCGGTTGCCTGAAATGAGTGCCGCGCTCGATACCTTGCTGTCGCAGGTCAAGTAAAGATAGCGACGAACGCCCCAGCGGGTTTCGCTCGCTTACAAGTAACGCGCGATCGACATGGCGACGACGGTGATCGCCAGGCACACCGCGCCCAGACGCGACGCGCCCGCCATGCGGGTCTGCAATCCGTTCAGCATCGCTGCTTGCTCCGGGCTGGGCGGGCCGCCCCCCGATTGTGCCGCTCGCGCGAATTCCAGCAGCTTGTCACCTGTCGGCCGAATCACCGTTATGAAGACCGTGACTGCGACGAGCGCCGAAAGGGCACCGATGCCGTACGTGATGCCGGGCGGCGAACCTGCCCAGCCGGCCGTGCTCACATGCACGTTGTGCCAATACATCGTTCCGCCGGACAAGATCGAGAGCAGTGCGGCGATTCCTGCCGCCGCGGGATACTTCCGGACGCCCATCACTTGCTGCATGACCTGGCCGCCGGCCGCCCCGCTTGCCCGGAGCCCGGGAATGAGAAAGCCGGCGATGAAAAGCACGGAGCCGGCCCAGAAGACGCCAGATAAAACGTGAACGAACCGCAGGACGATCATCGTTGACATCGTCGCCAACCTCCGGTCAAGTCAAAGTCGAGAATTTTCTTGGGGCAGCGGGCGCGAAGTATCACTCATGTCGAGGTCGCTCGCAAGGCACCCCGGGCGACATCGAACCAGACGCGCGCCGATGATGCCACGCGACCCACGCGCTCCTCACATCGGTTCGGCTTTCCCGCAGAATGAGCGTGATCGCGATCGACTCGGTTTGCGCGACGATGCTCACGATCAACGCGACCGGCACGATCGCGGCGGAATGGCGCGCGAACAGCAGTACGATCGCCAGCGCCAGAGCGACGCCGCTCCAGCGAGCGCTCCGCGCGTGATAGCTCGCCACGCGTCGGAATTTCAGCATCGCCGCCGCATAGTTGAGCCCTTCGCCGACCAGTACGGCGATGATGGCCCACCGGTATTTCGACAGCACGTCCCAGTAGGTGCGCCACATGACCCAAGCAACGGCAAGGTAGAACACGGTATCGGCAAGACTGTCGGCGCGACGCAGCTCGGCGGTCACGGCCTCGACTCGACGCGCGACGACACCGTCGAAGATGTCCGACACGAACGCCAGCACGACGACCAGCGCGAGCAGCGAACCGGCCGACCCATGCGCGTTCGCCGCGATCAAGACCGGCGCAAGCGCTACGCGAACGAGCGTCAGCGTCGCCGAGTAGTACCAGCCGCGTCGCTGATGTGTGGTGAATTCGGCTGGCGGTCGTGGAACGAGTGTGACCAATCAGGAGTCGTCGACGCGACGCGGAGACGGGCTACGGGATCGCGGGACCTAGCCTCACGAGAACCTTGAACGTGCTGTCCATGATGATGCCGGTGCCGCGTCGCTGGTCGGGATCGCGCGCGTAGAACACGCGTCCGAGACGCAGTACAACGAAGCTGGCGTCGGGACCGAGCTGACGATCGAAGTTGCCCGCGGCGCGCGAACAGACGGCGCCGTCGCGAATCACCGTGACCGGCGAGAACTCTTCCATGCGGACGATGCCCAGATCCTGGCGCATCTCGCGAATGATCGGGCTGGCGCTCGTCAGCACCGAGAGCACTTCGTCGCGCGCACTATCGACCAGGATCGGCGAAACGGCGCACGGGGCGGTGCGACTCTGTGCGCGGACAAATGGCGCCTGTGTGCCGCCCATCACCAAAAGGAGCGTCACCGCGAGAAACGAGTTCGAGCTCACGCTAACCTCGACGTTGCAATGTGGCTCAGACAGGCAATTCCGAGGCCGAGAACGCCTCGCGTCCTACAAATATCGGTCGCGCACGATCGCCACGTGGTGGGCAACGTGCCCGGCCACGATGTACGCGAGCGCGCGCACCGTAAAGGGGTTTCCACTGGCGACGCCGCGCCGCAGCCAGGCATCATCGGGAAGATGCTTGAAGAAGCTGAGCGACGCGGCACGGATTGTTTGGAATTCCTGAATGTGGCTTGCCCACGACCGCTCGTCCGACGCCGCCGTGAACACGGCGACATTCTGATCGAAGCTCGGCAGATGGCTGTCGAAGGCGCGCGCAAACCAGAATGCACGGAACAGGAACACGCGCTCCGCATCATTCACGTGACCCATCGTCTGCCGAATGCTCCACTTGTCGGGCGCGTACCGATGCAGCGATCGCTCTTCCGAGATGCCGCGCAGAAACGCGACCGTCTCGTCGGCTTGCGCCTCGAGGATCGCGCAGATGTCGCCTTGGCCGACTTGATCGATGTAGGTGAAGTAGTAGTCGGCCGCCTCGGTTCGGTCGGGCATCGCCAGCGTCGTCATGTGTGCTCCGGGTCTGTCGCCTTCGGGAAGAGGCGCGTGTCGTTCCGAAAAATCTATTCGCAAAAAGACCGTTTGACTTGCCGGCGCCTCAGGCGACTATGACGACACCGGATACGGGCCGTCGGCGAACGCGCGATCGTGGTAGCCTTTGGCACCGATCGTCCGCGCGAGCGGACTCCATGGGCCGTCGCCCGCCTTCAGGCACTCGATGATGTGCCGAAAGTCGTACCGCGGCCGCCATCCGAGCTCGCGACGAGCGCGCTCGTTCACGTACACTCGGTCGATGCTCGGAAACATCTTCCACCCGCGACGGCTGTATTCCTCGACGTACTCCGGACCGTAGCGCTCGATCACACGCGGCGCGTTGCGCCGCAGCTCGGCCAGGTCGCCCGGTTGAAACGGCGACGTCGCACTCACGATGTACCGCGCGAATCCGATCGACGGCGCCTTGTCGAGCGCGAGCAGATGCGCATCGACGACATCCTGCAGCTCGACGCGCCGGAACAGGTACTCGTTCGCCTTCACGTTGGCGTCGTCGTACATCCCTCGGACGGTCGCGTTGTCATCTGCCTCCGGAAAGAACCGCGACGTGCGAAGGACGAGACAAGGCAGCCCGTGCGCTCGGTGATGCAGCGCGCACAGATCCTCGGCAGCCGTTTTCGTTACGCCGTAGATGTTCTTCGGAATCGGTCGCAGGTCTTCGGTCACCCACACCGCCGGCGCGTCGGGTGGCGCCGTCAGCGCGCGTCCAAAGGTGCTGGTCGTGCTCGTGAAAACGAATGACGACACCCCGACCGACACGGCTTCCTCGAGCAGGTTGAGCGTGCCGGTGATGTTCGTGTCAACGAACTCTTGCCGGGTGTGCGTCGCGACGTGGGGCTTGTGCAGCGTTGCGGTGTGGATGACGGCGCCCACGCCTTCCATGCATCGTCGAACGAAGGCCCGGTCGGCGATCGTCCCGACGTGCGCGGTGAACGGCGACGCCGATCGGTCGAGGCCGACGACGTGATGGGTCGTGTTCCGCAGCGTGCGCACCAGCGCTTCGCCCAGGTGACCGCTGCTCCCGGTGACGAGGATCTTCATCGTGCACCAAAACTATCACACGGTCGCGTGTATCGATCGGACGGCTGCGTCCGCGCGACGAATTCCGGCCGCGTCAGCCGCCATCGTTGCAGGTGGTGTGACGGCTCGCCGGGTGCGTCTTCGATGATTCGATAGCCGAGCCGTTCCGGCACGCGAGCGCTCGCGGTGTTGCCGTGATCGCAATGGATCTCCACCCGATCGATGCTCGGGTCGGTGAACGCTACCTCGGTGAGCGTCCATGCGGCGCGCGTCGCGAGTCCGCGTCCGGTGTGTCCGACGGCCAGCCAGTAGCCCACCTCGAGCGCGCTGGGGCCGACGCGCGGATATATCCCGCAGCCGCCAAGTACTTCCGTTCCGTCGAGACTGAAGAGACCATACACCCACTCCTCTCCAGCGGCGAATTTCGCGGCGTGTTGGGCGAGCCGTTGCTCGAGCGAGAGCCCCGGGACGCGGCCGTCGACCACCCACGGCGTCCAGGCGCGCAGATGCGCGTCGCTCGCCGCCAACGCGGCGCGGAGCTGCACGGCGTGGGCGGGTGACAATGCTCTCAACACGAAGTCGGAGCGCTCGATCGTCGACGGAGGAGTCAGCGGCATGTGCTCAGGCGGTCGTTCGCCGGCGGCTCAGTCGACGATGAACAGCGTCGCGCCGTTGGGCGAGCTCGATCGATGCGCATCCATATTGTCGGAGACCTGGTAACTCGTGCCCGCGGTCAGTGAGAACACGCGCCCGTCGGCGAGCTCGGTGTGAAGCTCGCCAGCGAGGCACAAAAGAATATGGCCCTTCTCACACCAATGATTCGCCCGGTAGTTCGCCGAGTACTCGACCATCCGCACGCGCACGGATCCGAAGTGTCGCGTACGCCACACGGCCGTGCCGCTCTCGCCTGCGTGCTGCGTTGGAGCGACCTCGCTCCAATCCGTAACGCCAAACGGAATCTCCTTCAACTCCACTGAACCACCTCGGGTTTGGACGCGCTATGAAAATAACTCACGGGCCATCGACGAGCCGCCTCGTCGCGGCCGGCCGATGGTCCGTAGGCGCACCATTCCATTACCGGATGGCGCGCGGCTCCCCGTAGATGAAGTCGTCCGTCGCCACGATGTCGTGCTTTTGTCCGGCGCCCTTCACGTTGTCGGTCGCTGTGGCATCGATTGGGGTGTCACCCGCGGTGATGCGAACACGCGCCACGATGGGCGACGTGAACTTGGCGCCAAGGAACGACAGTCCTTTCTCGTCGCTCGCCCGCGGCGCGGCGATCTTGAGCAGCGAGTTGCCAGCCGCGTCGAAGTACTCGATGGTCGTCGAGTGCGCGCGTCCGACGTCGGCGAACACCGACCCGAAGCCGTTCACCCGCGCCGGCGTGCCCGATCCGGCCACGGCGAACGTGACGTCGATGATCGTGCTGCCTCGCGCCACAAAGAGCTTGGGCGGGCTGAACGTGTTGAACTCGCCGGCGTAGGCCGCGTTCACGTCGGTGTACCCGTTGTTGCTGATGCGAAATGCCGACCCGGGCGTCGTGAACAACGCACCGCGGGGCGAGTTGACGTTGAAGAAATTGCCGGGGAAGAGATCGTTGTTCGTGAACGTCGCGGGAACGCCGTCCCAATTGATCTCGCGCCGTCCGCTCGTGTCCTGTTCTCCCGCCACGTTGGGATTGAGTTTGCTGAACAACGCCCGGTATCGGGCGACTCCGTCCGTAATGTCCCCGGTCGCGCGAACGATCTCGACGTCATTTCTGGTCTCGAGCGTTCTCTGATACGCCGGCGCCGACGGATCTGTTTCACCATTCAGTTGGCGGCCGGGCTCGGTCGCCGCGCGCCCGTTGTCGCACGCGGCAAGCATCGCGGCCGCGCCGAGCAGCACGGCCTGGTACGTCATTGCGTTTCCCATTATTCGTCTTCTCTAAATGAAGTTTCGCCACGGGCTCGACTGACCAGCGCGTGAAGCGCTCACTTCATGGTTGGCGTCGCCCGCGCCCGAGGTTCGGGGCGTATGCTGATGACGGGATCGAGCCGGCAAAGCGGACACGCATTCGTCGGCGTCCGGCCGGGAACTTTTTCGCCTCGCCCCGTTCGTGCGCCGCCCTGACCTCACGTGACTCGGCTACGCGCGTCGCGTTTCCTGCGATCGCTTGGTCCACTGCCACAGCCCGCCGGCGATGTCGGCCGGGAATCGGTGACCGAGTTGACGCGCCAGCATGACGATTTGGCCCCGGTGATGCGCCTCGTGCGCCACGAAATACGTGAGAACGTGAGGCACGTCCAGCGGCAGGTTGCGCCACACATACGCCTTGGACGGAGGGACACGGCCTCCCGCAGCCAGGCCGAGCGTGAGAAGCTGTTCGATCCCCCTGCTGCTCCGGCCGAGAGCGACGAGCAACTGGCGACGAGTCGCCTTGCGACGGTCGGCGAGGACGGGGACGGCAATGCCGTGCTCCCGGCCGAGCGTCTTGAGCCACATGCACCGAGCGTTGTGGAGGTGCACCGCGATCATGCGGATCGTGCGACGCGGTGCACCGGGAACTGCAGCATCCCAGAGCGCGGGGGGTACGTGCTCGACGAGGTACGCGGTGACTCGGCAGTTGGTCTGCCACGAGCCGAGGAGGGTCGCGGCAAGATCATCGGGTGAGGTCATTGCATTGCCTGTGTCGACTGCCGAGAAGCGTCTTGCCCTCATCGCGATCCCTTCGGCCGCCGCGCCGCGACGAGTGCCGATACCTCCCGGTCCATCGCTCTCGGTGACGCCCCGAGGCCCGCCACGACAGCGTCAATCGCTTCAGGCGTGCGGTTCTGGCTCATCTTCCACTTTCCCTCGAGGCGCGTCACTCGGACCTCGACGCCGACGATCGCCTTCATCTGCTGCGCGATGAATTCCGGCGGTGCGTCGTCCACGCGCCAGGGCGTCTCGCCAGCGGGCGCCAGCCGGTCGGCTTCGCTACGGTCGGAAAGACGGTGCAGGTGTGGCAGCAGCCATGCGGGATCATCGATGAATCGCAGCATGCCATAGGCATGGACGGCGACGTAGTTCCAGGTCGGCACTTCACGCCCGTGCATTGCTTTGCCTGGATACCAGTTCGGCGTGACGTAGGCATCGGGCCCGGTGAAGATGACGAGCGCCTCCGTGCCGTCACGGGCCAGCGCATGGTGGGGATTGGCGCGTGCCAAGTGTCCCTCCAAGACGCCGTGCTCGCCGGACGCTGGGTCGAAGACGAACGGAAGGTGTGTGGCGAAGAGCTCACCCCATGCGCCGGCCGTCACGAGCGCGCCCAACGGATGCGCGGTGATGAAGCCGGCAAGCTCCTCGGGTCGCTCCTCGGCGTACGAGCGCGGGATGTACACGGCGGCTGAGGTTTAGGAAGAAGAGTTGGGGTCGGACGATTGCACGGTCACGAGGTCGCGCCTGCGCGCTCACCGCCAAGTCTCCCGAGCGCACTGGCGATCATCCCCACGATCACGACCGTCAGGGCGCCGATCACGTTGTGCCAGAGGAACGCCACCGACGGTGCACCGAAATTCACGATGCCCACCACCGTCATGCCAGCCAACAGCCCAATGAACGCAACGATCGCGCGAGCCCTCGGGATCATCGCCAACAGGAACACGCCGAGTATCGAACCGTAGAAG
>DASVYG010000468.1:0-4876 GCA_036392315.1 Gemmatimonadaceae bacterium
ACTCGGCTACACTCCGAAGCTGAGCGCGATGAGCTCCGCGTCGGACAGCTCGATCCAGTTCGCCGGATAATTGCGAACTCGGCGCATCGCGTCATCGCCGGTGAAGACGAGCGATGAGGATGCGCGTCGATCGTATTCCCAGAATCGGACTTCCTGCACCCTCCACGTCACGCCGTCGGAGTCGACCACCGATCGTGACGCGAGCCGTTGGATGCGTGGAACTGGTGCGGGGTCAGGGTCCAAAGTCGGTCGGGCCTCGAGCTCGGGATGCAGTTCGGCGTCGCGCGGACCAAGAGAGATTGGGAAGCATCGCGCATGCCTGCCGAGTGAATGCGAGCCGGTTTCCGATAAAAACAAAATTTTCGAGTCGTCGGCGTCGACGCGTTAAGAAACATGCCGCACCGGTCGAGACGTTCGGCGCAGCGTTGGAGCCGCGATTCAGCGACTCGAGTATTTCAGAATGTTGATAATGTCGCAAATCGCTGGTGTGAATGACATGAATTCACACTTGATGATTCCGCTTCAGCTGCCGATATATGCACGGAGGCCGGGATGTTTGCTGTGGCCGACTTGGAGGCCGGGATCATGGAATCGGATGGAATGTTGAGACACGTTGCTTTTTTCGAGGAGCTGGCGAAGCTCGACGAGTCGGATCCAAGCTGGCGCTCGGTGAGTGCCGGACTGGTCGCGATGCGTCTGGTGGACCGTTGGTTCGCGGGCGAACGCAGCGCCGCCGAATCGTGGGCAGTGAACGCGGTGCGCGGTGCGATCGAAGAAGTTCCCGAGACGACGCCGTTGCGCCGGATTCTTTCCGCGATCATCGACACGATGACCGCGGCGTCGCCGGTGGAGACGCACACGCTGTGTCCTCGTCTCATCGCGTATGGCCAAGCGCTCGAGTACGATGCGAAGTGGTCGCTCGGCGCGGATGTATATCAGACCGTGGCCGAGAATGCCGATGCCGAAGCCGATGCCGATCTCGTCGTAACGGCGTTGATTCGCCTGGCGGTGTGCTACAAGAACCTCGGCGATCTCGACACGGCGGCGAGAGCGTATGATCGAGCTTCTGTCGTCGCACTTGCGGCCGGCGATCTGATCGGCGTGCTCAACGCGCGCCTCGGTGATGCGACCATCGCCATGGCGCGTGGCAACATGCCCAAGGCTGAGTCGATACTCGAGGAGACACTCGAAAAGGCGGAGTCGGCCGGGCTCGACGACATTCGGTCTCGGGCGCTCACGCATCGTGCGTTCATTGCCGGTTCCGTTGGTCGGCACGAACAGGGAATCCGGTTCTCCTATGATGCGCTGGAGTTATCCAAGACGCAGCGCGATCGCGACCGTATCCTCACGAACATCGCGACGGGGTTTCGCTATCTCGGTTTGATGGATGTCGCGCGCGACGCATATCTGGTACTCGCAGCCACAGCACAGGAGCAGTACATCCGCTGGATGTCGGAGCTGAACTTGATGGAGTTGGCCGCGGAGCAGGGCATGGAGCTCGACTTCGACAAATATCGGCGAGATCTGGCACTTGCAGATTTCAGTCCGCAGCTGAGGGTGACCTATCTCTTGCACGTCGGTCGAGGCTACAACGCAATCGGGAACGCGGAGGCCGGAATTCCGTACCTCGAGCGGGCAATCCAAATGGCATCGGAATACAAACTGAACCAATTGCTATTCGAAGCAGAGGAGGCGTTGGTCGACGCACGCCGACGTGGCGAACGCGCTGTAGCACGCACCTTAGGCGCGGTCAACGCATCGATACGCGTCGTCATCGATGCAATTCACAACATGAAGGAAACGGCCGGCATCGCATAAAAAGCGGGCCGACCGTCATCAGCGGTCGGCCCGTTGAACGCACATCGCGAGCACTATTGCTCGATGCAACGACCGTCTGCCGTAACGTATCCACTGCACGTATCACTCTTGGGACGCGGCGCAGAGACATCGCTGCACGCGGACAACACAAAGGAGGAAACAGCGAGCGCGAGGAGGACGAGTGGGCGGCGTGACATGGCGCGATCTCCATCGAGGGGCGGGACCCGAGATGCCGGGCGTCTTGGCGGGAACCAACTGCCTGGGATTCTAGGGTCGCGGTGGGAAGCGTAAACTCGCATTTTGTGTCAGGTTTTCGCCGTTTCATGACACCGATCCCGACCCAGTGTGGACGTCGTAGCATTCCTTCCACGTCATCTCCTCTCGCACCTCAGAGTCGTCCTCGGTCCGGAGCATTCGCTCACTCCAGTCGCGAGTTGGTCGGAGCTCCAAGCCACGGTGCAACACCGGGCCACTGACCTCGTCGTCGCCGATCCGTCGGCGACGGGAGTGGTCGAGGTCGAGGCGCTCGAACACCTTCGCCGGCACTACCCCTCCCTTCCCGTGGTCGTCTACACGCTGCTCGCGCCCGCCTCCATCAAGGCGATCGTGCGGCTGGCCAAGTCGGGCGTCGAACACGTCGTCCTCCATCGCTTCGACGACGAGCCACGAAGATTTCTGGAATTGATCGAAAGCACGCCGGGGTACGCGTTGGGTGACCGGATGCTGATGGAGCTGGCGGGCTCGCTGTCGTGCCTGCCGGTCATGGTGGTCCGCGCGATCGATCAGCTGTTCCGGTCGCCCGCGCGTTTCAAGAACGCTCAAGATCTCGCGGCAGCATCGGGGATGAACCTCCGCACGCTGTATCGAAATCTCGAGCCGGCCGGGATCTTCTCGGCGCGGGCGTTGGTCGTGTCGGCGCGGTTGTTACGTGCCCACGCGTATTTGCAGGACCCTGGGCGGTCGATCAAAGACGTGGCGGCCAAGACGGGCTACCACTCGTCCTGGCAGCTCTCGCAGCAGATGCGCGAGATGACGGGACAGACGACCGAACAGGCACGTCGTGAATTGACAGGTGATGCACTCGTCTCACTGCTCGCCGAGCAGGTGCGGCGAAGGAGACATAAGTAGATGACGTTGACCGTCGTACCGGGATCCAGCGGCGTGCAGGGTGCACGACCGGCCGGACTCCAAGGACAGATGAAGGAGTCGATGACGTTCGGCAAACAGCTGCGGGTGCTCATCGTGGACGATGAGCCATCGATCTGCCAAGCACTCACCATGGCGCTGACGCGGGCGGGCTACGAGGCCGTCGCGGCAGAGTCAGGGGAGTCGGCGATTGCGGTCATCCGCAGCGAGCATATCGACGTGATGCTGGTCGACTTCCGCATTCCCGACATACGCGGCGATGTGATCTTCGAGCTCGCGGCCGGGTTCCAGCCGCACTTGCAGTATCAGACGCTCTTCATGACGGGCGACATCACGGATCGCGCGCACGAGCTCATCGCTGCGTGCAAGTGTCACTTCCTGAGAAAGCCGTTCGATCTGCGCGACATGTTCGCCGCGATCGCGGCGTTGGCGCCGCGGCTGCGCGACGCGGCGGGGTGAGCCAGCCTTCCGGAATCGTGACGGTTCACGTGACGGTTCATCAGAGCTCCCCGCGCAAACGCTTGCGAATTGAATCATGGCGCCGGAAGTTCATGCAACCACGAAAGGATCTGGAATGCGCCGTCGGATACTATCCCTTGCCGTCGTTCTCGCGGCCTGTTCCGGCCAGCGGGAGGCCGGCGCGATCGGTCAGACGCTCGACTTGCGACAGTATCTTCCCGATTCCCTGCGTTCGGCGAGCACGGCGGCGGCCGACTCGACGTTCCGGCAGGAGATACGGGTCGGCCCCGACAGCGCGCGGGTCGAGCTGGTGTGGACGACCTTTCAGCACGACTCGGGTCGCTTCTTGTCATCTGTCGCCGCCCGGCTGGTCGCCCCGGTGCGATACGATAGCCTCACCCTGGGTAACCCTTCCAACTTACGAAACACCGGCACGAAGACGCGGGTGATCGCCTCCGCGAATGCTCAAGTCGGTTGGTTCAAGCGGACGTTTTTTGTGCACCGGGCGGGCGTGATGAACTTCGGCGTCGATGCGGCAGGAAGGCGCACGATCGGTCCGGCCGCGTCGAAATGATCCGAGGCGCCGACGGCATGCACCGCGAGCCGAAGGTCGGCTAGGCGGCTATGGGAGGATCGGACGGGGTGCTGGGGTTGCAGCCGGCGGTACAACGCAGGTAGCCGCCGGCTGGGTCAGAAGCGAGCCGGTCTTGGCCTGCGGTGCCAGACTCGCGCCCGATGATGCGAGTGACGTATCGATCGACACGGGCGAATCGGTGCTCGCAGTGGACGGCGTGGAATTTCGAGGCGGAATCGGGCAGTAGGTCCCCGGCACCGCTTCGTTCTGAAGCAGCAAATCGTCGCCAGAAGATCCAGAATGCAGGGAGGCCGGAACCGGCGTGAAGCCATGCCCTGACCACATGATCCCGTGGCTCCAGACGCGGCTCACGCGCGAAAAGCCCGGCGCGAATGCCAGCGCACCGGCCGCGCTGAGCGCGACGCCGATCGTCGTCAAGACCAGGGCCCGCCGTATCATTAGTCCCTCGACTCCGGGGCTGCCAGACGCTGCGTTACCGCTTCGGTGAATCGGAGGAGCGTGTCGCGTACCATTCTTTCCCCGTGTGGCGAGAACCAGGCGCCGAGTTCATCCAATTTACGGAGTGATTGTGAGAGCGAAAGGTCGGAATTCGAGACACAACGGCCCTGGCGTGACCCTCCGCACAGACATCGCGGATCCTGGGTCCTATGTTGCTGGCGTTGAGCCGATCCTCTCAAGTCATCGTCGCCCCGACGAATACTCGTCGGTTGAGTGCTGACGGCTAGGCGAGCTCTGCGCAAACATCCGACTAGCAATGACTTACGCGTGTTACTACGCGTGATATTCGTGCGTCTGTCTGTCGAAGGCAAAAAAACACGGCGGGATCGGGGACCCTCTCTCGAGGGCCACGACAAGGGC
>DASVYG010000469.1:0-5483 GCA_036392315.1 Gemmatimonadaceae bacterium
CACCGCGGCTAACTCGGTCGACGCCTCGGCGTGGGCGGATGGCTCGGCGCGAAGGTCGCGAACCGTCTCCGAGATCGGGACGTCTCGTCGCCGACGGAGCCTGGTCTCGAGGTAATACCGACGCGCAATCGTCAGCAGGTATGCGCGGACGGTCGCCGTCCGAATCGGCGTGCTCGACGTGAACGCGCGGGCGAACGCCTCCGCGGTGATTTCCTCCGCGTCGCTCATATCGCCACTGAGCCGTAGGGCAAAGCGGTAGACATCAGAGGCGTGGCGCGCATAGAACTCGGCGAATTCAGCTGAGCGATCGGACATAGTGAGTCGAGCGCCGCTCGCCAGATGAGCGCAGGGGCGTCTCTCCGTACATAGGCGCCACGCCGGGAAAAGTTACAAGCCCACCGAACCGTATAGGGTCCACCTGTGTGGTGGCGACCCTGCTCTAGGCCGCTCGGGTGAAGCCGAGTTGTCGCTCAGCGTCTTTTTCGGAGGGCCAAGTGTGCTAAATCCATCGTCTCACCCGGGCCCGATATGATTCGTACTGCGGGCCGAAGGCGCTCGCCAAGTATCGCTCTTCGCGCCCGATCACCTGTCGATCGATGATCAACACGACGATCGGAAGTAAGACGAACGCCCACCAGGTGTCGAGCAAAAAAGCGCCGCCGATGTAGACGCACGTTAGCCCGACGTACATCGGGTTGCGCGTGATCGCATAGGGTCCGGAGCTGACGATAGTGGTGGCCGGCCGAATCGGCGCGATCGCGGTGTGCTGCCGCCGAAATGTCGCAATCCCCCAGCCGGCGAACAGGAAGCCGACGACCATCAGCGTGAGTCCAAGGAAGAACATCCATCGCGGTTCGGGCGCTGCCAGCGGAAGGCGAACGGCGCGATTGATCAGCAGCGCGGCGATCAAGCCGAGGAGGAAGATGAACGGCGGCGGGAACTTGACGCCCGCATTGGGCCTGGGCTCGTTTGTCATAGATAAAGGTAACGGCCGCTGCCCAACTCTCGACCCGACTCGAGGCCGTCGCCGATCGTGCTTACCGCGGTGGTTCGGGCTCCCAGAGCTGGATCGGATTGCCTTCCGGATCGTGGAGGGAGGCGAAGCGTCCGTTCGGATATTTCTGCGGATCGACGTCGACCTTGATGCCAGCGGCGGTCAGCTGTGCGACCATCGCGTCGAGGTGCGAAACGCGGAAGTTGATCATCCACTGTTGCGTCTCGGGGCCAAAATACTTGGTCGTTGCAGGAAACGGCTGGAACGCTGTCGCCCCGGACTCCTGGCGCCACGGTTCCATGCCCTTCGCGGTCGGCGTGCGCGCGACGCCCAGGTTCTTCTCGTACCACTCGGCGAGCGCCTTTGGGTCCTTTGCTTTGAAGAAGAAGCCGCCGATGCCCATGACTCTTTCCATGGGCAGGTTCCCCTGGGTTGCGGTCTGCCCGGGTGATGGCCGATCGGGCGTCTGCGCGCGAATCAGGCTGGCGCTAATGCAGCACAGCGCGGCGGCGTAGAGGAGACGAGAGTGCGTTCGCATTGGGGGGAGTTGAAGATGGGCATTCGCGGACACTTCTACCCGCCGCGCAGAACCGAAGGCGTTGATAAGAAAATCGACTTTCTCACTGATTCGTTCCATCTGAGGCGAGCTGACACTGCGTGACCGAGTCCGTCCCCTTGACGTCTAGGGGAACGTCGCGTATCGTCAGTTGAACGAACGGCGCGGAAGAGTCGACGCGATGACGAAAACGAGCGACGCGCTGCAGGGCACACTCGACCTGCTGGTGCTGAAGACACTCGCCCAACTGGGCACAATGCACGGCTTCGGTATCGCGCTGCACATCCAGAATGTCTCGAACGACCTTCTGCGCGTCGAGGAAGGCTCGCTGTACCCGGCCCTCCGCCGCATCGAGCAAGCCGGCTGGATCGCGGCAGACTGGGACACGACCGAAAACAACCGCCGCGCGAAATACTACCGCCTCACGCAGCTCGGCCGACACCAGTTGGCGCGCGAAGAAAAGAGCTGGGCACAGGTCGTCAAAGGCGTGAGTGCCGTGCTCAGGTACACCTGAGATGCCGATGCCCACGCTGCGGCGCCTGTCGTCCCTGATCAGCCGCTTGCTCGGCGTCTTTCGATCCCGCGCGATCGAGGACGACCTCCAGGCCGAGATGCAGGCGCACCTCGACATGCGTGCCGAGCTCCTGATCGAGCAGGGCATGACGCCCAACGACGCTCGGGCCGAGGCGCGGCGACGGTTCGGCAATCGCACGCTCATCACGGAGAACGCGCGAGGACAGGAGTTGCTCCCACACGTCGAGTCGGTGCTCCAGGATGTCCGCTATGGTCTTCGGCTGCTGCGCCGAAACCCCGGATTCACCGCGGTCGCGACGCTGGTCCTCGCGCTGGGCGTAGGTCTCAACGCTGCAATGTTCAGCGTGTTCGATCACGTGCTGATCTCGCCGCTGCCGTTTCCCGATGCCGGCCGCCTCTACGTCGTCTCGTCGCACGCGCCGTCACTCGGCGAGGCGCAACGTGCGTCATCCGGTCCCGATTTTCGCGACTACCGCGATCAGAACTCTGCCTTTTCGTGGATCGCCGCGGTCATACCGCCGTTCGCGGAGGTGTGGACCGGCGACGGCGAGCCGCGCGTCGTGAACTGCGCGTCGCCGACGGTGCAGTTCTTCAGCGTGATGGGAATCAAGCCCGTGTTGGGCCGCACGTTCCTGCCGAGCGAATTCAATGACTTGCATAATGAGACGCTGATCATCTCGTGGAAGTTCTGGAAGAATCAGCTCGGCGGCGATCCGCACGTCATCGGCCGAACGCTGCGCCTGGAAGACGTTCCGTCGACGATTGTCGGCGTGCTGCCGCCGATGCCCGATCTGTACTCCGACGTGGACGTCTGGCTCAAGCTCACCACGGAGCCGAGCTGGGATTTCATGAACTGGCGCGCGAACAAATTCCTGGATGTGGTCGGACGGCTCAAGCCCGGTGTGACGCCACAGGTCGCTGAGCAGGAGCTCACATCGATCCTGCGCCGCGGCGTGGGCGAACCTGCCGACGTCCGAGTGCAACTCACGCCGCTCCAGTCGTTCATCGTCGGACCGGTGAGGCGCCAACTCGACACGATCATGGCCGCGGTGGCGCTGGTGCTCCTTGTGACACTGCTCAACACGGCGGCGATTCTGCTGGCGCGGTCGATCGCGCGCGAGCCAGAGCTTGCGATGCGTCTCGGGCTCGGCGCCAGCCTGTCGCGCATTCGACGGCAACTGCTCGTCGAGGGAGCGCTGCTCAGTCTCGCTGGCGGCGCACTCGGCGTGCTGCTCGCGTTCGTTGCCGTGGGACTCATGCGCCGTGTCCCGGGCATTGCCCTCCCGAGAATTGACGGCTTGCATGTGCACGCCGCCGCCATCGTTGTCAGCGCCGGCATCGTGATGCTGAGCAGCATCGTCTTCACCGTCCTGCCGAGCAGTGTATTGAAACTCGACCTCGCGTCGGGTCTCCGCGGCGGCCGCACGGAAACCGGTCGCGCCCAGCAGCCATTCGCGGCGGTTGTCGTCGCAGAGGTTGCGTGCGCCGTAGTGCTGACGGTGTGCGCGGGATTGCTCGTCAGAAGCTTCGTGCGCATTCACGCCGTGAACGTCGGTTACCAGCCCGACCGCGTCGTCTCGGCCTATCTACGCACGAATTACGACAGTCCCGAGGGATTTCCGTTCTGGCGCGACGTGCTCGGCGCCACGAGCACCCTTCCGGGCGCGACCTCGTCCGCGATCTCGGACTGTGTTCCGGGCACGCGTGCGAACGGCGCGACGATCAGCATCGATGATCGGCCGAGCGTGCGGGGCCGCGAGCCGTCCACGGAAGCGTGCTGGATCAGCGCCGATTATTTTCGGACGCTTGGCGTCTCGCTCGTACGCGGCCGCTTCTTTACCAATCACGATGATGCGAACGGGCCGCCAGTCGCTCTGATCAACGCCGAGGCCGCGCGACGTTTCTTTCCCGACCGCGATCCTGTCGGTCGGAGCATCGCGGTGAAGTATCTGTCGCTGGGAAGCCGGATGAAGGACAGCGTTCCGCGCCAGCGGGCGATCGTCGGCGTCGTCGCCGATGTCAGACAACGCGCGGTGGACTTGCCGCCCGGCCCGGCCATATACCTGCCATATGAGCAGGACGAAACGTACCACGTGCTGAACTCGATGAACGTGTATGTGCGCGGCGCGGCCGGCGACCCGCTCGCGCTCGGTCAGGGCATTCGGACGAGAATCGAATCGATGTACCCGAATCAGCCGGTTGAGCGGATTCAAGTCATGCGCCGGGTGATCGAGCGGTCACTGACGCGGCGGACCTACGCGGTCATGCTCATGTCCGCTTTCGCTCTCACCGCTCTGCTACTCTGCGGACTCGGCATCTACGGCGTGGTGTCGTACGTGATGCAGCAGCGCACGCGTGAATTTGGCATCCGCATGGCGCTGGGCGCCCAACGCGGCGATGTGTTGCGAAGTGTGCTGGCGAGCGGCGGCGTGCTCGTGGCCGGCGGCGTCTTGGCGGGCAGTTGTCTTTCGTTGCTCGTCGCACGCCTGCTCACACAGCAGTTGTTCGAAACGCAGGTGGCCGACCCGGCCGTGTACGTGGTCTCCGCAACGGTGTTGGGCGCGATCGGAATCCTCGCCTGTCTTCTTCCGGCGATCCGCGCGTCGCGACTCGACCCGAAGATCGCGTTGACTGGGTGATGGTCCCGACGACGGATGGGGTTGAGTAGGCAGCTCGACCGGCATCGATCTGGAGCCCCGGCAGCGGAATCATTATCATGTGGGACAAGACGGCCGACTCGCTGCCGTTCAACGTCGGGATGTGAATGAAAGAACTACGTATTGTCCTGGCGCTCGCCTGTAGCGTCGCTGCTTCGACGCACGCCGTCGCGCAGGCGAATGCAGCCGCACGCGCCGCGGGCACCGTCTTTCGCGATTGCCCCACCTGCCCAGAGATGATCGTGCTCCCGGCCGGCAGCTTCACCATGGGCTCCTCAGCCGAGGAGAAGTCATGGGCCGCGAGTCACGGTGGCAGTATGGGATCGGTTGCTGATGAGGCTCCGCAACATCAGGTCTCATTGCCGTCGTTCGCTCTGGGCAAGTATGACGTCACCCGCGGCGAGTACGCGGCATTTGCTCGGGAGACGGGTTACCCGGCGGGCGACGGTTGCGGTAGCGGCCGCGCCATCTTCAAATGGGCGAAGGATCCGAAGTTGACGTGGGACAATCCCGGCCATCCACAGACTGACCGCGATCCAGTCGTGTGCGTGAGCTGGCACGATGCGCGTGCGTACATCGCGTGGCTGAATCACAAGGTGCAACGGGACGGCGCAGCCTCAGGAGACGGACCGTATAGCCTGCCCAGCGAAGCAGAGTGGGAATATGCCGCACGCGCCGGAACGACAACGAGGTTCTACTGGGGCGATGACGATGCTGCCGCTCCTGTCCACGCCTGGTTCAA
>DASVYG010000470.1:0-5320 GCA_036392315.1 Gemmatimonadaceae bacterium
ATCCATCGAGCGGAAGTTCGCGATCATGATGCCGCCGGTCTCCGTCTGCCACCAGTTGTCGTGGATCGGCAGGCCGAGCGCGTCCTGTCCCCAGACGACCGCCTCTGGATTCAACGGCTCGCCAACGCTTGCGATGAAGCGCAGACGACTGAGGTCGTACGGCTTCGCCAGCTCGCCGCCCGCTTTCATCAGCATACGGATGGCGGTCGGCGCCGTGTACCACACGGTGACCTTCTCGTCCTGCAGCGTGCGATACCAGCGCTCCGCGTCGAAGTCGCCCTCGTCGACGATGCTGGTCACGCCGTTCGTAAGCGGGGCGATGATGCCGTACGATGTGCCCGTGACCCATCCCGGGTCGGCGGTGCACCAGAAGACGTCGTCGTCGTGCAGGTCGAGTGCGAGCTTTCCGGTGATGTGATGAGCGATCACGGCGCTATGGACGTGCAGCGCTCCCTTCGGAGTGCCCGTGGTACCGCTCGTGAAATGGAGCAGGGCAGGGTCTTCGTCCGCCGTCGGAGGAATGATGAAATGCTCATCGGCGCGCGCCATGAGCGCGGCGAGATCCTGCGTGTTCGCCGGCGGTGGTGATCCGGGGACGACGCCGGTCAGCAACACATGACGAAGGTCGGTGAGTGCCGCGCGGATCGGCGCCACCTTTCGTTGGTAGAGCGACGCTGTCGTCACGAGCACACTGCCGTGCCCGATGTTCATCCGCATCCGAATGGGTTCGGGCCCGAACGCGGAGAACAGCGGACAGGCGATGCTACCGTTCTTGAGCGCGCCGAGAACCGTGATGTACAGCTCGGGGATCCGGTCGGCGAGAATGAAGACGCGATCGCCCTTGGCGACGCCGAGCGACCGAAGCACGTTGGCGAATCGGTTGGTCTCGGTCGCAAGATCGGCGTATGTGAGGTCGCGGCGATCGCCGTTCTTGCCGAGCCAGCGAATTGCCACATGTCCGGCGCGCGGACCCGCAGCGTGACGATCCACTGCCTCATGAGCGATGTTGAGTCCCGCTCCATTTGGCAAGCCGGCCAGCTCCGCTCGCGCCCCCGCCCAAGAGAAGTTCGCGCAGGTCGATGCGTAGTCGATCAGGTTCGGCGCGATCTCGTCCGCGGCCAGATGCTTCTCGATGATTCGGGTCTTCGAGATCTCCGCCGTTGCGACCGTCATCGACTCCTCCTCGCCTGCGTTGAGACGGCGATGTTCAGGCCAGTTCCGGCTGCAATCTCCGCTCGGCGTGCGTTTCGGTCTCGGGGATCTCGGTCAACGTCGCCTCCGTCAGGAGGAGCACGCTGGCCACCGAGACTGCATTCTCGAGCCCGACGCGCACGACCTTGGTGGGATCGATGATTCCCGCATCGACGAGATCGACGTAACGCCCGGTCGCTGCGTCGAAGCCCACGGTTCCCTGGCTCGATCGCATGCGATCCACCACGACGCCCGCGTCCACGCCCGAGTTGGCGGCGATCTGACGTGTCGGTGCCTCGAGCGCGCGTTGCAGAATCAAAATGCCTGTTCTCTCATCGCCGCTGCACTTCGCCGCCTCCGCTTCGACCGTCGCGATGGCGCGCAGCAGCGAAAGCCCGGCGCCCGGCACGATGCCCTCGGCGACGGCCGCTTTCGTGGCGCTGATCGCGTCCTCGATCGCCTCTTTGCGGCTCTTGAGCTCCGTCTCCGACGCCGCGCCGACATGTACCACGGCTACGCCGCCCGACAGCCTCGCCAGCCGTTCCTGGAGCTTCTCCTTGTCGTAGTCCGACGTCGCCGTCTCGATCTGCTTGCGAAGCTCCTTGCACCGGCCGTCGATCGCGGCGCGATCACCGAGCCCGCCGATGATCGTCGTCGTCTCGCGGTCGACGAGGACGCGCTTCGCCTTGCCGAGCTGTTCGAGCGTGAGATTCTCGAGCTTCATGCCGATGTCTTCCGTCACGGCATGCGCGCCGGTGAGAATCGCCATGTCCTCGAGCATCGCTTTGCGTCGATCGCCAAAGCCGGGTGCCTTCACGGCGATGCACGCGAGCGTTCCGCGCAGCTTGTTGACGACGAGCGTGGCGAGCGCCTCAGCCTCGACGTCTTCGGCGACGACCAACAGCGGCCGACCGGCCTTCGCGACTTGCTCGAGCAGCGGCAGCAAGTCGCGCATGGTCGAGATGCGCTTCTCGTGGAGAAGCACGAGCGGCTCGTCGAGCACGGCCTCCAGCTTCTCGGCGTCGGTCACGAAGTACGGCGACAAGAAGCCGCGGTCGAACTGCATGCCTTCGACGACTTCGACCGACGTCTCCGTGCCCTTGGCTTCCTCGACCGTCACGACTCCCTCGGCGCCCACCTTGTCGATCGCGTCGGCGACGAGCTCGCCGATCGCTGCGTCGTTGTGCGCAGAGATCGTCGCGACTTGCGCCTTTTCGCGTTTCGTCGAGACGGGTCGTGATAGCGAGCGAATGGTCGTCGTCGCCACGCCGAGTCCGCGCTCGAGACCTCGCTTGAGATCGACGGCGCTCGCGCCGGCGGCGACGTTCTTCAGTCCTTCACACAGGATCGCGTGCGCGAGCAATGTCGCGGTCGTTGTGCCGTCGCCCACCGCATCGCCCGTTCGCTCGGCGGCTTCGCGGAGAACCTGGGCGCCGAGGTTCTCCTCGGCGTCCTCGAGGTCGATCTCCTTGGCGATCGTCACACCGTCGTTGCACACGAGCGGCCGGCCGAACTTGCGCTCGATCAGCACGCATTTGGATTTGGGGCCGAGCGTCACGCGGACTGCGTCGGCCAACGCCGTGGCGCCACGTTGCACTTTCTCGCGCGCCTCTTGCTCGAAGAAGACCCGTTTGTGGCTCATACCGACACGGTACGCACGCCCGCGTCGGAGCGCCGTCGGAGTTCTCAATCGTTCGAGTGGGGCAACCCCTGACGCGAAATCGAGCGCGGCCTTAAACGCCAGAACAGACTCGCGAGAAAGAGTGTCGCGGCCGCGACGATGACGAGCGGCCCACTCGACATGCCCAGCCGACTCGACACAACCGTACCGATCAGTGTCGACCCAACCGCGCTCGTCACCGCAATGATCTGCATCGACCGAAGGTTTCTCGCGAGGTACATGGCGGTCGTCGCGGGGATGATGATCAGTGAGCCCATCAACAGCACGCCCAAGTAGCGCAGCCCCAGCGCGACGGTCAGCGCGAAGGCGAAGAGGTAGAGCAGATCGAGCCTCGGCACATTGACGCCGAGCGTCCCGACGAGATCCGGCGAGACGAGACGAATGACGAGCCGGCTGCGTGCGCGGATCATGAAGGCAATGACGAGGGCCGTCGTTGCCAGTCCCAGCGTCGTATCGAACCGGCCTGACGCACCGGGTGTTCCGAGCAACGCCTCGAGAAGATTCTCGCCGGACGCCATCAAGCTGCCGACGGCGAGTGCTGCGGAAAACAACACGCCGATCACGGCCTCGGTCGGAATGCGCGTCCGGTACTCGAGCGCCCACACGAGAAAGGTCCCAATGACGAGCGCGACGAATCCGCCGGCCAAGGGACTCGCGTGCAGCAGGAGCGCGAGTGCGATCCCGGGGAGGGCGACATGCGAGAGCGCATCCGACGCGAGTGCCATGCGACGCATCACGGCGATCGAGCCGACGAGCCCGGCCGCGGCCGACATGCCGAGGGCAAGGAGAAGATCACTCGCGGCGGGCATGGTCGTCGTGGTCGTGAAAGCGGACGTCTCCGCCGTATGCTTCGGTGAGACGCTCCGTCGTCAAGACGTCCGCGGGCGCGCCGAAGAACGTGTGCGAGTGCGAGAGACAGAGCACGCTCTGCGCGTGTTCGTAGACGACGCTCAGGTCGTGGGAGATGAGGACGACCGTCAGCCCTCGCTCGCGTTGCAGTTGCTGCAGGAGCGCGTACACCGCGTGCACACCAGGCTCGTCCAGGCCGGCGGTCGGCTCGTCGAAGAGCAGCACGGACGGACGTCCCATGAGCGCGAAGGCGAGCAGCACGCGTTGGAACTCGCCTCCTGACAGGCGTCCGATCGTTCGTCGTGCAGCGGCCGGCGCGAGCTCGACGAGACGCAGCGCATCGGAGACGTCACTGGCGGATGCGTGACACACGTCCGCCTTCGCTTGGAGCAGATCGAGACCTGTGAGCGGGAGATCGCGCTCGAGGTCGAGCTTCTGCGGGACGTAGCCGATGCGCGTCGCCGCTGCCCATCGGATTGCGCCGGACCATGGAACGGCGCCGATGAGGGCGCGCAGCAACACCGTTTTGCCCGCGCCGTTCGGGCCAATGACAGCGAGAGTACTGCCCGAGCGAACAGCGAAGCTGAGATCCCGAAGAACCTCGACGTCGTCGAGCACTACCGACAGGTGCTCGACCTCCAACGCGTTCTCGGCGTATCGCACGTGTTCCTTCGGCCGACGCAACGTCTTGCCGAAGCGCACGCGCTCACGCCTCCAGAATCTCGCGGCGGCGAGTCGCGCGCGAAGGGCGCTGCAGGACGGCGCCGATACCATTCGCTGCGAGATCGAGCTCGAAGGCCGCGACGCCGGCGACCACGTTGATGCGCACCCCGTTGGCCGCCGCGAGCCGACTTGCCGCGATCGAGGTGCTCGACCGTGTTTCGATAAACCTGGGCGTCATCACCAGCTGGGCGACTTCGCCACGCTGCAGCGCGGCCATCGCGTTGCTCTCTCCGAGGGCGCTGGTGGGCGACGGACCGGTTCGCGAGGTGTGGGCGCCGCGCAGCATGCGGCGCACCGTGCCGACGTCGCGTAGTGCGCGTACTCGCCATGTCTGGCGGGCTGGAATGCCGGCCCGATCGGCGAGCCAGTGGAAGCGGGTTCTTGCGGCGGTGACTACGGTGCGTGTCCGCATGGCACTTCTCCGTCGGGGCCAACTGCGGGACGCGATCTGTGTCTACTGTGCGTTTCGTCGGCGTTGGCCGTCGAGCACACGGTGTCGCACGCCGTGCGCAAAGTCAGTCGGATGCTTCGGCCGTTTGCATCGGGGAATGCCCGACGGACCGGGGCAGGGCATCACCAATGCGTCGTCGGACGTCGCTGGACAATGCGTTCGAGTTGGGGGTGAGCGACCTGTTTGATGCGTGGACGCAGATAGTCTCGGCCAGTTGTTGCGGGCGGGTTTGTGGGCTAGACTTGTGCGTTCGATCCGCGCATGCGGCGGACGGGACGTAGCGCAGTCCGGTAGCGCACCTGAATGGGGTTCAGGGGGTCGCGGGTTCAAATCCCGCCGTCCCGATATACATAACTCATTGATAATTGGTGACTTAGACAGAATGGCCAACGCTCCGTGGCGTTGGTCTTTTTGTTTGGGGTGCC
>DASVYG010000471.1:0-22266 GCA_036392315.1 Gemmatimonadaceae bacterium
GTCTGCACGTTCGAGCCTTCGACGATCGGCAGCAGGTCGCGCTGCACGCCTTCACGCGAGACGTCTGGCCCGCCCATCTGCGATCGCTCGCCGGCAATCTTGTCGATCTCGTCGAGGAAGATGATGCCGAGCTTCTCGACACGCTCGAGCGCGTCGGCGGTGACGTCCTCGATGTCGATCAGCTTGTCGATCTCCTGCTCGAACAGGATGCGCCGAGCTTCCGAGACCTTCACCGTCCGTTTCTTTTTTCTCTTCGGCAACATCTCCTTGAGCATGTCGGAGATGTTGTCCATGCCGTCGGGTGCGCCCTGCGACGCGAGGACGTCGAACATCGGTCCCTGCGGCGTCACTTCGACCTCGACCTCGCGGTCCTCGAGCTTTCCGTCGAGAAGCAGCTGGCGGAGCTTGTCGCGCGTGCGCTTGTAGCGCTCCTCTGCCGGGTCCACGGCCTCTTTGACCACGGCGCCGCTGCCGGAGACGAGGAAGACCCCGAGCGCATCGTCGGAGCGCGAATCACGAGACGCCGCCTGCGCCGCCGGCTCGGCCTTGACCTCTGGGGGCGGCGGCGGAAGGAGCAAATCGAGCAGCCGCTCGTCGACGCGCTCGTGGGCAAGGTCCTCGACCTCCGACTCGCGCTCGCTGCGAACCATGTCGATCGCGCTCTCGACCAGGTCGCGCACCATCGACTCGACGTCGCGGCCGACGTAGCCGACTTCGGTGAACTTCGACGCCTCGACTTTGATGAATGGCGCGCCGGCCAGCTTCGCCAAGCGGCGAGCGATCTCGGTCTTTCCCACGCCCGTGGGGCCGATCAGGATGATGTTGTTGGGGGAGATCTCCTCACGGATCGACTCCGGCGCGCGCTGGCGCCGCCAGCGATTGCGCAGCGCGATGGCGACCGCCTTCTTCGCCTCGGCTTGCCCAACGATGTAGCGGTCGAGCTCCGTGGCGATTTGGCGCGGCGTCAGGTCCGCGAGTCGAGCGAGGGCTTGCAGCGTGCGTGGCGAGGACATCGGAACAACGGGGTCCGTGGCAGATGAGTCGGGAAAGCGGATCCTTCGCTGCGCTCAGGATGACACGAGCGCCAGGTTGGGACGAGAGTGCGGCTGAAGGCTCAGCTTGTTTCCAGAACGGTGATGTTGGTGTTCGTGTAGATGCAGATCTCGCCGGCAATGTGCATGGCGCGCTTCACGATCTCGGGCGCGTCCAGTTGGGTGTTGTCGATGAGCGCCCGCGCGGCGGCGAGCGCGAAGGAACCCCCCGACCCAATCGCCAGGATGCCGTCGTCGGGCTCGATCAGCTCGCCGGTTCCGGAGATGATGAACCCGTGTTCTTTGTCGGCAACGATCAGCAATGCCTCGAGCCGCCGAAGCACGCGGTCACTGCGCCAATCCTTGGCCAAGTCCACCGCGGCCCGCGGCATGTTGCTCGGATAGCGCTCGAGCTTCTCCTCGAACTTCTCGAACAGGGTCATGGCGTCGGCGGCCGCGCCAGCGAACCCGGCCACGATCTTGCCGCCGCGGATCACGCGCACCTTCTGGGCATGCGACTTCATGACGGTCTCGCCGACCGTGACCTGGCCATCGCCTCCGATGGCCACCTTGCCGTTGCGGCGAACGGCCAAAATGGTCGTCGCCCGTATGCGCGGGACTGTGTTGTGGGACTCGGAATCCATGCGGGAAACTTAGCTGGCCCCGAGAGGCCGCGCGGAACCGACGCCCGGGCCTACTCCGTCGGTCGTCGCCGAAGGGCGCCGCGATTCGAGATCGCCTGGCCGAGGTACCGGCGGTTGCGAATGACGCCGAACAAGAGGAGAACCGCTCCGGCGATCACGGCGACAACCGAATAGCGCCAGGTGTCGCGTCCCATGAACGCCGCGCCCATGCACAGGATGCCGAGCCCGATCGAGGCCTCGCCGCCGCGGCTCCGCTCGATCCGCGGCCGCCGCCGGCGCTCGCGCTTGACGATGATCTCATCCGGCGTCCACGCATCGAACACGAGGCCGAGTCCGACCAAAGCGACCAGGATGCCAACGATGAGTGGTATGATCTCGAGACGCATGCGTACGGATGAGGCACGTTCCGGACCTGCGGGCGCGTCACGCCCGTGGATGTGCCTTCTGATAGACCTGTTTGAGACGCTCGACGCTCGTATGGGTGTAGATCTGCGTGGTCGAGATGGACGCGTGGCCGAGCAGCTCCTGCACCGCCCGGAGGTCGGCTCCGGCGTCGAGCAGGTGCGTCGCGAACGTGTGCCGGAGCGAGTGGACGCTGAGACCCGCGTCCTCATCGATCTGGCTCAGGAGCTTCGTGATCGTCTTCTGGACGGCGCGGATTCCGATTCGTCTTCCGTTTCGCCCGAGGAACACCGCATTGCGGTCCGCTTTGGGTCCGAGCGACCGCAGGAGATCGTCGCGCTTTGCTTCGTAGTTGCGCAGCGCGAGAATGGCGTGGTCGCCGATCGGGATGATGCGCTCCTTGCGCCCCTTGCCGCGCACCTTCACCTGCTGCGACACCATGTCGAGGTCGACGCGGCTGAGACCTTGAAGCTCCGACAACCGCATGCCCGTGGAGTAGAAGAGCTCGAGGATCGCGAGATTTCGAACGTCGACGAACTTCCCTTCCCACGCGCGCACCTCGGCCATCTGAAACAACAAATCGATCTGCGGGCGATCGAGATAGCCGGGCAAGTACTTGTCGAGCTTGGGCGCACCGACGGCGCGCGCCGGGTTCGTGTCGACCACTTCATTGCGATGCAGATACTTATAGAAGCTGCGAATGGCCGAGAGCGTGCGCGCCATCGAGCGTTTGCCAAGTCCGCGCTTGGACAAGTGGCCGAGGAATCCGCGCATGGCGATCCGATCGATTCCTTGCCACGTCCATTGGGCGGCACCGTAGTAGCGTCCGAGGAACCCGACGAATTCGCGGAGATCGCGCTCGTAGGCGCGAACGGTGTTCGGCGACACGTCGCGCTCTTTGGCCAGGTGATCGAGGTACTCGGAAACGTGATCGTCCTCGGCCGGCGCTCGAGACTCGGCGGGATCGCTTTTCGCCGCCCGGGATTTCACGCTGCGCCGACCTCGTCGCGCCAGCGCGTCATGTCGGCCAATGCGCGGTCGGCGATCGCCTCGCGTTTGACGCGCTTGTCCTTCACTCGCGCCGGCAGATCGTCGACGAGCCCGAAGTTGGCGTTCATCGGCTGGAAGTGCTCCGGCTCGGCCTCGCGCAGATAGCGATACAGCGCGCCGAGCATCGTCGTCGGCGGTGGAACGACCGGCGATTCCCCGCGCAGCATGCGTGACAGATTGATCCCGGCCAACAGCCCGGTGGCCGTGCTCTCGGTGTAGCCCTCGACACCGGTCAGCTGGCCGGCGAACAGCGTCATCGGATCGTCGCGCAACGCGAGGTGTGGGCTCAGCGACGCCGGCGAATTCACGTACGAGTTGCGGTGAATGGAGCCGTAGCGGAGGAATTCAGCGTTCTCTAATCCGGGGATCATCCGGAACACGCGCTGCTGCTCGGGAATGCGCAAGCGCGTCTGAAATCCAACCATGTTCCACATGCGTCCGCCGCGATCTTCCATGCGGAGCTGGGCTACGGCGTAGGCGTCGCGTCCGGTGCGCGGATCTCGCAGCCCGACCGGCTTCATGGGACCAAAGCGCAACGACTCGCGCCCGCGCTTCGCGATCTCCTCGACCGGCATGCAGCCCTCGAAATACGGCACGTCGTCGAACTCGTGACCGTGATGCTGATCCGCCGCGACGAGCGCGTCGAGGAACCCCTCATACTGCTCTCGCGTAAATGGGCAGTTGAGATACGCTCCCTCGCTCGCCAACTCGGCCTCCTCCGCCGGGTTCGCGCCAGTCATCGTCTCTTTGCCATAGCGAGAGGCACGAAACACGATCGCGTCGTCGACGGACTCGCGGGCGACGATCGGCGCGATCGCGTCGTAGAACGCGAGCGACGCGATACCGAGCCGGTGGCGAATTGCCTCCGCGAGCGCATCGGACGTCAGCGGACCCGTCGCGATGATCCCCGGGCTCGGAAGTGCCGAGACTTCTTCCCGGACGATGGTAATGCGAGGGTGGGACGCCACGCGCTGCTGCACAGCCGCGGAGAACACATCGCGGTCGACGGTGAGGGCGCTGCCGCCGGGCACTCGGGCCTCGTCCGCGGCGACCAGGATGATCGATCCCAACAGGCGCATCTCGGCCTTGAGCAGACCGTGCGCATTCGACGTCTCGGTGCTCTTGAAGGTGTTCGAGCACACGAGCTCCGCGAGCCGATCGGTCTTGTGCGCCGGCGTGCCTCGCACTCCGCGCATCTCGTGCAGCACGACGTGATGTCCGCGCTCGGCGAGTTGCCATGAGGCCTCGCTGCCGGCGAGACCACCACCGACGATGTGCACCGGAGTGCTGGAAGAAGTCGTCACGGTGACAAGATGCTCAACGAGACATGTTGATCACGTCGACGTACGACTGGATGCGACCGTCGGCGAACGCCTTGAGGAGCTCTTGCATGGAGCAAAGCCTGGATGGGAGGCGGCCGCCAAGCTGCGGGAAGTTCGCGCCGGGTGTACCACCGAAATAGCCGCGTCCTCCGCCGACGGACCGAATGAACGTGCTCGTCGAATCGAGCGGCAGTGTCGCGACGTTGCGGTAGTACTTGCCCCAATCGTCGTCTTGCTGAAACAGATACTGCTCGACGTTCGACGTGTAGAACACGGAGGCCACCGCGTTGTGATCCTTGAGATACTGCCCGACCGAGCGAATTGCTTTGGGGCCGGCAAAATCGCCGACGACGGGCACGAGCAGATTCTTTGATTCGAAATCTTTGAGCCAGCGGAAGTTCGCTTCGGTCGCCAGATACGCCCAATTCTTTCCGTTGGCGTCCGTCGCCGACTGCAGCGTGGCGTAATTCGGCATCCCGCGACCAAAGCCGCCGCCGTTGGGATAGTTGTAGCTGATCCGCGGCCCGGCGCCGAAGAACGCGCCGTACGTATAGTCGAGCAGCTTGCTGTCGCTGTCGTTCATGACGAACGCGTGCGTCTTGGTGAGGTGCGCTCTGATCGCCGCGAGATTCTTTCGGAACGCCACCGAGTCCGGCGTCGACTCGTTGTACGCTTGGAAGAGCTGTTCCGGCGTCGACGCGCTATCGAGTCCCGCGGGCCGAGGGCGTGAGAAGAGCTTGGACAGAAATTCGGCGCGATCGGCCGACGTCTCGATCAGCGCCTTGTACATCAGATGCGCGATCATGTTGCCGCGCCGGATATCGAAGATGAACGCCATCTTCGGCTGCAGGGCGACGATGTACGTGAAGTTCTGTTCCGGACCGACGCCCAGATACACGCCCCCAGGCTTGACCAGTTTCACGAGCTCCGGGATGACGAATTGGAATCCGGTCTCGTTCGACAGGAAATTGTCGGAGCGGAAGTAGCCGTTCGGCTCGGAGAAATCGGCGTTGAGCTGCCAGATCTCCTTGTCGCTGAGCCGCGATGGAAGCGAGGCTTGCGCAGCCGCGGCACCGACGGGCGCGACGATCGCGATCAGCAGGCCGACCGTTGCGAGGCGAGGGAGGCGGAGTGGCGAGGTCATGGGCGATCTCTCCGAGATTGAGCTAGCGGCCGACCCGGACCGGCCGCACCTGGAAAATGTACCATCCGCGCGACGAATCCGATCCAGTCATCGGGGCGTAGACAGCCCACGATGAGCACCCTGGCGACGTTCGTCCAACTCGGCTTCCGGCACATCGTCGACGTCGAGGCCATGGACCACATCCTGTTCCTGCTCGCGCTGGCGGCGATCTACCGGCTGCGCGATGCGCGGGACGCGCTGTGGGTGGTCACCGCGTTCACTGTCGGCCATTCGATCACGCTGGCCCTCGCGGTCACGGGCGCGGTAACGCTTCCGGCGCCGTTGATCGAGTTCCTGATCCCGATCACCATCGTCGCCACCGGGATCGAGAACCTCATCGTGAGCGATCGGCGGCGCGCGCCATGGGGTGGACGCTATCGGCCCGTCTTTGCCGGTGTTTTTGGCCTGGTGCACGGCGCCGGGTTCGCCAACTATCTCAAGGCGCTGTTCGTGGATCATATCGCGCTCCCGCTGTTCGGATTCAACCTTGGGATCGAGCTCGGGCAGATCACTGTATTGCTCGCGGCGGCCGTCGTCTTGGCGCTGCTCGATCGATTGATCGTCGCCCTGCCCTGGCAGCGCATCAACTGGCCGGCGCTCCGGGTCCGTGTCGTGGCGGTGTCACTCGTGGTCGTCGCCGTGGCATCGCGCTGGGCGGTCGAGCGCAATCCGTGGTGACGATCGGACCGCTGGCGTCGGCAGTGCTGGCCGCCGCGATCGTGGCGATGCCGTCGACGGCCGATGCGCATCCGCTGCACACCACGCTCACAGAGGTCAGCGTCGACGCGACGAGCCACAGCGTCCATCTCGTCGTCCGCGTGTTCGCCGACGATCTCGGCGCCGCACTGGCGAGACGCGCGCATCTGCCGAGCGTGCCGGCCGGCCGAGCGTGGGACGATGCCGCGAGCAGCTATGTGGTGTCGGCCGTCGCGATCGCCGATCGGGGAAATCGCGCCGTGGCGCTGCGATCGTGCGGCACGCGGCGCAGCGGCGATCTGCTCTGGATCTGTCTCGAGGGAACCACGCTCGAGGCGGCGCAGGAGCTACGCGGGCGCAACGCGATGCTCTGCGACCTGTTCGACGATCAGGTGAACATCGTCCAGTTCGTGACGGGCGCGCAGAAACACAGTGTGCTGTTCACGCGCGGCGACGGGTTGAAGCGTCTGGCATCGTGAGGAGCGAGGCGACGAAAGATCTGCTGTTCTTGAGGATTCGAACTGCTTGGCCGCGGAATGACACGGAACATACGGAGCGCCACGGAATGGCCAACGCCACAGCAGATCCTTCGCTTCGCTCAGGATGACAACGGCGCGGCGTCAGCCGGCCAGCGCCTCGGCCTCGGTCTCGTCGGGCTGCTTGGGCGCATCCCACTCGTTGCCGCATTTGAGACACTTTCTGAAATCGCCGCGCGCCTTGGTGAACTTCATTTCGGCGCCGACGTAGCCGCACTCCGGACACGTCTCGGCGACCGGCTTGTTCCACGCCACGAAATCGCAGGTCTCGTTCGAGCAGGCGTAGAACGCCGTGCCCCGTTTCTTCGAGCGGCGCTCGACGAGCTCTCCGCCATCCTTTGGGCAGAACACGCCTGTGGGCATCGAGCGGGTGCCGCGGCATTTCGGGAACGTGCTGCATCCCAGGAATTGTCCGCTGCGCCCCTGTCGAATCACCATTGGCGCGCCACAGAGATGACACTTGTGCTCCGTCAACACCGGCTTCGCCTTTTCGCCCTTGATCGGTCGCGTGTACTTGCAGGTTTTTGGATGATTCTCGCACGCGAGGAACGGTCCGAAGAAGCCGCCGCGCGGCTCGAGCTTACCGCCGCAGTCGGGACACCGGAGCGCGCCAATGGCCGACAGATCGAACGCCTCGGCGATGAGCGCCGGCGCGTCGACCTTGCTCAAGCTTGCCGCGAACGGCGAGTAGAAGTCCTTGAGCACGCGCTGCCAACCGAGCGAGCCCGCCTCGATCTTGTCGAGCTCGAGCTCCATCTCCGATGTGAAGCCGACGTTGAAGATGTCGGGGAACTGCTTGACCATCACGCGCTCGACCGTCTCGCCGATCTCCGTCGGGAAGAATCGTCGTTGCACTAGCTCGACGTAGCGACGATCGGCCAACACCGAGATGATGGACGCGTACGTCGACGGCCGCCCGATGCCGAGTCGCTCGAGCTCCTTCACGAGACTGGCCTCGGAGAAGCGCGGCGGCGGCTCGGTAAAATGCTGGCTGGGTGTGATGCTCTTGCACGGCACCTTTTCGCCCACGCCGACGACGGGCAGCGCCTGCTCGTCCTCGAGCGTCTTGTGCTCGCCTTCTTCGTGCGCCTCGCGATAGAGCGCCAGGAAACCCTGGAACTTCACGATCGATCCCGTGGCCCGGAACAGGTAGCTGCGCCGACCAATGTCCGGCTGCGTTGTCGACGGAATGTCGAAATCGACGGTCGTCGTGTCGAAGACCGCCGGCGCCATCTGCGACGCCATGAACCGCTGCCAGATGAGCTGGTACAGCTTGAACTGGTCGGCGTTGAGATACCGCTTGACCTCATCCGGCCGGCGTGTCGGGTCCGTGGGACGAACACCTTCGTGCGCGTCTTGAGTGTTCTTTGATTTGTCGCCGGCGCCGTAGAGCTGCGGCGTCTTGCAGACGAACGCTTCGCCGAACAACGTCCGCAAGTACTCGCCGGCCTGAATCGCCGCGCTCTCTGCCACGCGCGTGGAATCGGTTCGCATGTAGGTGATGAGACCGACCGCGCCTTCGTTGCCAAGCTCGACGCCCTCGTACAATCCTTGCGCCACACGCATCGTCCGCTTGGAGCCGAACGACAGTTTCTTGGCCGCTTCCTGCTGGAGCGTCGACGTGGTGAACGGCGCGGCGGGATTCTTTCGGCGCTCGCGTCGCTTGACCTCGGTAACGTCGAACGTTCGGCGGCCCTTGAGATCGTCGAGCACACGCTGGGCTTCGGCCTGGGTGTGGAGCTCGGCTTTCTTTCCGTCGATCTGGTGCAGCTTGGCCGTGAACTGCTGGTTGTCCTTTTCCAGCAATGCTTCGATCGTCCAGTACTCCACCGGCTTGAACGCGCGAATCTCGCGCTCGCGCTCCACGATCAAGCGCAGGGCCACGGTCTGCACGCGTCCGGCCGACAGACCTTTCTTGACGGTCTTCCAGAGCACTGGGCTCGCCTTGTAGCCGACGAGACGATCGAGGACGCGACGCGCCTGCTGCGCCTCGACCTTCTTGCTGTCGATGATTCCGGCGTCGAGCACGGCACGTTGCACCGCGTCCTTGGTGATCTCGCGGAACAGCACGCGACGGATGGGCACGACGGGCGCGCCGCGCTTCGGTGCGATCTGTGTCGCGACGTGCTGCGCGATCGCTTCGCCCTCACGATCAGGGTCGGTGGCGATCAACACTTCCTTGCTGTCTTTGGCGGCGCTCTTGAGCTCAGCGATCGTCTTTTCTTTTCCGGGAATCGGAACGAGGTCCGCGCGGAAGCCGTTGTCGACGTCGACGCCGAGTTTCTTGGCCGGCAGGTCCATGATGTGACCGACAGTCGCACGAACGCGGTACCCGCGGCCGAGGTACTTCGCGATCGTCTTCACTTTTCCCGGCGACTCGACGATGACGAGCGTGGAGTTGCCCGGCTGCCCGTTGCCGTTGCTCGTCTCATAGTCCATGACCTCGTCGGTCACGGACGCGCGGCCGCGTCGCGCGGTCGCTTTCGTGACCGCTTTCTTCTTCCGCTTCGCGGCGACACCGACCTTCTTCGCCGAAGCGCGCTTCTTAACCGCTGTCTTTCTCGTGGCCATGCTCAGTGTACCGTCGGGTGAGAATCGCCCTCGCTCTGATCGAGGAAGCCCGCGCCCTCCATCAGGGAGCGCAGGTCGTCGAGGGCGATACGTCCATCTATTTGGAGAAGTGCTCGTTCGATGATGTGCTCAAGCTCGGCCGCGTTTAACGCGCCGGAGCCGGTCAACGCCAGCAAATGGCCCCAGGCGTCCGGGGCAAACCGCCCGCGCTCGTGCGGGCCTAATACGCGAAAAGTCATGGATTCCTTCATTGACGCTCAGACCGACCAGAAAGCAAGAAGGGGAGGACGTGCGATGCGTATAGCATCGATCCTCTCCCTGTCGAATCCAGTCATTGCGACTTGCCAACCTGCATTTGGAGCCATTCGGCCCCGTTGGGACGGTAACGTATGTCTACCGAACTCCCGGGGCAAGCTCCGTGATGCTTTCTATAACCCTTTGCAAGCCAAAGAGTTCCGTATCAACGACGTGATCGGCTGACTCGTAGGCGGCCTTCCGTGCCTCCAAAAGGCGCTTGAGCTCGCCCAACGGATCAGGGCGCGTGAGAAGCGGACGCATCGAGCGCATGGGACCCAGGCGCTTGAGCGCCGTCTCAGGGCGCACTCTAAGGTATACGAGCCGGCTAGGGGGTCGGACCAGGGTAATGTTCGCGGGGTTGCCAACCCACCCCCCGCCGGGCGCGATTACCATGTTTCCCACGAGTTGGAGTTCGGTGGTGAGCTCATGCTCCTTCTCGCGGAAATAGAGCTCACCTTTTTCCCCGAAAATCTGGCCGATCGACCTACCTTCGCGCCGCTCGATCTCCTGATCGAGATCGAGAAACGTGCGACCGAGCCGCTCGGCCACGGCTTGACCGATCGTCGTCTTTCCCGACCCGGGAAGACCGACGAGGATCAAGTGCGGCTTCGACGGATCAGCCGCTGAGCCGGGTCGCGAGGTGCGAAAGATAGGCGCCATAGTTTCGTTTCGTCTCGCCGAGCGAGTCTCCCCCGAATTTCTCGAGGAAGGCATCGGCCAGCACGAACGTGAGCATGCCTTCAGCGATGACCCCCATTGCCGGCACCGCGGTCACGTCGCTGCGCTCGGCGACCGCGGCGGCAGCCTCCCCCGTCGCGACGTCGACCGTGCCGAGTGGGCGCATCAACGTGCTGATCGGCTTCATGGCAACGCGCACGACGAGCGGCTCACCCGTGGTCATTCCTCCCTCCAAGCCGCCGGCGCGATTGGTCTTGCGGCGCACGTTGCCCGCGCGGACGCGCCCCGGCGCCATCTCGATCTCGTCGTGCACGTCGGCGCCGGTGACGCGGGCCGTCTGAAACCCCATGCCGATCTCGACGCCTTTGACCGCCGGAATCGACATGATCGCCGCGCCGATGCGACCGTCGAGCTTTCGGTCCCACGACACGTGCGATCCGAGTCCCACCGGCAACCCGTCGGCCACCACCTCACAGATCCCGCCGAGCGTGTTGCCGGCTCGCTTGATCTCATCGATGTAGGTGACCATGCGCTCTTCGGCGTTGGGATCGAGTGTGCGGAGCGGAGACGCGTCCGCGGCGGCGTTGAGGTCTTGCGGCATGTCCGCCGGCCGCACCGCATCGATCCCGCCGAGTGAGACGAGATGGCTGCCGACGCGCACATCGAATTCGCAGAGGAAGCGCCGACAGATCGCGGCCGCGGCAACGCGCGCTGTCGTCTCGCGCGCCGACGCCCGCTCGAGGATGTCGCGCGCGTCGTCGCGATCGTACTTGAGGATTCCCGTAAGATCGGCGTGACCGGGGCGAACGCGCGTGACGGCGCGCTTCCGCGCCTCGGCGTCAGGGGCGTCGGGCGCCGGGTCCATGATCTCACGCCAATTCTTCCAGTCGCGATTCTGGATGATCATCGCGATCGGCGAACCGAGCGTCTCGCCGGCGCGGACGCCGGACAGGAATTCGACGGTGTCCTTCTCGATCTGCATGCGTCGCCCGCGACCGTACCCCTGTTGGCGTCGGGCCAGCTCGGTGTTGACGTCTTGCGCGACAAGCGGAAGGCCCGCGGGCATCCCTTCGAGAATGCTCACGAGCGCTTGGCCGTGCGATTCGCCGGCGGTGGTAAAGCGAAGAGGCATGGAGGAAGGATAGCGCACGCGCGAAGCGCGCGCGCAATTGCGCGCGCGCGACGCCCGTCCAGCACCTCTCAAGCGCGACCTACGGTCCGGGCTTGATGTCGTTGGCGGTTAGATCGATGACGATGAGTCCCTGCTGGCTGAGAGCATAGAGCTTGAGAATGACATTTGCCGGATCGCCGGGCATTGGCAGCGACGCGCGCAGCGGTCCGTAGATGGCACTCTTCAGCGGCAACTTCGCTCGGCTGATGTAGTAGGCGATGTCGACGACTTCGATCGTTCCGCTCGCCGCAGCCACGAACGCGAGGCGTTGATCCTGCGGCGTGTTGGTTCCGTCGGCCGACGGATGGAACGCGATGCCCGCCCCGTCGTCGAAGGAGTCGTACTTCCCTTGCAAGCGAAGGTGGAACGGATTGTTGATCGAAGCGAAGTACGACTGGAGTCCGTGCGCAGCTACAGTCAATCCGGATTTGTCGACCGCCAACCCGAAGACCTGTTCCGACGCGTTGTCCGTGAGGTCGTTGATGGTGACGAGCGGCGAGAAGAAGTTGGGCAGCGGGCCACCGGAGTCGGCAACCACGACCACGCGAGCGGCTCCGACCTTGTGGCCTTCGCCGAACGCCAACCAGTTGCGATTACCGCTTGCCGCCGCGTAGGTGGTGTCGGTGAGCGGGAGCGAGCTGACATCCAGGCCGAATACCGCTTCGGCGTCGCTGTTCGCCGCCACCAACTGCGCGATGGCGTTGAGCGGAATCGAATCGGTGACGACGATCGACGTGTCCAGAGCCGAGCCGTACGGATGATCGTAGATCGTGATCTTATCCGAGACGGTGGACGTGGGCGGTGCCGGATCGATGAAGAGCGAATCGACGTTGAAGATCGCGTACACCTGCGTGGTGGAGGGTACGATGGTTCCGTACTGCCAGATCTGGTGCGGATCCGGCACCGGCAAGGCCGGGTCGAGCCAACGGATGCTTCCCGCCGGCGCGGTGGCCGTGGGACGCGTCGTGTAGAAAATGCGGCCGCCGCGCGACTGAACGAGGAATTGCGGGCGATCCGAATAGCTGATTGGGCCCTGGGCGGTGAGATGCACCTTGCCCGTGTTTTCGTCACGCTGGACCGTGACGGTGTAGGTGTACGTGTTGCGGGTCAGAATGCGATGCGGAAGATCTTCGCGAAGCTGCGACGCGTCCGTCGAACCGATGAACACGCGGCTGATGTTCGTACCGCCGGAGTTCGCGACGAGCAGCGTGTCCGGACTGTTCGAGATGAACAAGCCCCACGGCAGCGATCCGACCGGGATGCTCGACGGCGCGAAGCCTTTGCTCGTGCTCGAGCTCTGCCAGACCTCGAGCAGGTTGAACGCGGAATTCGAGAGGAAGACATGACCGCGAGCGGCATCGACCGCGACGTCGCCGATCGTGCCTTGGTGCGGCAGCGCGAACGTGCGGCCATACACGACCAGCGTCGAGTCAATGAGTGCGTTGGCAAGATTGGCTTCGGGCGTGCTGCGCGACGCAGGCACGGCGTAGCCGATGCGTCCCGATCCATCGATGGCGAAGGCGGTGATGCCGAGCCGCTTCCCTTGCAAGGATGCGGGCAGCGACAGCGCGACGTTCATTTGCACGTTGGCGTTGTACGGCGCCGGGAGCTTGACGGAATCGGTCTGCACGACCGAGCCCACGCTGTCCCGAATGATCAGACCCACCGTGGCGATGCCGTCACCGGTCGCTCGGACGTTGACCGAGTCGGAGTATTCATTCTTCACCGACACGGTCTGCGTCACGCGCGGCTGCGCCAGGCTGGCGCTGCGAACGAAGACGGCGATCGGCGACGCCGACCCCGGCTGGCGATTCACGTCGACCGCTGACGCGGAGATCGTGACTCGGCCTCGAATGGGCGCGTTCGCGGGAATGCGGACGACGGACGAGAACGTGACGTCGCGCGGTGCGTCGGTGTAGACCTGCGTGACCGTCGTATCCAGCTTGGTCGGCCAGTTGGCTTCACCTTGCACGCGAATGTCGATGCGACCCACGCCGTCGGTGTGCTGGGCATGCGCCGCGACGCTCAGGCCGACGCCGGCCGGAACGCTGTCATTGTTGGTCGGCGAGACGATGTTGACGCGCGGTCCGGCGACGATGTTGATGCGCCGATACGCCGTGTCGGCCGCACCGAGACTGTCGGTCGCGATCACGACGACGACGAGGCTGTCGAGTGTGGAATCGGCTTTGTTGGCCGGCTGCAGATAGCGGCGAACGGTCGTGTCACGCAGTCCTGCACGGAACGACCCGGTAATCGGAATCGCCGTGAGCTTGTAGCGTAAGGTCTGCGAGAACGTGCCGAGATCGACGCTTCCCGTCTGGGTCACGCCGCTGATCGTCGCCGACTTGAGCGCGCGATCATCGTGCAGGTGCACGCTGACCAACACCGAGTCGCCGAGGTTGATCAACGTCCCGGTCACCGGCGAGTCGATCGCGATCGTGGGCTTCTTGGTCGTGCTCGACGATGACGACGACGAGCTCGACCCAAATTGCTGCTCGCTCGGCAGTCGGCTGTCGCAACTGGCGACGATCACGACGCCAGCTCCGAGCGCGGCTAGACGAATGAGGTTTGATCGCATGATATGACTCCAGCGCCGGATCATGGACGACTGGGCTCGGGCGGTGCCGTCTGCCCGTCGTCGATGATGTGTGGCGTGATCAGGATGAGCAGGTCGCGTTTCGTCTCTTGGCGAGTCGTCACGCCGAACAAGCGGCCGATGATCGGAAGATCGACCAGCACCGGCAGACCCGACTTCGTGACGCTGACGGTGGTCTGGGTCAAGCCGCCCATGACCGCGGTCTCGCCGTCGGCGACGAGGACTTCGTTGTCGACCTTCTGCGTCGGGAACACGGCGCCGACGTCGTTGGCCTGGAACTGCACGTCGGAATTCTCGACGTGCACCTTCATTTGGATCTGGCGGTTCGCGGTGATTTGCGGCGTCACCGTCAGGATCACGCCGGTCTGCTGGAAGCTGACCGCGGCGCGCGGGAAATTGCTCGTCTGATTCGCGCCGGCGCCGACGTCGATCACGCGGATGGGCACCTGCGTGCCGGCTGTGAGATTGGCCGTGCGGTTGTTCAGCACACTCGCACTCGGCTCGGCCTGCACGTCGAGGAGCGTGGTCTGCTGCAACGCCTCGAGGAAGGTCGTAAAGTCGAAGTTGCCCATGGCCGTCGAGTAGACCAGCTGGAGCGCGGCGGCGGGGATGCGCTGCGTCGCGTTCGCGATCGCCGACACCGTGTTTCCGCCGAGCAGGATCTGTCCGGCATCCGTGCGTGGCTTACCGAGCGAATCGAGACGCGGGACGATGTCGTTGAAGAACTGTTGGCGCGAACCGAGATCGTACCGAAGACCGAGGCCCTCGAGCGACGTGCGGTCGACGAGAATGATCTTCGCCTTGATGTTCACCTGCGGTTGGCGAAGGTCGAGGCTGCGCGCGTACTTCTCGAGATCCGTGAGCGCCGTCGGAATATCGGTAATGCTGATGCTGTTGGTGATCGTGTCGGCCGTGACCGCGCCGCGCACGGGGCAATTGAGCCCTTGGATGATGCCGACTTGCGGCACGGGCTGCGCGGTCGGCGCACCGGGTGTGGGCTGGCTGATGCCCGACGCGGCGCTCGACATCGTAATCTGCGGACAGGTGCGTGTGAGACGCTCGCGAACCATCGGCGCAGCCGCCGCGGCGCGCGCGTAGTTGAGTCGCACGTTTCTCGTCTGCAGCGGCACGGTCGACTGTCGCGCCGAGATGTTCTCGAACGTGTCGATGAAGATCACGCCGTCGGGATTGACGGTGACGTCATATCCGTTGGCGTTCATGACTTCTTTGAGGGCCACGTCCCACGGCAGGTTCATGATGTTCGCCGTCACCGTGCCCGCCACACTCTTCGACTGCAGAATGGTGCGTCCGGTAAACGTCGAGAAGACACCCAGCACGTCGCTGATGGACGCGTTCTCCCAATTCACGGTGATGCGCGGTTCCTGCGACTGTTGCTTGGCCTTGACGGCGGACGTAGTCGTTGCTTCCGACTTTGAGGCTGGCGTTTCCTCGGCTTCGGTCTTCGCGGGCTCGGGCTTCGTGAGCTCGGCCTTGGCAGTTTCGGCCTTGGCGGGTTCGGCCTTCGCCGGCTCTGCCTTCGCGGGCTCCGGTGTGGCCGATTCAGTCTTCGCGGCATCCGGCTTTGCCGCGTCGGCCTTTGCCAACTTGGGCTCGGCCTCGGTCTTCGAAGCGCTGGTCACCTGCCACGGCGAGAACTTCGCGCCCGCGCCATCGACGCTGACGTGAACTTCGCCCTTGTTCTGCGAGACGGTGTAGTCGTGGGGCGCATCGAGCGTGAGCACGACGCGCACGACACTCTTTGTGAACTGCGAATATCGAATGCGCGTGATTCCACCGCGCGGCACGCCGTCATACGAGTCGCCCGCCGGCAAGCCGAGCGTGGCGCCCGAGATGTCGACGACGATCTTGTCAGGTCGGCTGAGGATGAAGTGCTTGTAGGCGATCGTGCCGTCGACGCGGATGACGACGTCGGCATGTCCCGCGCCAGTCGCCGGGACTACACTCAGCGAGGTTACGGTCGCATCGTTGGGCGTCTCGATCGCGGAAAGGGCCGCGGGACGTCCGCTGATGGCGCCGAACGCAGCGAGCATCGCTGATGCAAGCGTCCGGTGTGAAATCATTTTATCCTCGCTTTGGTGGAGTCGCCGAGGACCAACGAGTCCTGGCGCGACGAACCGAATTCTTCAATTGTGAAAAGCACGGATTTCAAACGAATGGCGGAGACGCGCATGCGGCCCAGCGCCGAGCCGATCGTGACGCGGTATTGCGCGTTGGTACCGAGGTCGCGCAGGGTTGCCACTGAGTGGCCACCGGCCTGGTCGTACAGGACGCCGGTGAGCCGAAGATCGCTCATCGACGGACGCAGCTCGTTGGTGCTGAGCAGCGAGACGAATGGGTCGCGTCGACCCGAAGAGCTGTAGTCGAAGCTCTCGCGCATGATGGTGGTCACGGGACCGGTCGTGTCTTTCGCCGCGATGGTCAGCGTCCGCACCGGAGCGCGCGGGCCGCGAGGCGCGGCCTGGATGGCGCTCGTCGGCGCGGGCTGCGCTTGGGGCTGCGGGCGCGACGGCGCGTCGGGGCGTTGCTCCGCCTCGATGTGCGCGTTCGTCGCTGCGGCCGCCTTGTTGGCGACGCGCTTGGCGTTGGACAACGGATCTTGCGCAGAGGCGCGACCGGCGACGGCGATGAGCGCCGCACCAATGATCAGGTGCCGCATCACGGGGTCCCCGGCTTGGCGCTGGGCACGACGGCCGGCTTGGCCGACGCGCGAGCGACATACGTCTGGATCCCGAACTTCGCGTCGAGGAACTGCTCGTTCTTTTTCGGGCGGCGCTCGCCGACGCGCGTGGTCGGAGTCAGCGTCACATTGATCGGCGCGACGATTCGCGACAACGAGCCGACGTTGCTGAGGAACTCGGCCACCTGATGATAGGCGCCGGTGACTCCCATCTTGTACTTATAGGTATTGAACTGATCGCCCTCGATGATGCCGTCGGGCTGGACGTCGGACAGCTCGAGACCGGCGCGGCGCGCGGCGGTCGAAATCGACTCGAGCAGCGCGGGCACTTCGTTCTCCGTCGGCACGAGGTGGCGCAGACCGGCCAACTCGCGAGCGTAGGTGTCAGCCTCTTGCTTCATCTTGGTGGCCGTTCCCTTGGCCACCTCGATCTTCGCCAGGTGATTGAGCGAGTCGAGCGTGTCGAGACGAACCGCGATGGCCGTCAGCTCGACGTTCTTCGGCGTCCACACCAGCTGCTGATAGACGGCCGCGAGACCGATCGACAGCAGCGTGACGATGAGCAGCTTTTGGCTGCGCGGGTTCTGTGGCAGCAGGGCCATACTATTTCACCGAGAGGGTGAGCGGCACGCGGCGCAGGACCGTCGTGTCCGGCCGCGTGTAGCCGACCGTTAGCTGGAACTGCGTCACCTCTTTCCCCAAGTCGATGCCGAGCTCCGAGTGCTCGAGCTGGACATTGCCGAGGAACGGTGACGCCTCGAGATCCTTCATGAAGCGCGTCAACGCCTGAATGTCGACCGTGCGCCCGGAGAGGCGGACGGAGACCGGATCGGGCGGAACCGACGTGTCGATGCGCGCCGGTCGCTTGTTCTTGTTCTTGGCCGCATCGGCGGCGCTGGGCTTGGGCAGCGCGACCACGTTCGTCGAGCCCTGGGGCGAGCCGTTCAATGCAACGAGCGAGAGCCACGTGTACTGCGGCAACGCACGGCTCACTTCGTCCATGATGTGCGGCCACACGTAGCGATCTTGATCGATGCTCTTGATGATGTTCACCTGGCGGAGCAGCGTGTCGCGCACCGCTTCGGCGTGATACCGATCCTTTAGGAAATTCGCATAGCGGGTCGAGTCGGCGACCGCCTTTTCGACGCGCTCCTGGAGCACGGAGTCCTTTCGCTGCTGCGACAAGTAGAGGAATGCGACCGCGCCAACGCTGACGCTGACGCCAACGACCGCCGCGATCATGAACTTGTCGGTGAGCCGTCCGGAGAGCGCCGACGCGAACGAGCCGAAACTGACTGTCTGGCGCCGCGCGGCTTTCTTGTTGCCTGCTCCGGGCAGGAGATTGATTTCAATCATGCGACGTGCCGGAGTGCGAGACCGATCGGAAGCATCAACAGCGGGGCGATCTCGTCTGTGACGAGTGATTCGAGTGCGCCGTCACGCACCTTCAGGTTCGCGAGTGGATTCGCTTGCTGCACGGTGAGTCGGAGCCGGCTCGCGAGCCAGTCATTGAGCCCGGGAATTCGCGAACCGCCGCCGCACGTGTAGATCGTGCGCATCTGCGCGGAGCGAGAGTTCTGCGCGAGGAAGGCGGCGGCGCGTTCGATGCCGACGGCGATTTCCTCACCGCGAGTCTGGATGACCGAGTCGAGATGGGGAGAGCGATCGAAGCCTTGCACGAGCTGCTGCGCTTCGTCGACGGAGAGGCCGCGCTCGCGTTGCAGATCTTCACGGAATCGGCGCGTGCCGACGGTGAGATCGCGCGTCAGGAGCGGAACGCCGTCGTCGAGAATGTTGATGTTCGTGACATCGTGTCCGATGTTGACCAGCCCGACGACGCCGTTCATGGCGTTCGGATGGTTGACCTCGAACGCGTTGTGGAGCGCGAACGCTTCGACGTCGACGACGCCCGGCTCGAGGCCGGCGTCGGTGAGCACACGCACTTTCGACTCGATCAATTCGCGCTTCGCGGCGACGAGCAACACGCTCATCTCGAGGCCGCCCGCGTCCGGATCGAGAATCTGGAAGTCGAGGTGCACCGACTCCATGTCGAACGGAACGTGATGCTCGGCTTCCCAGCGCATCAACTCGCGCGCCTGCTGTTCCTTGACGCGCTCGATTTGAATTTTCTTGATGATGACATCGCGACCGCCGACGCCCGTCACGACAACCTTGCCCTTGACGCCAGCGCTGGCGAGCGCGCTGCGAATCGCCTCGGCAACGATGCCGGGGTCCATGACTTCGCCTTCGACAATCGCGTCGGCGAGGAGCGGCATCACCGTGACACGGGTGAGCTCAGGCTCGCGGCCGGAGTGATCGATCACGGCAACCTTGATCAACCCCGAGCCAATATCGAGACCGACGGTTGTCTTCTTCCGACCAAAGAAAGACATGGAGAAGCCAGGAGGACGGTGAGTGGTGCACGCGTGAGCGAAACGGAGCCGCGATGCGATCTGCCTAGAGTCGCTTTGACCGATCGATGTGATTCGCCGTTCTGCCGTTCCACCGCGATCGCGCAGTGTGAGTTTGTCTGATGGGACACTGTGACCGTGCGTCCGGCCACGTCGCGTCCGTCTCACCGAACACGACCGGACACTCCCGGAGGTAACACCTCGTGCGTCGCGTGACGGTGGTCACAGTGGCTAGAACAGCTCGGCCCAACTCCGCTGCCGGACGGGCCTCGGCGGCACGCCGCGCCGCAGCGCATTCGCGATGGCGCACGGCGCATATCGAATCGATGCGTGCGCGATGTCGACCGCGGTCGCGCCGCGCAGTGGATCGCCGAAAGCCAGGATTGCGCCGGAGACCGAGAACCCGCCGGCGACCGCGGTAATCGAGCCGCGCGCGATGACGAGGCCCGTCGCGGCGAAGGCACCGGTCACCGTGATCGATCCATCGGCGATCAGGATTCCGCTGACACTGCCACCGGTAATGGTCGTGTCGCCGTGAACGTGCACAACGTTCGCGGCGCTGTCGAGCATCGCCATTTGGCGCGAGCTCATATAGTAGGTCGTCGAATCGCCCGCGCTCGCGAGCACGCGTGCGCGCGAGCTGTCTGCGACGCGCGCCGTCGCACCCGGTGACGTGGCCACGTCGATCGAGCTCGCGACGGCGCAGTCGGCATCGCCGCTCGTATCGGCACCGAATGTGACGCTGTCGCTCGCGACCACGTTGCCGCGCGCCACGACAGCCGCCGGCGGCGTTCCGCCAAGCACCGGAAATCGAGCCACCAGGTTGACGCGGCGGCGCCCCTGATCGACACCAGCGATCGTAGCGTCGCCAACGAGCCACAACACACCGGCGGCGAGACGAGTGACGGCCACCGTCGCGTGAACACTTGGTGCGCTGGGCACCGTGACGTCGAACGATCGCGCTTGTCCGAGCGAAAGATCGGCGAGACCGTAGCCTCGAGCATCGGCGAGCACCGTCGTGACCGCATAGTCGGCACTCGCGTCGAGCAGCGCGTCGGATTGCGCAAGCCGCGCGGATCGCTCGCCGAGGAACGATGCGGCGAACGCCCCGGCGATCATGAGACCGAGCAGCGTCATGACGCCGAGCGCCGCCACGAGCGCGATGCCGGACCGCGGTTGAAGTCTCATGAAATCATTTTCGATTGTGGGCGAGCACAGTGATGACGGTCGTGTCGACGCGCGCTCCCGTCGACGCGGCAGAACCAATCACGCGCGCGACGTTCTTGGTTTGCCCGCGAAGCGTTAGTCGAATCGCCGCGATCGTGCGTGGATCGGAGACCGGAGCGGGAATGGTCGCGCCGATGCTGTCGAGGTACGCGAGTGTGAGCCCGCCGAGCGCCGCCGAGAGGAACGGACCACTCACTGGTTGAATGGTATTGAAGCGCGTCGCCGCGGAGTTCCACTCCTTCTCGCCCAGGTACCATGCTCCGTCACCCGCGCGATAGAGGCTATAGCGCAGCGGTCGCGTGACTCGCACTGCTGTTCCGATCATCGCGCGCAACGCCACCGGAGGCGTCGATAGTCCGATATTCATACGAGACAGCGCGCGAACGCTGTCGCTGAGATGCGGTCCCGCCGGCGCACACTGTCGTTGCGGCGCGTTGCCGACCGTCTCGACGCGGAACGGCAACCAGTCGCCGACGGAATCAGGGGGCATCAACACCCAAGCGGTATCGCCCACGTTGACAGCTGTCAGATAGCTCGCGTATGGCGACGGTCCGGCGTCGACCGGCGCGAGCACGAGACCGTTGTCGATGGTGTCGCAGACGACGGCGCTCGCGATGGTCGCCCGCAACTCGATCGATGTGTCTCGTGCCTCGCTGATGTCGCGCGAGGCGATCGACGCGCCGCGCAGGTCGATCGGAAGAATGGTGGCTGCCTCGCGAAGCCGTCCCGAGAGCGCGACGGCGTCGGCGAGATCGGTGAAGAGGCGCTGCTGTCGGACGCTGATCGCGGTGACCAAGGAGAGCACGACGGCGGCGACGACCATTGCGATGACGACCTCGATGATCGACGCGCCGCGTCGCGGCGCGATGCTGCGCATCAGCATGGGAGTCGCGTGCGCAGCACGATCGCGTGAGTCGAACCCATGGCGACGAACGTGACACTATCGCGGAGTTCCCGCGTCGCGTTCGGCAGCAGGTCGGCAGACCAACGCTCGACGACGCCCGAAGGGCCGCTGCCCGATCCAATCGTTGTCGTGCACGGCAGTGCGCCGAGCAGTTGCAGGCGATTCGCCGCGGCGTTGACGGCGGCGAGCCGGGCGCGAGTCGTGGTTGTTTGACGGACGAGTGTCGCGCCGGTCGCGACCAGAGCCAAGAGTCCCATCTCGATCAGCACGACCGCGACGAGCAGCTCGATGAGCGTGAAGGCGGAGCGCCTTCTCCGACGAGAGCCACGAGTGAGCTGGTCCATGCGCTGCGCGGTCATGGAGCCCAAACTACGACGGCCTCGGCGCGGCGCGGCATCAGTTCATTGCGCGAGTCATCGTTGGGCTGCGTCGAGAAATTGATTGTCCAAAAGCGAAAAACCCGGTGGCTCGAAGCCACCGGGTTTCTCGTTCGCCACTACTACTCGCTTACTGGCAACGCGGCGCGCCGCTGCTGTCGGCCGGGAGGATCGGGTTACCCTTGTTGATCGCAACCGCGCACTCCGCGGGGGAAGCCAGCTGCGTGTGGGTGACCGTCGCAGACCACTGGCCCGCACCCGTCGCGTCAATCGTCGGCGGATTCACGCCGTTCGACACGCCGAACTTCAGGTTCGCCAGGTTTGACGTGTACTTCGTGCTGTCCGCGAAGAACGCTTCCTCAGCCGTCACGAGGTTACGAAGGTCCGACTTCATCGCGGTGTAGTACGCCTTGTCCTTGGTGCTCGCGAACTTCGGGATCGCGATCGCGGCCAAGATGCCGATGATCACGAC
>DASVYG010000472.1:0-8463 GCA_036392315.1 Gemmatimonadaceae bacterium
GACCGGAAGGCAAGTGATCTCGAAGTGAACGGGCGTGATCGTTCGGATCGGCACGGTGACAGTCTGCGCGCCTCCCGCAACGGTGCAGTTCCCGATGGACATCTGGAGGGAAATCATGTGCGGACCGGGCTCGAGGCGGCTCACGGTTTGACTGCCGTTCGTCGCAATAACGAACGTCGACTGGTCCACGTGCAGATCGTAGGCGAACGGAACGTCCGACCCCGTGGTATGCGTCGTGATCGCGACACCCGTGGCCGCGCACACGACCGCGAACTCAAGGCTCACCGTTTCGTCTGCCGCGACGGTTACCGAACGCGGGTTGGCGTCACTCACCGTACAGTTGTCCGCGACGTCTTTCAACGACACGGAATGGGGCCCCGGCGAAATTCCGTCGATAGCCAACCCCACCTGTTGGCTTCCGTCTGGCTGGACGGCTACGCCGCTCGTGCTGACGTATCGCGGCACTCCCGAGTCGACGACGAACTCATACCCGTCGATGTCCAGATCGCCGCCGGACGTCTGGACGGAGACGTGAATGGTGCCGAGCGGCGGTGCGGTCGGCCCGTCTCCGCCGCACGCCAACCCGAGCGCAGCGAGTAGCGGCATCACCCCGCTCAGTCGCCGTCGGCGTGTAGACCGCGGGCTGTTCATCGCTCGAGCGGACGCGGCGCCGACCGCGGCGTAAGGGCCGCGAACAGGACGATTGGCAGTGTCGTGAATCGTGTTCTGGCAATCACGGTGACTCCTTCCATATGTGACGTCGCCAAGGCGCGAACGACGGCGCCGCGGCCCAGTTGGAGGAGGCAAGGTGCTCGGCGGGCCTCACGGCCGATTCAGAGTTGAATCAGAGTTGTCTCAGAGTTAGGGATCTGTTGCTGTGCTCCTGTCCCGGCGCTACGTTCGCGTCGTGACCGACCCGTCGAAAGTCCAGCCAATCGCCCGCTATCGTCTGGCGACCTTCGGTCCGCCCGCGCTCGTTGGATCGGACGCCGACACATTTCTTGGCCAACACGGGCACCATCGCCGCCGGCTGGCACTGCTCGCCGTGCTCGCCGCGGCTGGCGACCGCGGCCGCAGTCGGGATCAGCTGCTCGTACTCTTCTGGCCAGACGCAACGCAGACGCGCGCGCGGCATTCCCTCGACCAGCTGCTGTACGCGCTTCGGAGCTCGCTCGGGGAGTTCGTGTTCGACGGCGTCAATCCGGTGCGCCTGAGTCCGGATGTGGTGACCAGCGACGTCGGCGCGTTCAACGCCGCGCTCGAGCGCGGAGACCTCGAAGCCGCGGTGAACGCGTATCGTGGGCCCTTCCTCGACGGGTTCTACGTCGACGACGCACCGGAGTTCGAGCGTTGGGCCGAGTCCGAACGGGCGCGCCTGGCGGCGAGTTACGCCGGCGCATTGGAGCGGTTGGCGCAAGACGCGTCAGCCGCGCAGGACCACGCGGCCGCGGTGGCCCGGTGGAAGACGCTCGTCGAGCTCGATCCGTTGAGCGGCAAGAACGCGGCTGGTCTCATCGGAGCTCTAATGAGCGCCGGCGATCATGCAGCAGCGCTGCAGTATGCCAAGCGATACGAGGCGCTCGTGGCGGCGGAGCTTGGCGTGGCGCCCGATCCAGCAGTCTCTGTGCTCATCCACGTACTTCACGCGAAGGCGCGTGCCGAGCCGTTGCCGTCGTTGCCGTCGTTGCCGTCGCCGCAGATGACGACGCCGCAGATGACGACGCAAGCCGTGCCACGACCGGCGCCGCAAACCGCACCGCCAGCGGCCCCGGGCGAGCATTCGCCGCAGCAGACCTCGGCCCCCGGGCGCTCGCCATGGTACTTGGTCTCGGCGTTGGTCGCACTCGTCCTCCTCGCCGTCGCCATCTGGCCGCGTCCCAAGCCGCGAAGCGCCACAGCACTTGCAGCGACCGAACCGTCGATCGCCGTGCTTCCGTTCGCGAATGTGAGTGGCGCGCCGCAGGACGTGGCCCTCGTCGACGGCCTGACCGAAGAACTGATCGGCGTGCTGGCCAAGGTCGGGCACCTGCGAGTGATCGGGCGCACGTCGGCATTTGCATTCAAGAACGCTAACGTCGGCGCGCGCCGTATTGCCGACAGCCTTGGCGTGGCGAACATTCTCGAGGGCGCCGTACAGAAGGTTGGTTCGCAGCTCCGCGTGCAGGTCCGCCTGATCGACGCGCGCGACGGCTCGACGCGTTGGTCGGAGACGTACGATCGCGAGCTGCGCGATATCTTTGCCGTCCAGAGCGATATCGCGGGCGCGGTGGCGCGCGCCCTCGATCTCCAGCTGGGCGCGACCACACTCGCGGCGATCCAGCGCCACTCGACGTCCAATATTGCCGCGTACGAGCTATACCTTCGCGGCAACGATCCGTCGCTGACGCGGAGCGACAGCGCCGCGCGCGTGGCACTCGAGTATTTCCGCGGGGCGATTGCGCTCGATCCCAAGTACGCGGCCGCATACGCCGGTCTGGCGCGCATGCAGGGACGACTCGCTGGCAGCGACGACGCGGAGCTGCCGCCCCGTGATCGATGGGCGCTCGCTGAACAGGCCGCGCTCAAGTCCATTGCACTGGACGACTCCCTCGGCGATGCACACGCGACCCTTGGTCAGATCAGGAGAAGCAACTACGAGATGACCACCGCGGAGACGGAACTGCGGCGCGCGGTGACGTTGGAACCGACCAACGCGCGGTCTCACGAGTGGCTGACTCAGCTCTACGTTTCTACCGGGCGACCGAAGGAAGCATTGGTGGAAGCGCGGTACGCCCGAGATCTCGATCCGCTGTCCCCCACCGCCACTGCCGAACTTGCGCGCGCGCTGATGGCGAACGACCGCTGCGATGAGGCGCTGGTCCAACTCGAGAAACTGAAATCTCTTCGGCCGCCGCTCCTGCGCGCCGGTGGCATCAAGGCCGAGTGCTACGCGCGCAAGAAGATGTGGCCCGAAGCGATCGCGGAACTGCAGCGGACCTCCGTGAATTCAGGTTCGCATGGTCAATCGCTGCTCGGCTACATGCTCGCTCGCGGTGGACGTCCCGACGAGGCGCGGCAGATCCTCACGGCGCTGCTCGATCGCGAGCGTCGGCGCAATACCGGGGCGTTCGACGTGGCAACGGTCTACGCCGGCCTCGGCGACAACGATCAGGCACTCTTGTGGCTCAACAAGTCACTCGACGATCGCTCGTTCATGTTCGATCGCACGATCGTCCTCGACGATTTGCGGAGCGATCCGCGCTTCGATCGCTTTCGCCAGCGCTTGGAAGGTCAGAAGCGGTAACGCAGCGCGAGCTGAAGCTGAAAAGCCGATTCGTCCGGGTTTGTCGTCCAACCCTCGTTCGTGCTGCTGAAGCGGAAGATCGGGCGCGACGTCTGCGGCGAGTCGCCCGTTTGACCGACGTGCTCGAGAAGCCCGGGCGCGGCCTCACGTCGGAGTCCCCAGCCAGCATCCAAGAGATTGAGAACGTTCTCAACCTCCAATTGCACCTCGACAGAATGGCCCGCCGCAGGAATCGCTTGCCGCACCGACGCAATCGTCGTGTTCGACCAGGGTTCGCGACACGTGTTGCGCGCGAGAATTCTTCCTCGCTGGCTGCGCAGACACGGCGTGCGATCGATGAAATCCTGCAATGCAGCGCGTTCCGTCGCTTGGCGCGTCGCTTGCGCGGCTAGTGAGTTGTCAGCGCCGGCAGAATCGGACAAGCCGCTGAATTTGATCTCCAGCGTATCGAACGCGTTTCGGGGCACGTAGATCGGGTCATTCGCGTTCGAGCCGTCGGCATTGAGATCGCCGCGACCGAGGGCCCCGAATGCGATGTACGTGAAGGGCCTGCCCGACTCGCCGACGTAGTAGAACGACAGTTCGGTGCGCCAGCGGGGCGAGCCGGTGGCGTAGGTGCCGGAGGCGATCACGCGATGGGGCACGTCGTTCGCCGAGATTCCGGGCGTCAGATCATCGTCACGCCCGGACGTGACGCGCGCGACCGCCCACGCGGCGGTTCCGGTTGTATTCACGCGCAGCGGCGTCTCTACGTCGCGCGCGCGAGAGAACGTGTACGAGAGCGAGCCGCGAAAGCCGGTCGTATGAGTTTTCTCGAGTCGCGTGGAGAATTGATACGAGTAGTTGCCCGCGACGTTGCGGAGGTCGATGACCTCGGTGAACCGGGACCGTGGCGTGAGTGTGGCCGTTCCGCCGGAATTGATCGTCCCGTACATCACGCGCCCGTACGGATCCGTGGTCACGGGCTCGGGGAGGTTCAGATTCCGAAACACGAAGTCGGAAAGCGCGCGCGTAACGAGTCCTTCGTTGGTGACGGCGAGATCCCACGGCAGGCGCAGCTCGTAGGCGAGCGACCCGCGCGCCACGCGCATCATCCGCAGGTCTCTGTCGAGCAGATCTACATTGCCGGCGAATGCGGGCGTGATGGTCGCGCCTCCGGCGCATGCCGTCGGCGCGGCACGGTAGTCTGGCGTGAAGGGCGGCGGCGGACGCAAGGCGGCGGAGACCCGACTGCAGTGCAGCACGCCACCGACGCCATAACTCGACAGCGCCGTCTGCGCCCACGCGAGGGGATACGACGACGCGAAGATCCCCACGCCACCGCGAAGCTGCTGCCGCGCGGCGCGCGACACGTCCCAAGTGAAGCCGAGTCGCGGTGAAAGCTCCACGCGTCGACGCGGCATCTCGTCGGTGCGCCGGCCGAAGATCGAATCGACCAGCGCGTGATACGGAGCCCGTGAATCGATCGCGAGCATGTCGGCTCGCAGACCGCCGGACAACGAAACACGCTCGGTAGTCTGCCACGCGTCGCCCACGTACGCGGCATACTGTGCTCCGACGATGCGAGCGCTGCCGCCGCCGAAATCGATTCTGACGTCATAGCGATCGGCGGCGCCCGCCGCCAGAGCGTCGAGGCTCGGAAAGCTCCACGCGCCGTACGATCCGCCCACGCCTTGGCGGCGTATGCTGAAGCGCTGGATGTCAGCGCCCAGGGTGACGACGTGCGCTGCCCGCAGCGGGAGCGTGACATTGTCGCTGACACTGAACGCCGACGGCCGCAACGCCGTACCTTGCCCGGGCTCCGACGTTCCTGAATTGAGCGTGACGCTGGCGCCCGACACGCTCGGCACCGATACCCGCACGATTGGTTGCTGGACGGCACCGACGGGATCGAAGCCGCCACTGCGAAGGGAAATGAGCAACTCGTTGTATCCGCCGCCGGCGCGCGGCAGCGCGGTGTGCAGTTGCACCGCGGTGGTCCGCGATTGCGTGAGACTCGTCAATTGGAAGCTGGACAATGAAAAGGTGTCGCGCCCGGCACGTGAAAACGCGATGTCCTCACTGCTGTTATAGTTGTTCCACGCGACCAGGCGGCTGTTCCACGACGGCAGCGCGAGATCGAGACGCGTGAACAGATTTCGCAGTGGGTTGCCATTCTCGACCGGGCCGGCGGAGCCCGCGGTCAGACCGTAGCCTCGCATGATCGCATCGAAGCGATCGAGATCGGCCGCGCCGACGGGCACCGGCGGCTGGGCGCCTTCGGGCTGTCCGACATACGGACCCGCAGCTGGGAACGTGAATCGCTGGAGCTCGGAGGCGACAAAGAAGAGCAGACGATTCGGGACAATCGGACCGCCGAGCGACAATCCATACTGGGCTCGCTCATATGGATTGGCGGCGGTTGGTCCGTTGCGACGCGCCAGCCGATCATTCCTGCCGAAGGCGAAAGCCGAGCCCTGGATCGCGTTCGTTCCGGATTTCGTGATCGTGTTGACGAGCCCACCAGAGAAGTCTCCATACCGTACGTCATAGGGCGCGAGCAGCACTTCGTATTCCTTGACGGCGTCGAGCGGAATGGATTTCGACCCCGCGAATGCGTTCGAGACACCGCCGCTGAGCGTGCGCTCGGACACACCGTTGATGAGGAACTCATTGAAGCGAAAATTCACGCCGCCGGCGGACAGACCGGGGTTCGACAGACTGATCTTCGTCGAGATCTGCGGCACGAGACGAACGAAATCGTACAGGTCGCGGTTCAACGTGGGCAGATGTTCCAGCACCGATTCGGAGATCAAAGTCCCGGTGCCGCCGCCAGGATGCGCGCGGTCGGACGACCCGCTTGGCGCCGCTACGGTGACGGTGTCCATCCGTACGGCAAGCGGCTGCATTTCGAAATCGAGCTCGCGGAGCTCTCCCAGCGTCAAGAGAATTCCCTTTCGCTGCTGCGGTGCGAAACCGAGCGCGTGCGCGGCCACGGTGTATGGTCCGCCCGGGTCCAAGCCCTCAACGAGAAACCGACCGCCGGACGCTCGAACCTCGACGGTGAAGCCTGTGGCGTCGTTGCTGACACGGAGGAGCGCCTCGATGTCGCGACCCGACCCCGCGCTGATGCGCCCATGAATTCCTGCGGTGGTCACCCCTTGCGCAAGAACGTGTGCGAACGGAAGCAGCAAACCGACCGCGAGACACCCGAAGACCGTCAACGTGACAGACGGGCTGTGGAGAGCCGGCGGCGACACCGCCCACTTCACCCGCCTCATCCCTTCCGGCGTTACGGAGCGAGGATGGATCACACCCGAGATATTCTGCAGGGATTATGTGCCACGGCCAACCATGCCCTGCGATTGCGCTGTCGTCAAGGAACACGGCTTCCAGATCTGCAATTCAGTTCTACTTCGCCGGCATCCCTTGGCCGGCGCCACTCGAGGTAATTCGCTCTCAATTGGCCGACTGGCGGACATTCGAGGCAGAGCGGCTACGCGATCGTTTACGCCGGCACGACAACAGGCGATGGATGGAGTGTCGGCGGCGGGGATGGTTGGAACAGTCTTGACGGGATGAATCGGGATGAATCAGGATCAAGCAGGATCAAGCAGGATCAAGCAGGATCAAGCAGGAGAAGACGTATGAGATCAACGGTCATCTTTGATCCTTTTTTTTATCCTGATTCATCCTGATTCATCCTGTTATTACTTGTTCCCATTTAATTCCGGCGCCAGTGATCGGAAGGACGGCAGATCCCCTGTCGCTTCGCTACTCAGGATGACGTGAATGAGCTTCGCTCCTCAGGACGACAAGATGCGTTGACAAGCAAGGCCGGTGTCGCCATGATATAGTCAGTTGGCTAATTGGCAAATCAGCGACACCTCACCAACGCAGAGCATGCCGGCAGGCACACAGACGGTGGCAGCGGCGACGCGGCGGTCGATCTCCGACGCCGAGACCGTCATTCGGCCCTACATCCGACGCACGCCGGTTGTCGAGATCGAGGCGCCGCGTAGCGGGACGCTCACGCTCAAGCTCGAGCTGCTTCAGCATGCCGGCTCGTTCAAGACTCGCGGCGCGTTCGCCAATCTCCTGCTGCGAGACGCGCCGGCAGCCGGCGTGGTCGCGGCGTCGGGCGGCAACCACGGCGCCGCCGTCGCCTACGCAGCGCAGAAGCTCGGCGTGCCCGCCACGATCTTCGTCCCGAAGATCTCGTCCGCGGCCAAGGTCGAGCGCATCAGGAGCTACGCGGCGCAGCTCGTCGTGACCGGCGACTCATACGCCGACGCGCTCGCCGCCAGCGAAGCGTGGGCCGAGGGACGCGATGTGATGGCGGTGCACGCGTTCGACCAGATCGAGACGATCCTGGGAGCGGGAACAGTCGGCCTAGAGCTGCAGGAACAAGTGCCCGATGCCGACACGGTGCTCGTGCCGGTCGGTGGCGGCGGCCTGCTTGCAGGAATCGCGTCGGCGTATGGGCGCAGCGTACGCTTGATCGGCGTCGAGCCGATCGCCGCGCCGACGTTGACGCGCGCGCTCGCCGCAGGTCATCCAATCGACGCCGAAGCCGGCGGAATCGCCGCGGATTCGCTCGGGCCTCGGCGCGTCGGCGAGCATTCGTTCCGCATCGTGCAGCCGATCGTCGAGCGGACGATCGTGGTGGCGGACGACGACATTCGCGCGGCGCAGCGACGACTATGGGACGTGGCGCGCATCGTCGCCGAGCCCGGCGGTGCGGCGTCGTTCGCAGCCCTGCTCTCTGGCGCCTACACGCCGCGCGACGGAGAACGCGTGGTGGTCATCGTGAGCGGCGGCAACACGACCGCGGTCGACTTCGGCGCTCCGTCCACGTTGAGCCGGCCGTGACGACCGCGCGCACCGCGGCGCCATCGACCCACGCGTTGCTCGACTCACTCGGCGCGCTCGACAACGATCGTCGGTTGCAGATCCTGGAATGGCTCAAGTCGCCGACGAAACATTTTCGTCCACAAGTGGACGGCGACCTGGTGGACGACGGCGTGTGCGGCGTACTGATCGCCGAGAAGCTGGGCGTAAGCCAACCCACGGTGAGCGAGCACATGCGCGTGTTGGTCGACGCGGGGCTCGTCGACGCCAAGCGGATCAAGCAGTGGACGTTCTACAAGCGCAATGAGAAAGCGATCGCCGCGTTCAAGCGCGCGCTGCGCGACATGCTC
>DASVYG010000473.1:0-27033 GCA_036392315.1 Gemmatimonadaceae bacterium
TCCGTGAGGAGCAATGAAGGGTGACACGCGCTGACACGCGCCAAGCAAGTTGTCGTACGTTCCGCTCGCCGGAAAGTCTCATGGCGCCGAGGTGATCTTGGCTGCGCGGGGTCGGAACCGGAACCTCTAACCACACGTAAGTGTCAAAGGTGGCTACCCTTCCCCCCTTCATGCGATCGTTTCTGGCCGTGGTGGTGCTGGCTCCGGCGATGCTCATGGCGCAACACGCGCCGGAGCCGGGCGCGTCCGGCGCCCTTGCCTACGGCCATCGCGTGCCCGTGCCGCAAGCCGTGGCCGCGCGGCGCACCGCCCCGATCATCATCGACGCCAAGCTCGACGAGCCCGCGTGGCGAGCGGCGACGCCGATCACCGCGTTTACGCAGGTCGATCCCGACGAGGGGAAGCCGGCGTCGCAGCGCACCGAGGTCCGCATCCTCTACGACGACGACGCGCTCTACATCGGCGCGAAGATGTACGATGACCTCGGCGCGGCCGGGGTGATCACCCGACTCGTACGCCGCGACGCGGAGTTCGACTCGGACTATCTCGACATCGAGATCGATGGATATCACGACCATTTGAGCCGTGCCATCTTCCAGGTAAACCCGTCGGGGTCGAAGCGAGACCAGATCGGTATCGGGACGTCGTGCTGCGACGATTCCTGGGACCCCGTGTGGGAGGCGGCTGCACACATCGACGCCGACGGATGGACGGCCGAGATTCGAATACCGTACAGCCAGCTTCGATTTTCCCGCGACTCGGTTCAGGTGTGGGGACTGCAGCTCGGCCGCCTCATCAAGCGACGTGACGAAGGCGACATCTGGTCATTTTCTCGCAAGAACGAGGCGGGCGGACCATCGCGCTACGGGCACTTGTTCGGCCTGCACATTCCGGCGTCGGCGGCTCACCTCGAGCTACTTCCATACGTCGTGACGAAGTCATCGTCGGTCGGCGGCGTGACGGGCGATCCGTTCAACCGGCACGGACGACCGACGATGCGCGCCGGCCTCGATCTCAAGGAGCGGCTCACGTCGAACCTCACGCTCGATGCGACGTTGAATCCAGATTTCGGACAGGTCGAGGTCGACCCGGCGGTGCTCAACCTGTCGGCGTTCGAGACCTTCTTTCCCGAGAAGCGCCCATTCTTCATCGAGGGCGCGCAGGTATTCGACTTCTCGAATCACTCGTGCAACTTCTGCGACAACTCGCAGGACATGAACGCGTTCTATTCGCGACGTATCGGCCGGCCGCCGACCGGCGCGTCGCTGGCGACGGACAACTATTCGTTCGCCGACGTGCCGGACGCCACGACCATACTGGGCGCGGGCAAGATCACGGGACGTACCTCGCGCGGTTTCACGCTCGGACTCTTGAACGCGGTGACTGGACGCGCCATGGCCGACGTCCAGACGGCGACGGGCCAACGCGGGTCGCAGGAAGTCGAGCCGCTGGCGGACTACTTCGTCGGCCGTGTGAAGCGAGACTTTCTCAACGGCAATCTCGTCGCCGGCGCGGTCGTGAGTGGCGTCGCGCGGAACATCGACTCGACGTTCGCCCCGCTCCAGGCGCGGCACGCCGAGCTGGTGGGACACGACCTGTTCTACTCGAGCCCGAGCCACGAGTACACGTGGCGCATGCAGGCGGCACTGACGAACGTCTCCGGCGATCCGCGCGAAGTGCTGCTGCGACAGGAGTCCAGCGCGCGCTACTTCCAGCGACCCGATCGTGGCGCCGGCAGCAGCGGCTTCTTCTCGAACCGGCTCGACTCGAGCGCGACCTCGTTGCGCGGCGGCGGGCTGTACACGCGTCTCGGGAAAGAGACCGGCAATTGGTTCGGCGAGCTGTCGTTCGACACGCGAACGCCGGGCTACGAGTCGAACGACTACGCGTTCCAGCGGCGCGCCGACTACCTCTTCGCGAACACGAACGCCGGAAAAAGCTGGACGAAGCCGACTCGCTGGTACCACCAATTCATCGCCCTCGGCGGCGCCCAGATCATTCGGAACTACGAAGGAGACCGCACCCAGAACGATTATCACGTCTTCGTCGAAGGGACGACCCCGCAATTCTGGAACTTCATGGCCTTCTACATCGACACGCCGTCCTCGATCGACGACGGCCAACTGCGCGGCGGACCGGCGGTGCGCACCGCCCATTCGCATTTCGTGAACACGTTCCTATCGACGGATTCGCGACACGCGTTCGTCGCGAACGCGGGCGTGAGCTATTACTGGGACGAGAAGCACGGCAACAACCCGAGCGTCAACCTTGGCGTCACTTACCGACCGGATCCGAACGTCAGCCTGTCGTTCGGGCCGTCGTGGTTCCGATCGCACAATTATTCGCAGTACGTCAGCGCCATCGCCGACAGCACGGCACGGCGCTTCTACGGCAATCGCTACGTCATGGCCGTGCTCGACCAGCCCGTGCTCGGACTCGACACGCGCGTGAGCGTGACGTTCACGCCGACCATGACGCTCGAGGTGTACGCCCAACCGTTCTTCGCTGCCGGACGCTATCGTGACTTCGAGGAATATATCTCGCCGCGAACGAGTGACGTCGCCGTGTACGGCCGCGACCGCGGATCCATCAGCGCGACGCGTGACACGAATGGGATCGTGAGCCAGTACACGATCGATCCCGACGGAGCGGGCCCTGCCAAGCCGTTCACGGTCGACAACCCGGACTTCAGCCAGCGATCGCTGCGCGGCAACGCGGTGTTTCGATGGGAGTATCGTCCGGGCTCGGTGCTCTACGTCGCCTGGACGCAGTCGCGCGCGTCGAACGCGGCATTCGGCGATCTCAGCTTCCAACGCGACCGCTCGGCGCTCTTCGCGACACATCCGGACAATGTGTTCCTCGTGAAGGCGAGTTGGTGGCTGCCGCGATAACGCAGCTCGTTGTCATCGTGCGCGCCATGAGCCAGCTGCTGCGTTCGCGTCGCTAGTTCGCCAACTCTGAGAGTCGCGGGCTCGATTCCGTCGCCGTTGGTGCCTGAATGGGCATCGTGAGCGCGAGCGTCAGAGTGAACGTCGAGCCGACGCCGACGGCGCTCTCGACCACGAGGTCTCCGCCCATTCCGCGCGCCAGCTCCCGGCTGATCGCCAGCCCGAGCCCCGTCCCTTCGGCCACCCGATTGTGGCTCGCGTCCACTTGCACGAACGGGTCGAAGATCGAGTTCAACTTCTCCGGCGGAATTCCCAGCCCGGTGTCGCGCACGCGAATGGCGGCGAATTTCTCTTTCGGATCGTCGACCAACGCCTCCGCCGAGAGTGTGATCTGTCCGCCGCCCGGAGTGAACTTGACGGCGTTCGAGAGCAGGTTGAGAAGAATCTGTCGCACCTTGTCCGGGTCGGCGTAGACGACGAGCGTCGGGTCGCACGGGACACACGCGTACTCGTGCCCGCGTGCCTGCATTTGCGGTGCGATCAGCGGCTCCACCTCGGCGAGCAGCGCGGCGATCGCGACATCGCCCATGTCGTAGGTAACCGATCCCGCCTCGATGCGCGCGAAGTTGAGGACGGAGTTGATGACGCCCAAGAGATGTCGTTGGCTCTGCTGAATGCGCGCGAGATAATCATGATGCGCAGCCGGCACCGGCTCGGGAACGCCCAGCTGCATGAGTTGTGCGTAGCCGGCAATGGCGTTGAGCGGCGTCCGTAGCTCGTGGCTCATCGTCGCGAGGAAGTCGCCCTTCGCGCGATTCGCCACCTCGGCGGCTGCGCGGGCAGCCTCAGCAGCCTGGTTGGCCTCTTCGAGCGCGCGATTCGTGCTCTCGAGCTGCTCCGCCTGGATCTCCAACTCCGCCGCCTGCTCGGCGAGGGCGTCGCTGGTGGATTGGAGCTCTTCATTCTGCACTTCCAGCTCGCTGGCCTGCTCCTGAAGTTGTTGGGACTGCAGCTCGAGCTCGAGGTTCTGCTCTTCGAGTTGCTGGTTGCGAATGTCCACATCGCGGTGGAGGCGCGCCTCGGTCTCGGCGTGACGGAGCAGTGCGGCGTTCAGCATGAGCGCGAGCACGACGGCGATCGCCGTCCCCGCGACGACAATCCACGTCACAACGAGCGCGCGAGTCGCCTCGGCGGCCTGGCGACGCTCGAGCAAGCTGCGCTCGCTCGTCATGACGTTGCCGACAATCGTGCGGATCGAGTCCATCAGAAATTTTCCGTGGCCCGACCGGACCACCGACGCCGCCGAATCGAAACCGATCGCGCGACGGCTCGCGACGCCCGCCGCCAACGTCGCAAGCCGTTCTCGAAGGATGGGACTCAGCGAGTCGAGCCGTGCACGTTGCGTGAGATTCTCTTGCGTGAGTGCCCTCAGCGCCGCTGTGTCGGTGCGCAACGTCTCGACGCCGCGGTGATACGGCTCGAGATAGGCCGAGTCGCCCGTGATCACGTAGCCCCGCTCGCCGGTCTCGGCGTCCTGCAGCGCGGAGAACATGGCCTGGGCGCGATCGATGACGTCGCGGGTGTGCGCGACGAGAGCGCGGCTGTCCCGCGCACGGCGGACCCCGTCGAACATCGTGGCGCCCAGAACGAGCACGACGATCGCCGGACCGAGGGCGAGCAGACTGCGCCACCGGCTATTTGGTACCTTCACCGAGCCTTGGCGCTCCGGTTCTGACTCGCTCTGCACGTTGCGTTCGGACGATTTGGACGACTATGGGTGCGTGCCGAATCTACGAGACGGACCAGCGAATTCCAGTGGACCGCGAGCCAACCGAAACGTGCTTTACCCAGAGACGAACCCTCATCTGCTCCATTCCGGCTTGACGCCCAGCGAGCGGGCGTAGGCAATGAGTTGGCCCAGGTGCTCATGCTGATCGCCCGCGACACGAAGGGCCGCGCGCGCAAGTGACATCTTCGCCGGCTCGTACTTCCCCGTCAGCCGGGCGGGGTCGGCGGCGGCGAAGACCGACACGCAGTAGGCCCACGATTTGTCGAGCTGCTGGAGCACGTCGGCCTTGGCTGTCGTCTTCTCTAGCTTGGCCATCGCGTCGCGCGGCGGCGTGAAGTCGGCCGGCGCCTTGCCGGCGATGGAGATCGGGCACACGTAATACCACTCGCCGGCGACGTGCATCAGCACCTCGGACACGGAGCGGACTTCGGCGCTCGGGCGCCAGGAGTATTTGTCGGCGGGAATCGACTTGGCGAGCGACATCAACTTGTCGTGAACGGTCGTGAGGTCGATGCGATACTCGCTCTCGATCAGCGAGGCCGATTTGATGTCGAGCGAGTCCTGCTGTTGCCGGCGCACGGGCGTGGTAGACGCGAGCGGATCGGCTTCGACGCCGGCGAACGTGATCTTGACCGGGAGAATGAATCCGCGCGCGTCGAAGTGCAGCTCGTCGATGCTGACGACGCGGTGATTTCGATCCGTCTCGCCGAGGGGGCGCCGATGGTAGACGATGTACCATTTGTCCGACGCCGGCGAGTGCAGCACCGAGTGGTGGCCCGCGCCCGTGGCGACCGACGAATCCTGCTGAAGGATCTTGCCCACTCGCTCAAACGGACCAAACGGCGAAGATCCCATGGCATACGCCACCGCGTAGTTCGGACCAGTCCAACCTCCTTCCGACCACATGAAGTAATACTTGTCATCCTTCAACAGCATGAACGCGCCTTCGACGTAACCAGCCGGCGTGATCTCCTTGAACGTGCTCCCGTCCGGTAAGGGCACGAGTCCGGTGAAGTCGTCGTTGAGCTTCGCGATGTTGCAGTGACGCCAGCCGCCGTACACGATGTAATAGGCGCCGTCACGATCCTTGAATACGAACTGATCGATCGGTTGCGCACCGTTGTGGAACTTGTCGATGAGTGGTTTGCCGAGGTAATCCTTGAACGGGCCGTCGGGCCGCCGCGCGCGAGCGACGCCGATGCCGCCGATCTGCTGATCGTTCTGGATGTCGTTCGCGCCGAAGAACAGGTAATACCAGCCGTCCTTCTCGACGATGGAGGGAGCCCACAGCGCTCGGTGCGCCCACGGCACGTCGCGCACATCGAGAACGTGGGCGTGTTTTTCCCACGTGACCAGATCCTTGGACGAGAACGCGTCCATGATCGTTTGTTGATCGTAGGGCGCCGAGTAGGTCGGATAGATCCAGTACTGCCCGTCGAAGACGTGCGCTTCGGGATCGGCGTACCAACCGGGCAGGATCGGGTTCCCGGATCGCGCGGCTTGGGCGAGCAAGGGGCTGCTGGTAATCATCGCGACGCCGACCGCGATGATCGCGACGGCGAGGACACGGCCGGAGGCTCGTCGGCAGCGGGGGCGCAGTGGGTCAGTCATGGCGACTGCCAATGAAGGCCCCGTGCTTCACGTCGTCAAGGCCTCGCGTGATCGACTGCAAGGCACCGCGCATCAATGACTCGTCCTTCGCATTCCGACGACGCGGTCCGCCTCGATGCTCAGGTAGACGAAGAAGCTCACCGCGGCGAGAGCAACGATCTTCTGCGCCGCCACCTGGAACACGAGTCCGTCGACGGTTCTCGGAGACGGTCCCCACCCGAGAACGACGACATACGCCGCGAGTATTGCGGTGAGTACGGCCCACGTCACGGCGACGCGGCGTGGGACGCCACTCGAATAGAGCGAAGCGAGAGCGAGCAACGCCGACAACAGCGGGAAGATTCGAAATGCGAACAGCGTGAACCGGACATGCAGGGCCATCACTCGGTTCTCGGGCGTCACTGCAACGCCGACGAACGCCGAGCACACGAGGATGCCGACGACGCCGGCGGCGCGCGCCAGTCGGCGTGCACGCGGCGCGTCCGAATAGAGGCGGATGAACCCCACCAAGCAGCCACCCAGACCAAGCACGACGGTGACGAGCGCGAGAACGAAGAGCAGAGCGCCCAACGAATTGGTCTGGCCCGCGTAGGCCACGGTCATGCCGAGGTCGCTCAAGAAATTGTGCGATGCCGAATAGCCAGGCGACGACCGATCGAGCAGCGTGCCCCCGGGATAGAGGAGCATCGATCCCAATGCCAGCGCGAGCGCAATGGCGACGGCCCATCGAGCGACCGTGAACGTGGTCAAGCGCATGGTGAGGTATGAGAATGGTGTCGTCGTCGGCCGGACAACGCTTCCTGGTGTGGCCGAGCCGGGCATACTATAACATGTGGCGAAGGCCGATATCCATCGAGGCAACATGCAGACGCTCTCAGCCGACGCGCGCGCGTTTCTCGACGCACGCGACTTTCTCCTGGCGCACCGCGCGGACTACGACACGGCGTGCGCCAAGTTCACCTGGCCGCGGCTCGAACGCTTCAACTGGGCGCTCGACTACTTCGACGTGATCGCCCGCGGAAACAGCCGGCCCGCGTTGCGGATCATCGACGACGACGGCACCGAGCGATCCTTCTCGTTCGACGAACTCCGAGACCGCAGCGATCGCATCGCCAACGCGCTGCGGTCACAGGGCGCGCGTCGCGGAGACCGGCTGTTGCTGATGCTCCCCAACGTCGTGCAGACGTGGGAGACCATCCTCGCGTGCACGAAGCTGGGCATCGTCATCGTGCCGTCTACGCCGCAGCTCACGCCGGCGGATATCGCGGATCGATTCGAGCGCGGCCGCGTGCGCCACGTCGTGACCGATGGCGACGGCGCCCTCAAGTTCGCCGGATTCTCCGGCGACTGGACGCGGCTCATCGTCGGCTCCGATCTCTTGGGCTGGACACGCTTCGAGACGATGTACGAGGCGCCGAGCGACTTCGCGCCAGACAGCGAGACGCGTGCGAGCGATCCGTTGTTTCTTTACTTCACATCCGGCACGACGGCGAAGCCGAAGCTCGTGCTGCACACCCACGCCAGCTATCCCGCGGGCCACTTGTCGACCATGTATTGGATCGGGCTCCGCGAGGGCGACGTGCACTGGAACATCAGCTCGCCGGGTTGGGCAAAGCACGCATGGAGTAGCGTCTTCGCGCCATGGAACGCCGGCGCGACCATCCTCGTGTACGACTATCAGCGGTTCGACGCGCGTCGCGTACTCGAGACCATCGTCCGCTGCGGCGTGACGACGCTCTGCGCTCCGCCCACTGTTTGGCGCATGCTCATCGGCGAAGATCTCACCAAGTATGCCGTGCAACTCCGAGAGCTCGTCGGTGCCGGTGAACCACTCAACCCCGAGGTCATCGAGCGCGTGCAGCAGGCATGGGGGCTCACGATTCGCGACGGCTACGGCCAGACCGAGACGACGGCGCAAGCCGGCAACGCGCCCGGCCAACGCGTGAAGCCGGGCTCGATGGGCCGCCCGCTGCCCGGTTATCGCATTGTCCTGCTCGACGCGGACGGCCAAGAGCGCGACGAAGGCGAGATCAGCTTGCCGCTCGACCCGCGCCCTCTCGGACTCATGGTCGGCTACGCGGACGACGCGACCGAACACACGGCGGCGATGGCGGGCGGGTATTACCGCACGGGCGACGTCGCCTCGCGCGACGCCGACGGTTACATCACGTACGTCGGTCGCGCCGACGACGTATTCAAGAGCTCTGATTATCGCATCAGTCCATTCGAGCTCGAGAGCGCGCTGATCGAGCATCCGCTCATCGCCGAGGCGGCGGTCGTGCCGAGTCCCGATCCGCTCCGCCTCTCCGTTCCGAAAGCTTTCCTCGTGCTTCGCGCCGACGCGCCGACGTCGCGTGAGACGGCGCTCGCTATCTTCGCCTTCGTGCGCCAGCGACTGCCGGCCTTCAAACGAGTGCGGCGCCTGGAATTCGCGGATCTGCCCAAGACGATCTCAGGAAAGATTCGCCGCGTCGAGCTGCGGGTGTTGGAGCAGCGCCGCTACGCGGCGGGCGAACGGCCGGCGTTGGAGTTTCGTGAAGACGATTTTCCCGAGCTTCGCGATACGAGCCGCTTGACGCCGGAGGTCGCGCCGCGCTGACGCCGGATCGCCAGCACTAAGCTCGCCGGCGTCAGCGCGAGAACACCGTGCCGTGTGGCACGGCCGTTCCGGTGAATCCGTGCGGCCAGGTCTTCTGCGTCATGCTGACGCCGGCGCGTGCAGCACCGGCGTCGCGAAAACGATCGTCCAACGATAGCGTGCCGCTTGCCGGATCGAAGTTGATGATGAAGAGGCGGTTGCCGGCGCCGGAGCCCGCCGAGTTCAAGACGACACGTCGGCCAGTTCCGTCGATCGCGATCCAGTGCGGAAACTCGTCATCGCCGAGCTTCACCGACGACACTTCTCGCGGATGCTCGGGGTCGGCGATATCGAGCGCGACCAGTGCGTGCGTCTCCGGCACGGTCTGCAGCCAGTAATGGCCGGTGAGAATCGGAACGCCGCAATTCTTCCCTTGGAATCCCTTCACGAACGTCGCGGTCGGTGGCGCCTGGTCCACGCCACGCACGAGGTAGAGGCCGCAGTTGAAGGTATGGATGTAGACGCTTCGGCCGTCTGGCAACAGGCGCGGCTCTCCCGAGAAACGATGTTCGTCACCGCGCGGGCCCGGCGGGAGTGCAATGGTCCGAAGCAAACGCAGATCGGAGAGCCGCCAGAATTGCACCCATTCGGAGGTCGCCGCGGAATCGGCTTCGTCCATGTCGCTCGTCGTCGACACGGCACGATCGACGCCGGGCAGCGCGAGAACGCTGTACGGATAGACTCGTTTGTCGGGGATCGTGGAGTCCTTGGCGCCGCCGGCGCGAATCGGATTTCCCCGTTCGTCCATCTCGACGAGCCCGCCGGTGGAATGCACGCCGCCCATCGCCATCGCGTCCATCCCGTGCGCGGACGACGCGGACGTCGAGTCGGACTTGTACTGGAACGTGGCGAGGACGTGGCCATCGGCCAGTCTGATGAACGTGTGCGGATGACTGAAGCCCGCCACATCTCCGAACGATGTAATGATTTTGGGTCGACGCGGCTGCGAGAGATCGAACAGCCAGGTGCGTCCGGCATGGAATCCGTTCGCCAGCAAATGCCCGTTCGCCGGCATCTCGGCTTCCGTGTGGTGCGGGTGCGTGCCGGCCATCCCCGTCGGCACAGACGTGATGACTTTGCCGTAGCCCGGCGACGCGGGGTTTGCGTCGATCACCGCGAGGAAGTCGCTCGCCTTGCGGGCCGAGTCGCCGGCCCAGACGAAGAGGTAGTCGCCCGACGGTGCGCCGCGGCCGCAGGCGGCGCACGCGATCAGAATGGCAGTAGCTACAGCTCGATTCATGGGTGTGCTCCGTCGCACGGGTTCAATCAGCCGAGAGAAATTGGCTCGCCGCGTTGTCGATGTCGATAGATGCGAGCCGGAACGCCCAGCATTGTACATGAGAAGCGGCGGAGCTAGCGTGTTGTTGCGACCACTCGGCGCGGACCAACGGAGGGGTGTGCGATGTGTAACTCTGGCCACTGGCACGACCATGAGGGTTTCGGATTTCTCGTCGACACGCCTCGCGTGCGCGCGCTCATCGAGGCCACGCAGCAGCTTTCGGCGAGCATCAGCGACGTGGGCAAGCGCGTCGAGGCGATCAAGCCGGCGTTCGCCGATCTGCTATCCGCCGACGACTGGTTGCCCGAGCAGTTTGCGCAGCCCGACGCCGCGAGCCGAATGGGGGACGGCATCGGTCAATACGCGCTCTATCGTGCCGAAGACGGATCCCTTTGCTTGTTCGCTCTCGTCATTCCGGTCGGCGCGGCAACCCCGGTACACGATCATCTCGCGTGGGGCCTCGTGGGCGTCTACCGTGGACGACAGCACGAGACGGTGTATCGTCGCCTCGACAACGGGAGTGACGAGCACCGCGCGGAGCTCGAGATTGCGAAGGAACAGGCGCTCGAGCCGGGCGAGTTCTATCCGCTCATCCCGCCCATCGATGACATTCACTACGTGAGGACGACGTCGACTACGCCCTCGATCTCCATCCATCTCTTGGCGAACGACACGGCGTGCGTGTGGCGGCACAAGTTCGACCCTGGAGCGGGCACCGTGACGCCGTTTCGATCGGGCTACGCGAACGCGCCGTGCCCGGCGGAGAGCGCCTGACCTACGTCGCCTCCACTCGACTCTTGAGCGCTGCGGAGAGGTAACGCGAGGCTTTCCCCTACTGAATTCGGGGAAACGCCGACGGAATGGGCGACGATCACGGCATAAATGATAGGCGACTACCGTCCTCTCTGGAGAAACCCATGTCGCCAAGATCGGCTCTCGCGGCCGCCGCGGTCATCACACTCGTCGGATGCACTGGAGCGGTCGGCTCGGCCACGCGACCCACCGCGAGCGCGCCGGCGCCCGCGACGATGACGCAGGCGGGGGCATCGAACGGGCTCGCCGCCGTCGCCAGCACATACACACTCGTCGCAATCGACGGCCACATTCTGCCATACGCCCGCACGAACAAGGATGCGGCGGCCGCCGCGCGCACCGAGGTCGTCAGCGGCACGCTCGACCTGCAGCCCGACGGCACGTTCGCGATGTCGACGAAGTATCGCGCGGTCGAAGCGAATGGCGAGCGGCTCTTCGACGGAAAATTCAACGGCGCCTGTGCGCCGGACGGTGACCGTTATCGCCTCTACTGGAACGGCGGCGGTGAGACCGCGTTGACGGTGAGCGGCGACACCGCGACTGTCGACAATAACGGAACTCTCTTTCGGTACTTGAAAGGCCGTTGAAGCTGTCATAGCGGCGACACCCTCACGAGTTGTCGCCGCCGGACGCTCACGTCACGGCGCTCTCATGTCAGTGCTGTCCGCTGGCCGGCCTGAGACGACGGCCGGGGACGGTGTAGAGGAAACCGGTGTACTGCATCTCCTCCCACGTCTGATCACCCCACCTCACATCCTTGGTCGGGTCGGGGTTCGCCTTGTTCGACGCCGAGTTGTCGTACCAGGCCATGGACGTGATCTTGGCGCCGGCCGGAACCTCGAGCGGCTTGGCGAACATGTAATACGTCTGCCATTTGAAATCGTAGTGCGGCACGTCGAGGATCACTTCCGACGTGCTGTCGGACTTCACGAGCTTATACTGCCACCGCGTGCCGCGGAGATGCGTGTGCGGCAATAGTCCCCAGATGCGCACGGGCTGGCCGATGCCGATTTCCGCGGGCACCGCCACATCCTTGGCGCCGGCGGGAATGACGAATGAGCCATTCGTGAATTGTGACGCGAAGATCTCCTCGTCGGGCATCTCCTTGGCAAAACGAAATCCCAACGCGGTGCGATCCTTCATCTCGTGACCGTGCGCGGTGTAGTGCATCTGAAACGTGAGCACCGTTCCCGCGCGGAAACGCATGGCCGTCCCGCGCGGGAATTCCATCACCGTTGTTCCCGGCGCCAGGCTCGCGACCAGCACGCCGAGTTGACGCGGCGGTGCGTGCAGCGTGTCGAGCCGCGGAGGATCGGGCGGTAAGCCTTGCGCGCGGTTCCGAATGAACAGCGGCTGCGGTGGCGGCGAACCGGCGGGACGCGGCGCCGGGGCCGCAGCGTTTGGAGACGGCGGAGCTTTGGCGTAGACAAGCACGTGGTGCACCACCTCGCGCGCGCCCGGCATGATCTCGATCGCCTGGACCCACTTGTCTTCGGTGAAATTGGTCGGGATCTCGAAGTACTGATACTCGACGGTGCCCGATGCCGGCACCGTGAACTCCTCCGGCATCGTGACGACCGCGTCGGGCGTGCCCATCGCCCATGCGTCTGGATACTCTGGCTTTGGCGGAAGCTTGCTCATGTCGCCCGGCTTCGCGCCGGCGTCGATCCAGCGAAGAATCGTCTGGCGATCGGCGTCCGACAGACGGCGGTCATTGCTGAAGACACCGTGCGGACCTTCCGCGTGCCACGGCGGCATGACCCCGGCCTCCACCGCGTCGTGCATCTCGTCGACTTTCGCCTTGGCGCCCTCGTAGTCGAGCAACGAGAACGGACCCAATCCGCCCGGGTGGTGGCAGGTCGTGCAGTTCTTGTACAGAATGGGCGCTACGTCTTCAGCGAACGTGGGGTCCGCGTTCCGCGCCGCGAGCGGTTTCGGTTGGCGCGCGATCACGATGCCCATCATTGCGATGCCGATGGCAATCGCCGGTGCGCCGAGCGCGCGCAACGACGTCTCGAGCGCGCCGCGATCGGACTTTTCTCGTGTGGTCATTGAGAGCGATTGGGGTTGAGCAAAGACCAAGGAACAGCCCAGTGTCCGCGGCCTAGGACGCGCCGCTAATCTATTTGTGGAACGAACGGACCGAAAGAAAGGAAGATTCATGAGCCTGGCTCGAATCGCGCTCGCCAATCTCAGATTCCCCGCCACGCCCGACGAATCGATCACGCTCGCTCGGCAAGCGGTCGCCAATGCGTCGGCGGCTGGAGCGCAGATCGTCTGCTTTCCCGAGTGCTTCATTCCCGGCTATCGCGGAATGGGGCACGTCGTTCCCGCACCGAACGCCGACTTCCTCGAGCGCGCGTGGTCGGCGATCGCCGATGCGGCGGCAAAGGGAAGCATCGCGGTCGTTCTCGGGACGGAGCGTTTCGTCGACGGGGCGCTCGTGGCTACGGCGTTGGTGATCGACCAGCACGGATCGGTCGCCGGCTTTCAGGACAAAGTGCAGATCGACCCGAGCGAAGAAGGCACGTACACACCGGGCTCCGGCCGGCGCGTGTTTCAGATCGGCGCGTTGACCTTCGGCGTCTCGATCTGCCACGAAGGCTGGCGGTATCCGGAAACCGTTCGCTGGCCGGCTCGGCACGGCGCGCAGGTCGTATTCCATCCGCACTTCCATCAAGCCGAGCCCGGCTCGTATCGCCCGACGACGTTCGCCGATCCGGCGAATTCGTTTCACGAAAAGGCCGCGCTCTGCCGCGCGGCCGAGAACACCTGCTATTTCGCGACGGTCAACTTCGCGAGCGATGGATCGCCGACGACGTCGGCGGTCGTTCGTCCGGACGGGACGTTGCTGAGCTACCAGCCGTACGGCAAGGAAGGATTGCTCATCGCGGACATCGATCTCAGCGCCGCGACGGGATTCCTCGCCGGTCGGTACAAGCCCGCCTCCTCATAGGTCGGCTGGCTGGCGCTCGGCGATTGTACTCCGCCGCGTGATTACTTGATTCCCGGGCGCCTCGGGTTCACCGCGATGGCCAGATTGAGCCGCGTGTCGTGCGTGTTGTAGCTGATCTGGAGGTTGTAGCCGTTCGGCGTGGTCGTGTGATAACTCTTGTATTGCGCCACGTGAATCTCCGCACCGTCGGACGTGTCGATCGTGGGGTGAAGGCCGCGCTTCTCGAGCTCCGCCTTTACGGCGTCGGTGTCCCACGGTGAGATGCCGAACGAGATGTGATCGATGCGTCCGGCCCCGCGGCTGGAATGCTGGCCGAATTCGGGATCGAGCGGGTTGCCGCCGCGGATGATGATGTCGCCCACATCGCCGATCATCAACTCGTTCTGGCTGCCTTCGTCGTACGTCGGTCCCCAGCCCAGCAAGTTGGCGTAGAACGACGCGCTGGCCTTGTAGTTCGCGACGCCGAACGAGAGATGATCGAGCCACACCGTCTGCCAACCCGTGGGCGCGAACGGCGCCGCGGCGGCGAGCATGGCATTCGCCGGCGCGAGCTTTCGTGACTTTGCATAGCCTTGCCCGTTGTCGATCTGCAGATCAAAGCCGTCTGGATCCTTGACGTGGAAGCTCTCGTATCCTTTGCCGTCATTGTCGGCTACGGGATTCAACCCGCGCTTCTTCAACTCCTGCTCCACGGCCTTGGCGTTCCACGGCTCGATGGAAAACCCATAGCCTTCCACCACGGCTCGTACGGGAGCGCGTGCGGCGCCGCGGCCGCCGGCCTGCGCCGGTGCAGCGAATGATTCGACGGGCGCTTGCCGGAAGACCGCCGTGCCCCAATCACCAATGTCCATCACGACGCGTGTGCCGTCGTTGCTGCGCACCTTCCATCCCATGAGCGCCGTGTAGAACGCGGCTTCCTTCTGCGGCTCGGCGACACGGAACGTGATGTGATCGAGCGCCGTCGTTCGCCATCCCGTACGCTCGAACACCGGTGTGATCGGATCGGTGTTGCAGGCCGGCGTTCCATAGGCGCGGATGCACCGACCTTGGGCAAAGGTCGGCGACGGCGCCACTGCAGCCGCGACGACGACAGCCAATGCAGCAATGCCGTTGGTCAAACGACTCGCGCGTGAGTGCGCTGGTTTTGACATTGGCTTCCCGGAAGAAAGTTTCAGCCGATGGGCGACATCCGCACAACGAGCCGTTTCTCGTCCACGGTCGGACAGCCGCAGGATGGCTTGGTTCCCGTCACGACGAGCGTCGTGTCCACCTCTTTGAACGACGGCGCCGTCACCTTCACCTGATACGTACCGGCGAGACCCGACACCAAACATGTTCCACTACATGACTGGCTCGATACGGCGGCGCCGGACGTCTCGACGATCGCAGGAACGACAGTGTCGTCGACGCTCGACACGACGGACACCGACAGCGCGAACGGCTCCGGGCACGGCACCGCGAAGCACTCCGCGCCACCGCACGCGGCCGCGAACACCGACAGCACGATCAGTCCAGGCGAGCGACGCATTGTCGGCAACCTAACATCTGAACGCGGACAATACAGTGCCTATCTCAGCCCACACCTGCTCGACGTCGCAGCCGACCGGCGGTAGTTTGCGATCATGCCGCCGCGCAAACCCGCGAAAGCCGCCAAGAAGAAAGCGCCAAAGAAGATGCCGGCGTTCACCAAGCCGAGCGCCCAGACGGTGACCGGATTCGAGCGCGCCACCGAGGCACTCGCCGGGCTCGAACGCCGCACGATGTTCGGCTATCCGTCAGTGTTTCTGAACGGGAATATGCTCGCGTCCATCTTTCAGGATCGCGTGATGGTTCGCCTCTCGGAAGCGGATCGCGCCGACGCGATCAAGCGCGCCGGCGCCAAGCCGTTCGAGCCGATGCCTGGGCGCGGGATGAAGGAGTACGTCGACTTCCCCGCCCATGTGACGGGAGACGTTCGCGCGCTGCGCGGGTGGATCGAGCGCGGGATGGCGTACGTCGGAACGCTCCCGAAGAAATCGGCGAAGAAAGAGTAGGGCAACAGGTTCCGCGACACTCAACTCTTCCCCACCCTATGCCCATTCGCCGTCGTCTCACGTGCTCCGCGGGCGCGCTCCTCGCGCTGTCGTCATCAGGCTCGCTCGCACAGCAGGCCGGTGTTCCGCCAATGCCGACGGTCGTTCGCGCGGCGCGACTCGTCGATCCGAAATCCGGCGCCGTTACCAACAACGCCGCCATCGTCGTCGAGCGGGGACGGATCACGGCCGTTGGCAGCAATGTCACCGTGCCGGCCAACGCTCGCGTGATCGAGCTCGGCAACGTCACACTCCTGCCCGGGCTCATCGACGCCCACACGCACCTATTACAGAACTATAAAGGAGCGCTCGGCGGCGACGACCCGAATATGCTCCTCACTGTCGCCACCATGAGTCCGGCCGCGCGCGCGTTGCTCGGGGTCAAGATGGGGCGCGAGGATCTCGAGGCGGGCATCACGACCGTGCGCGACGTCGGCAACTCGGGCTGGAACGGCGACGTGGCGCTGCGCGACGCGATCAACGCCGGCTGGGTGCAGGGGCCGCGCATCGTCGCGTCGACGCGGGCGCTCGCGGCTGCGGGCGGGCAGTTCGGTCGCCTGCAACCGGCGGCGCAGCAGCTCGTCGAGCAGGAGTACGCCGTGATCAGCACGCCCGACGAGGCGCGGCGCGCCACCGAGCAGGCGTTCTACGACGGCGCGGACGTGATCAAAGTCATCGTCAACACGGGGCCGCGCGTCGTGTCACTCGACGAGATGCGCGCCATCGTCGACGAGGCCCACCGCGTCGGAAAGCGCGTCGCGGCGCACGCCATCGGCGACACCGCCACGCTCATCGCCGCCGAGGCGGGCGTGTCGTCGATCGAGCACGCGTACACCGTGCCGGATACGGTGCTCAAGCTCATGGCGAAGAAGGGCATCTTCCTTGTCGCCACGGATTATCCGGCGGAGTTCTACGTCGATGGACTCAGCGGACCTGTTCCGTCGGAACAACGCGCGCAACGGCTGCGTGGCGCGCAGGCATTCGCCAAGGGAAACGCCGAAAGACTGATGCGGGCCATGCGCATGGGCGTGCGCGTGGCGTTCGGATCGGACGAGTATTATGACGCGCCCGGCTACACGCGAGGGCAAGCGAGCTTGCTCACGCTGCAAGCGTATCAGGAAGCCGGCATGTCACCGCTCGACGTCCTGCGCGCCGCGACGATCAACTCCGCCGAGCTGCTCGGCTGGAGCGACCGCGTCGGCAGCATCGAGGTCGGAAAGTTTGCCGACATCATCGCTGTGGAAGGCGATCCGCTGCACGACGTGAACGATCTGCGAAAGACGCGCTTCGTCATGAAAGGTGGCGAGGTCATTCGGAACGACGGCGTCGCGAAGTAGGGCCATCGACGCCCGCTCCGGCCCTACTTCTTGCGGCGCTTACGGGTGCTCCCCTTCCTCGTACATGAGACGGATCTCGGTTTCGCCTTCCCATTCCGGCCAGTACTTCCGGTGGAGCTCCATGAACTTCACGGCTTCCTGGATCGCCTCCTCCTTCGACGCGAGGTTCATGATCGTGAAGCCGCCCAGGACTTCCTTGGCCTCGGTGAACGGGCCGTCGGTCGTGACGAGCTTGCCGCCCGTCAGCCGAACGCGGGCGCCGTCGGCCGTGTGTCGCAACCCGCCCATTGATACCATCTTTCCCTGCTTGGTGGCCTCTTCACCGAGCTTGCCGATGGCCTCCATCAACGCCATCGGCGGCGGTCCGGAGCGATCGAAGTTCTCATTACCCCGCACGATCATCATGTAGCGCATTGCCTTGCCTCCCTGGAGTGGTCGTTCGGATCGGCACCTGCCTGCCGCCCCTTACCATCACGTCGAACGAGAGTGGCTCAAATCGACGCCGTCAATTCTCGCCACAAACGTTCCGCGACGTTCGACCCGTCAAACACCACATGAAGCTGCGCCTCAGTCACACCGTCTCTGTCGCCCTGCTCTTCTGTTCGCTGCGAGTTGCCCGTGCGCAGAGCGCCAACCCCGACTCCGCTCGCCTCGTCACGCGTGACATCCCCAATTTCTGGCGCGCCGTGGATCGCGCCGCGGGTAAGGACACGGCGGCGTTGATCGCCGCGATCCGTGAGGAGTATTTGTCGAATCCGTCGCCGGGTTTATCGGATTGGATCGTGAACCGTCTCATCGACCAAAGCGCGGTGGGCCGGGTTCTCCAGGCCAAGGGCTGGGATCGCGCCCGCGCCACGCAGGCGAGGAATGCGCCGGCTGGAAGCCCAGAGCGCACCGGATTCGACAGCGTGGTGATGCCGGCGGTCCTCGACAACGCGGCGAAGAATCTCGCGTGGGTCTACCTGCACCGTCGCGCGTACTACGACGCGATTCGATCGAACACCCTCGCCGTCGACACGGCACGCGCGATCAAGGACTCGATCCGTGCGTCGTTCCGCCGACTATCGGCGCTCTACCGGGACGCGAAGTTCACCGATGTGTATTTCCTCATCGGCCGTATGAACTCCGGTGGAACCACGGGGCCGAGCGGGTTGCTGATCGGCACGGAGATCAACGGTCGCGATGCGTCGACTCCGGTCACGGAGCTCTCGCCGTGGGAGCGCGCCGTCACCGGCCAGATCAAAGATCTGCCGCACATCGTCGCGCACGAGATGATCCACACGCTGCAAGGCCCTCGAACCGGACCGAGTACGCTGCTCGTGTCGGCGCTCAACGAGGGGAGCGCCGACTTTCTCGCCGAAGTGATCTCGGGCAAGCACATCATCAATCCCGCGTACACCTACGGCGACGCGCACGAGCGTGCGCTCTGGTCGGAGTTCAAGGCGGCCATGGACAGCACGAATACCGGCGCGTGGATGTATCAGGGCGACCGTGCGCCGCCGGGTCGGCCGGCCGACCTAGGCTATTGGATGGGTTACAAGATCTCGAAAGCCTACTACGATCGCGCGAGCGACAAGCACGCGGCGGTCAAGGATATTCTGCTCTTCACCGACGCGAAGGCGTTCTTGGCGGCTAGCGGTTACGGGCGCTAGACTCGAGCTCCTGCCACACCGGCCGCGCCAGGCCACCGGCATCCTCGTAGAACTTCACCGCGCCCGGCGCGTGCATCTTGGCGACGAGAACGATCTGCCCGAGATGCAGTGCAAAATGCTCGACGACGTGATAGATCGCTTCGAAGACGGTGAGCTCGCGCCCTTGGATGGTGCGCATCGTGCCGAGATCGTCCGCCGATAGCCCGGCCAGCACCGCGTCGGTCTCGTCGAGCACGCGCTCGAGCCGCGCGAGGAGCTCGGCCGCGCTCGGGCCGGTTTGTGCCGCGAACTCCGCGCCGCGATCGCGCACGTTCGGAGCACCGCCGACGCCTCCCACGATCCATTGACGCACGTTGCCCGCCAAATGCGACAGCAGGTTGCCAACGCTGTTCGATTGCTCGTTGGGCCGCCACCACAATGCATCGGCCGGCAGCGCCTCGACCGCCAAGCGCAGCTTCGTGCGGTACTCGTGCTGCAAGTAGTACCGCGACCGGGCGATGAAGAGTTGTGCGAGATCGGTCATGACGTCCTCTGGTATGGGCGCTCGTCTTCGGCACTCGGCCCCCGCGCGGCACGATCGATCTGCCGGATCGCGCCGAGATGATACGCGAGGTGTGAAACGCTTCCCGTCATCCAGCCGAGCTCGGCGTCAGTGAGGTCGCGTGGCGTGCGAAGCGCGTCGATCCAAGCGCGCGACTCGCGGCGGAGATCGTCGCGCAATGCTCGCCACTCGGCGTCCGAGACCGTGGGCTTGTGCCAACTCAGCGTCCAATCGGCACCTTTCCAGGGCGTCGGCTCGCCGGCGGCCCATCGGTTCAGCAGTGACAGGCCGAATCGCAAATGGTCCGCATGGGCGGCGATCGACGCGCCGCCGCCGTTGGTCCTCGAGGCGGCGGACGCCGAGAGCTTGTCGAGTGAATCCAGCAAGCCACCGTCGCCGCGATTGAGCATGTACGTGGCGACGTTCGGATCGGGTGAGCCATTGACCAGCTCGGACAGAAGCGTCGGCAAAACGGTCGTCAAGTCGCGTGTGTTCATGGCAGAAGAATAATGCGACCGATCGGCAACGGCAGCATGAGCCGGGTGAGGGAAACGCCGTCAGTCCCGGCCTGAACGCGTATCGGAGCTTCCGCGATTACCGGAAAAGCGTTGCGGTCTGATAGTGAAGGGTCGTGAACTCCTCTATCGGCCAGGTCCAATGACAACCGCACAGAAGCCACAGCCAATTTCGGCGCCCCCGGCGCGAACTCCAACGCAATCGTCCGCCGACAAAGTGTTGAGCCAAGTCGGCTGGGGCGTGTTCCTGCTCTTGACCGGGATCGCGTGGATCCTCCCTAGCGAACGACATCCTGGCGCGTTCTGGCTCATCGGAGTCGGCGCGCTATTGCTTCTGCTGAGCGCCATCCGAAATCGGCTTCACATGTCGGTCGACGGGTTTGGTGTGTTCGTGGGCGTGGTCGCGCTGATTGCGGGAATCGCATCTGCGTTGAATACGAACCTCCCGCTATTCCCGCTCGTGCTGGTCGCGCTCGGGCTCGTGCTGATCGCGAAAGTGTTTCTCACGCTGCGGAGTCGACGCTCGTAGCGACGGATTCGGCTCGACATAATTCAGTCGGTAGGCGAGGCGGCGACGGCCGCCACGATCTGCCTCGCCCGGTCGAGCACCGGTCGGTCGACAAGCTCGCCCCGGTGCGCGAACACCGCGTCGTGCGGACGCGCCGCTTGCTCGGCGAGAATCGCCCGCGCCCACGCGACTTCCTCGTCGCTCGGCCGGAACGCGTCGTTCGTCGTGGCGAGCTGCTTCGGATGAATGCACAGCTTTCCACCGAATCCGAAATGCCGGCTTCTCGCCGCATGGCGCTTTAGAAGTTCCTGATCGTCGATGCCGAGCGTGACGAAATCGACGGGCGGCGCAATGCCGGCAACCTTCGACGCGACGACGATGCGCGATCGCACGTAATCGAACGCGCCGTCCTTGTCGTGCATCCCCGTGTCGAGCGCGAAATCCATCGCGCCGAACACGAGACGCTCCACCCGCGGTGCGCGTGCGACCTCCAGCACATTCCATAGCCCAACGGCCGTCTCGATGATCGGCACGATGACGTGCCGTGGCGCAATGACCGCCGCGGCGCGCTCGACGTGCGCAGCGCTGTCGGCTTTCGGTAATAGGATGCCGTGAATCGCCAGCGTCGCCGCAACAGCCAGGTCGTCCTCGAACCACGGCGTCAGCGCACTGTTCACGCGGACATACATCGGCACGTCTCGCGGAATCGCCGCGTTGGCCAGATTCCGCCGCGCGTCGGCTTTCTCGTGCGGCGCCACGGCGTCCTCGAGATCGAGGATCACGCGATCAGCGCCACTCGCCGCCGCTTTGGCGAATCGGTCGGGTCGCGTGGACGGAACGAACAGCCACGACCTCGCCGGCATCAGCGACGCGTCCATGCTTCCGCCTCCACCGCTCGCGCGGCGGAATTGTCCGTCGACCATAGCCTGTAATTGCCGTCACCCGTTCCCGGGCCGCCGAACACGCTGAAGTCCGACGTGTCAAAGGTGGGACGCATCGCTCTGAACTGAAACCGCTCGACGCGCTCGGCGGCGACTCGAGTCTGGATCAGGTCGAGCAATAGCGTCGCGATGAGCGGGCCGTGCACGACGAGCCCGGGGTATCCCTCAACCTCTGTTGCATAGCGTCGATCGTAATGAATGCGATGGCCGTTGAATGTGAGCGCCGAGTAGCGGAAAAGAAGCGTCTCGGTCGGATGAATGGTGCGTTGCCATGTCGCACCAACCGAACCGCTCGCGTCGTTGGCGACTTCGGTCGCGGGACCGCTCGATGTCGCTGGCTCGCGGTAGACGAGGTCTTGGTCCTCTCGTATCGCGACTCCGTCATCGGTCGTGAACCGGTGTTGCACGGTTACGAACACGAGCGCCGAGCTTCGCCCCTGCTTCTCTTCGATCGCCGTGATCACTGACTCTCGTTCGACTCGGTCGCCAACTCGCAGCGCCCGGTCAAACGAGACGCGGCTGCCCGCCCACAGCCGACGCGGGAGCGGAATCGGTGGAAGAAAGGTGCCGCGAGCCGGGTGTCCGTCGGGCCCCAGCTCGGATTCACGCGCCAACTGCGGAGCAAGCGTCCAATGAAAACCGAGGGGCGCGAGATCGCCGTCTCGCGGCGGCGCGGACGCGTGATCCAGCGTCGCGTGCCATGCCGCCACGCGACTGGGCGTGATCCAATCCGCAGACACGTGCGCGAGACCGATCCAGCGCTTCCAGTCGTGTTCCTCCCCACGGGCCTTTTCTACTTCCACTCGGCTCCTCGATTCTGGCGTGCAGGATTCTCGCCGCGCTCGCCCTCGCGAGCAAGTCCATCCCGCCCGCGTCTCTGACGTGCCATATTTGCCCCTCCTCTCATTCCCACGCGAACCCGAGGCACACGTTGGCGCACGAGTCCTTCGAGGACATTCGGCAGGCGATCCGCGCGCTCTGTCACAACTTTCCGAGCGCGTACTGGCAACAGCTCGACGCCGAGCAGCGTTACCCTGAGGAGTTCGTCTCGGCGCTGACGTCCGCCGGCTGGATGGCCGCCCTCATCCCGCAGGAATACGACGGAGCAGGGCTAGGACTCGCCGAAGCCTCGGTCATTCTCGAGGAGATCAATCGCAATGGCGGCAACTCGGGAGCGTGCCACGGACAACTCTACAACATGGGCACGCTGTTGCGGCACGGATCGGAGGAGCAAAAGCGCGCGTATCTACCACGCATCGCGCGTGGCGAGCTGCGTCTCCAGTCGATGGCGGTCACCGAGCCCACCACCGGCACCGACACGACGAAGACGGCGACGTTCGCGGCAAAGCGCGGCGATCGTTACGTGGTGAACGGACAAAAGGTCTGGCTGTCGCGAGCGCATCACTCCGATCTGTTGATCCTGCTCGCGCGGACGACGCCACTCGCCGACGTCCAGCGGAAGTCGGAGGGCATGTCGATCTTTCTCGTCGACATCAAGGCCGCGCTCGGGAACGGGCTCACGTTGCGTCCGATTCGCAACATGGTGAACCACGAAACGAGCGAAGCATTCTTCACCGATCTCGAAATCCCGGCGGGCAACCTGATTGGAGAGGAAGGTAAAGGCTTTCGCTACATTCTCGACGGTCTCAACGCCGAGCGGACGCTCATCGCCGCCGAGTGTATTGGCGACGGACGGTGGTTCGTCGAGCGAGCGACCGCGTATGCCAAGGACCGTGTGGTCTTCAACCGGCCGATCGGCCAGAATCAGGGGGTGCAGTTCCCGATCGCCGAGTGTCACATGGAGATCGAGGCGGCGGACCTGATGCGGTGGAAGGCGTGCACGCTGTTCGATCGGCACGAGCCGTGCGGCGCCGAGGCGAATATGGCGAAGTACTTGGCGGCGAAGGCGTCGTGGGAAGCGGCGAACGTGTGTCTGCAGACGCACGGCGGCTTCGGCTTCGCGGCGGAGTACGACGTCGAGCGAAAGTTTCGCGAGACGCGTCTCTACCAGGTCGCGCCGATTTCGACGAATCTCATATTGTCGTACGTTGCCGAACACGTGCTCGGGCTGCCGCGCTCGTTTTGACGGTCGTCACCGCCGCTTTCCCTTCCCCATCACGAACGTTCGACCGACGTCGAGCAATTCGACGAGCGCGTCGCGCCGAATGTGCTCCAGCCGTGCGAGCACACACGGATGTCCAACGTAGTGACTCGTGAGATAGAAGACCTTCGGGTCCGTGGCGAGCAGATAGTCGCGATCGGTGTAATCCAACCGCACGGCGACGGAGTTCGGCTCGGCGGACCGATGCGTTGGAATGCAGGCGAACATCTTGCCGCGGACTTTGAGTGCCGGCGACCCGTACGCGGTTCCTTCCTCGACGCCTGGGAGCGCGAGGCCAAGCTCGCGCACGGTGTCGAAGGTCACCGCGCCTCGCGCGCCCCCGCTGCGCAGAGCGCGTTTTGCCATCGTCGTCGGAGCCTACGCGGCGTCGTCCGTGAGCAGCGTCTCGTTATGGTTCAAGGCGAGTCGAGGGGTGATACGCGCCTCGAGCTCCTGAACGGTGAGCTCGATGGCCTCCGCGCTCCGGCCGGTTTCCGCCTTGATCTTGTCGCTCTGTTCTGGCGTCAAGGTAATCCGGACGATGGCGTTCTCTTTGTTGCCGCTCATATGCGCACTCTCTCGGGGTCGTGGTCTGCGCGGCAATCTCCGAGGTCATCGTGAATCGATCGTGAATTTCCAGCGGGCGATCGTGAAAGGCGACGCAAACAGCCGCTCCCGGATTCTTCGTCTCGAGAGCGGCTGTCCTTGCGAGAATGCGGCTCGGCCCTACTTCTTCGTAACCTTCAAGGCAATGCGACGGTTCCGCGCGCGCCCTTCTTCCGTCGCGTTGTCCGCCACCGGATGCTGTTCACCGTATCCCTCCGCCTGCAATCGCTTGGCCGGGATCCCGTTGCTGACGAGCGCCTGCTTCACTGCCTCTGCCCGCCGCCGAGACAACCGAAGGTTTGCGGCGGCGCCACCGACATCGTCGGTGTAGCCACCCACCTTCACGTTCACGTTGGGATACGCCTTGAGCACCGCGACGATGTTGTCGAGTTGGACCTGCGATTCCGGCAGGATGGTCGCTGATCCGGTCGCAAAGTTCAGGCGGTCGAAGTCGAACCACATCGTGTCATCGACGAGGCGTGATCCATTTTCGATGAACGCGATGAGCTTCGATTCGATGCCGCGTTCCGGAATATCGAGCGTGACGCCGCCCGGGAGCACTCGTTTCACAAGCGCGCCAAGTCCACCGATCACCCCCGTCACCTCGCCGCCGGCAGTCTGGACCGCGGCACCAGCTCGGGTCCTCGCTGAATCGAAGGCGGCCGCGCCGGCGCCGATCGTCGGACTCGCGGAGGGAGCGCGGCCGCGCGTGACAAGGAACCAAGCGAGGCCAACCGCCGCGATGCCGAGCGCGGGCCACGCCCATCGAACGCCGCCCTGCATTCGCGCCGTTGCGGCGGCAGCGACGCCTCGCGTCGCCCACGTGACTTCGACCAGCGGGACCAATCGACCGACGGCGACGAGTTCCATCAGCCCGGCCGGCACGGCGGCGAGAATGCGATTCCGCTCACCCACCAGCAGGTTCGAGAGCCCGCCCGCTCTCATTCCGTCGTCGCGAACTGCCTTGCCGAGAAACGCGAGCACGAGCGGCGCGGCAAAGCCGAGGAGCGACGAGCCCGATGATGGGTTCTCGAAACCGGCCGTCTGCGTAATGAGGTCGCCCACATCGTTGGTCCGTCCGCCGAACAGCGTCGTGAGAAGTGCTCCCTCGTCGCCGGACGTCGGTGCGCCGCCGGCGATTCCGCCAACCATGCTGTGCACATCCGACGTGAGATCTGTGCTCGCGGGACGGTTCCTGACCAAATCGAAGATCCGATCGAGCGAGCTCGGATCTTCGACCCTCATAACGAGCGCTCCAAGCAGCGACGCAAAGCTCGCCTGAATGCCCCGGGACACCGTCGCGTCGGTCTCGCCGAGCCGTTGCGCGATCTGACCGACTGCAGGAGTGGCGAGAGAGGTGAGTGAATCCAAAAGCGTAGCCATGGGCGAATCCTTTCGGCCGAAGTCCGGTTTGTAGGCGCGGAGGAGTAAGGCGCGGCTAGGCAACTACAGCCGGCTCGACCCCCGCTTTGACCTCGCCGAGACCCGGCGCTCGTCGTTTCTGCCGTCAGCATGCCAATATGCGCGCGAAGTGCCGCAACACACGTCGGGGGTACGCCGGATTCTCCGCGGGGGTTTCCGCACACTCGGTGGGAGCAGACGGGCCGCCGAAAACATTGGCTATCGTGAATCGCGGGACAGCTCGTACATTTGCGCTCGGTGAGCCCTACCCCTCCCGCACTGAGCACGCTGCGACCACTCGACGGCATCACCGTCGTCTCGCTCGAGCAGGCCGTGTCGGCGCCATTCTGCACGCGCCAACTCGCCGACTACGGCGCACGCGTGATCAAGATCGAACGGCCCGGCGACGGCGACTTCGCACGCCGATACGACCGGGCGGTCAACGGGCTGTCGTCGTATTTCGTGTGGCTCAATCGCTCGAAGGAGAGCATGACGCTCGACCTCACCCAGCCGGCGGCGCGAAGCGTGCTCGATGCTCTGCTGGCTCGCGCCGACGTGCTCGTCCAGAACTTGGGGCCCGGAGCCGCCGGCCGACTCGGCCTCGATTGGACCGCCTTGTCCGAGCGATTTCCACGGCTGATTGTCGTCGACATCTCCGGCTACGGCGACGCCGGCCCGATGGCCGAGCGCAAAGCGTACGACCTGCTCGTCCAGGCCGAGAGCGGGTTGCTCTCGGTCACCGGCTCGACGGACACTCCGTCGCGGTGCGGCGTCTCGATCGCCGACATCGCGGCCGGGATGTACGCCTATTCAGGAACACTCATGGCCCTGCTCGAGCGCGGGCGAACGGGACGCGGCACGCGCGTCGGCGTCTCGATGCTCGATGCGTTGGGCGAGTGGATGAGCCAGCCGTTCTACTTTGGACATTACGGTGGCACGCCGCCGGCACGAACCGGTGCGTCGCATCCGACGATCGCGCCATACGGCCCACACCGAGTGGGTGACGGGCGTGACGTGTTGTTCGGCATCCAGAACGATCGAGAGTGGACACGTTTCTGCGCCGATGTGCTCGGGGCGCCGGAGCTCGCGCACGACGACCGCTTCTCCGACAACACTCGGCGGGTGGCCAATCGCGCCGAGTTGACGCGCGTCATCGAGCGAGCGTTCGCCTCGCTGACCGTACAAGACGTGGTGCACCGACTCGACGGTGCGTCGATCGCGAACGGCAGGATGAACGACGTCCACGGCTTTGCGACGCATGAGCAGCTTCGTGCGCGCGAGCGGTGGCGGACCATCGGCACGAGCGCGGGTGCGATCGACGCGCTGCTTCCGCCGGCGGATCTGAGCGCCGTCGAGGCGGTGATGGGAGACGTGCCGGACGTCGG
>DASVYG010000474.1:0-3234 GCA_036392315.1 Gemmatimonadaceae bacterium
GGATTGACGCCCAGGCGCCGATCTGGCTTCCCCGCGCGCGCGAGGCGAAATACTCGTCGGCCTCCACGTCGCTCACCACGTCGGCGCGTCCTTCGATCCGGACCTGCTCCTCGAGCAATTGCCAATGAAAACACATCGCGGCGCGGCGCGAGGCGAGCAGCTCGACGCCTTTGCGGCTCTCGAAATTCGTGTAGAAGACGAATCCTCGCTGGTCGACCCCCTTGAGCAGGAGGATGCGAACGCTTGGGTGGCCGCTCGCGTCGACGGTGCCCAGCGCGAACGCCGTCGGCTCCGGCAGCTGCTCGCGCGGCAGCTTCTTTGCGCGATCGAGCAGCACCTGGAATCGCGCGATCGGGTCGTCGTGGAGAGGCGTCGTCATCCGATGGCCCGTTTGTAAAAGCTTCGCATGCCGAGTGTCCAGAAGAACGAGGCGATCACGACCAACCCAACGCCGACGACGGCCAGGGGCATGTGCGGAACGTCGGGCGTGAGCGCGCCACGCATGCCTTCAGCGATGTACACCATGGGGTTCACGAGGACGAGGTATTTCATGACCGGTACCGCGTCGAGACCGCGCCACGGGTAATACGCGCAGCCGAAGAAGAGCATGGGCGCGACGATCACGCTGAACATGAGTCCGATCTGCTGCGGCGCGATCGCCGTCCCAAGCCACATGCCGAGCGCCGAAAAGGCCATCGACCCGAGCAACACGACGGCAACCAGTTCGCCAACGTGTGAGAAGGTAAACCCGGCAATCGGACCCATCACGAGTCGGGCGATCGGCAGCACGAACGCCGCGGCAATCACGCCTTGCAGCATTCCCGCGACGATCTTCTCGGCGGCGATGAGCCGCGTTGGTACCGGCGCGAGCAAGCGGTCCTCGATCTCCTTGGTCCAGCCAAAATCCTGCACCATCGGTAGCGCGACGGATTGAATCGCAGAGAGACTCAAGCTGACGGCGAGAATTCCGGGCAGCAACGCCGTCTGATAGCCACGCCCGACGAAGTTCATCTTGGGCAGCAGATATCCGAAGACGACGACGAACAGCAACGGCTGCATCGTCGTCCGCACGAGAAAGAACACGATCTCCTTGCGCGCTACGAGCGCGTCGCGGCGCAAGAGCGCGAAGAAGACCGACGAAGCTCGAACCGGATGCGGAAGCGCCTCGGTCGCGGTCAATCGAGTTTCCTCCCCGTGCGTGCGACGAACAACGTCTCGAGGCTCGGCTCGGTGAGACTGATGTTGGCGACGGAGAGTCCGTTCTCCTCGACGGCCTGGATGACCGGCGAGATGACGCGGCCGCCGCGGTCGCTGAACACGCGAAGGAGCGGTCCTTGTGTCTCCACGCGAAGCACGCCGTCGATCGAGCGCACGGCGTCGATGACTGGACGCGCGTCGCCGCTGAGCGACATCTCGACGAGCGTGCCGCCGGGCGCGCGCTGCTTGAGCGCTTCGGGCGTGTCGAGCTCGAGAAGCTCGCCGCGATCGACGATGGCGATTCGATCGCACAGCTTGTCCGCCTCCTCCATGTAGTGCGTCGTCATGACGATCGTTCTGCCCTCGGCGTGCAGTTGGCGGAGGATGTCCCAGAGCGAGAGGCGCGTCTGCGGGTCGAGCCCGACGGTCGGCTCGTCGAGGAAGATGACTTGTGGCTCGTGGATCAAGGCGCGCGCAATCATCAAGCGCTGCTGCTGTCCGCCCGACATCTCGTCGACCTTGGCGTACGCCTTGTCGGAGATGCCAAGCTGTTCGAGCAACTGGTTCGCTCGCGGCAGCGAGGTCGCGGTGTGGATCCCGAAGTACGCCGCATGGAAGAGCAAGTTCTCGATCACGTTGAGGCTACGATCCGGATTCGGTCGCTGCGGAACGACGCCGATCCGCTGCCGGACTTGCACCGACTGCGACGCGACGTCGGCGCCGCCGACGACGGCGCTGCCTGACGTCTGCTTCACTCTCGTGGTGAGAATTCCGATCGTCGTCGTCTTGCCCGCGCCGTTGGGCCCGAGCAACCCGAAGAATTCTCCGTCGCCCACCTCGAGATCGAGACTCTGGAGCGCGACGATCTCTCCGCGCGCCGCGTTCGCCGAGCCAAGCGGAGGTTGTCCGCCGACCGTTCCCGGCGGGGACGCGCTTCGCCCGCGCCGCTTTGGCGCGGACGGCGCGGGGTAGACTTTCCGGAGTGAGCGCGTCTCGATCGCCGGCATCACCGGCCCGATTCGAGCGTGAAGAGCCGCAATGCGCTAGCGATCACGGTCGATCATCGAGCCGATTACGCCGCCAAGAATTCCGCCGCCGATTCCGCCGAGTGCTTCTTCGCGCCGAACGCCGCCCGCTCGAGGGGCCGCCGCGAGGATACGATCGGCGAGGCGGGAGAACGGCATCGTCTGAAGAAGCACGCGTCCGGGGCCGCGGAGCCGCGCGAAGAACAAGCCTTCGCCGCCAAAGAGCGCGGTCTTGATTCCGGGCACCATCTCGATGTCGTAATCGATCTGCTGTTCCATCGCGACGAGACATCCGGTGTCGACGCGAAGGGACTCACCCGCGGCGAGTCGGATTTCGTGCAGCGTGCCGGACGCGTGGAGAAAGGCAAGCCCGTCGCCTTCGATCCGTTGAAGAATGAACCCTTCACCGCCGAAGAATCCGGCGCCGATGCGCCGTGTGAACGCGATCGTGACGTTCGCGCCGCGAGCCGCGACGAGAAAAGAGTCCTTCTGCGCGATGATCGTTCCGCCCCAGTCGCGCAGATCGATCGGCCGGATCTTGCCGGGGAAATGGGACGAGAAGGCGACATCCTGTCGCCGATTCGCTGCGTTGGCGAACGTGGTGACGAAGAACGTGTCGCCCGACAACGCGCGCTTGGCTCCTTGAAAGAGCTTTCCCATCAACCCGCCGCCCTGCGCGTTCGGATCGAGGGTCGTGTTCATCACGATGCCGTCCTGCATATACATCATCGAGCCCGCCTCGGCGATGACCGTCTCGCCCGGATCGAGCGTGATGATCACCGCCTGCAGGTCGTCGCCGATGAGCTGGTAGTCGATTTCGTCGGACATGGGGGTGCTGGTTGCTGGTTGTTGGCTGCGAATTGCTGGCAACAGCTAGAAGCTAGCACCGAGGACCCAGCAGCTCGCAACCAGCAACTCGCAACCAACGGCCAACTACGGCTTCTTCTGCGCGTCCGGCTGCACCGCGCCGGCCTGGACCGGCGCCGGCGAAATCTGATCCTTGCCCTTCGCG
>DASVYG010000475.1:0-22843 GCA_036392315.1 Gemmatimonadaceae bacterium
CGAAAGCTCGCGTCGCTCAAGGACTACACCACGCTCTGCAACAGTGCGCCGAGCGAGATCCTGGCGTTGATTGCATTGCGCGCCAGGGAACGCGTGCTCGAGCGCTCGCGAGCCATCGTGCGCAGCAATCTCGAGCTGCTCGACGGCTTCTTCGCGCGAAACGCCGACCGATTCGCCTGGGTGCGGCCGCGAGCCGGGAGCGTCTGTTTTCCGAAGCTGCTGACCGGCGACGTCGACGAATTCGCCGCGGCGTTGGTGGAGCATGAAGGCGTCCTCATCGTACCCGGATCGCAGTTCGCATATCCGGGCCCTCATTTTCGGCTGGGCTATGGCCGCCGCGACATGCCTCAGGCGCTGGCGCGCCTCGAGGCATTCGCGCAGGCAGTCTGACCGGCACTCCCCTTGCGCAGCGTCCGGCCGTGACTGACTCGTTCGATTCCAACCGTCCACCGGACGCACTCTATCGCTTCGCGGCGGCCGGACTCGGCGGCGCGTTGCTCGGCCTGGGTGCCGACCATCGATCGCGCGCGATCTTGCGCACGCTCGGACTGGGACTGATCGCGTTCGCCATGCAACCGTTGCTCGAGCGGCGCATCCAGACCGCGGGAGAGAAGCGACGACGCGTCTCGTTCAAATCGGTGATCGACGTCGAGCGACCAGTCGGGGAGGTCTTCGCGTTCTTCAAGAATTTTGAAAATTTCGCGCGGGTGACGGACGGCATCCGCTCCGTGATCGACTACGAGGACGGACGTTCGCGATGGGAGGTGTACACGCCGTCGGGCGGCACGCTCTCGTGGAACGCGGTCGTCACCAAGTACGTGCCCAACAGCGTCATCGCTTGGGAAAGTGTGCCGGGCAGCGTGGTGGACACGACGGGCATCGTTCGATTCACGCCGATTACCGCCCGTTGGACTCGTCTCGAGATTGCGGTCACGTATCGCCCGGCGCGCACGGACTTGAGCGACGCCGTCCACACGCTCCTCGCGCCGCGCGCGAGCCGCCGCTTGCGCGCTGATCTCGAGCACGCGCGGTTCTATATCGAATCGCTGCCGACGGAAACGATCGAGAGCTAGCTAGCTCGGATTCGCTCCGCCGGCGCCCTGCCGATCCTCAGAGCGGTCCGTCGATCTCCGCCCCCATTGCCGCCGATCGCCAATGGGCGTGACGGTCTGATCCTGCGGCGACGCGGTGTGGACCTCGAACAGTCGGAACGGCGGTCGATCGGGATAGTTCGCCCGGAGCACCGAGTGAGCGACGTTGTACACGGGAATGCCGGTTTGCGTCTTTCCTTCGGGCGCTCCCTTGTGTGCGTGGCCGTGAAACACGGCCGTCACCTCGAAGCGTGAGAGCGGATCCTCGAGGCGGCTCGAGCCGAGGAACGGAAAGATCTCCGGCGATTCCCCTTCGACTGTCGCGCGAATGGGCGCGTAGTGCATGAGCACGATACGATGATCGGACGTGAGCCGGGCCAGAGCGGACTCGAGCTTCAGCGCCTCCTGTACCGCTTCGTGTACGAAGTCTTTGATGATTTTCTCGCCCCACGGGCCGAGCGCCCCGCGACCGAATCCGCCGCAGAACCCCCGAACACCGGCGAAGCCGACGCCGCGAAACTCCCACGTGTCTCCATCGAGCATGTGGACGCCGACGTCGGTCAGTATCTGGGCGATCTCTCGTTCCTGATTCGACTCGAAATCGTGATTGCCCAGGACTCCGACCATCGGGATCTTCACCGGCGCCAAGTCCTTGGCGAGGATCTTCGCCTCCTCGGCCAGGCCGTAGTCCGTCAGATCGCCGCTCAACATCAGCACATCCGCCGATTCGGCGATCTGGCTGAACAGCGATTGCAGGCTGCCGTGTGAGCTCTTGGTGTAGTGGATATCGGCCACTGCCGCCAAGCGGACGACATCTCCTGCGGGGTTCAAGGGCATGGGCATTGGGTTCGAGTCCTGGTCGCGAGCCACTACTACGTACAGAACGTTTCGGGCCAGGAGTTTGGCCCGACGATTGATCGGCGCCAAAGCGACCGAGCCCGACTAGCCCCGGTCTTGCATTCAGAGGGCCAGAGTAGCCTCGACCATACCTCATGGCTTATCAATCGACCTTCGACCACCCAGGGAAGGACACGAACGCCTTCTACCGGCGAACGCTTCACGTCCTCAGTGACGCGCGCGTTCCATTCATGGTCGGCGGCTCGCACGCGATTCTCAACTACACGGGGATTGTCCGCGACACGAAGGATTTCGATCTCTTCATTCGCCGCGACGATCTCGAGACCGCCTTGCAGTCGTTACGCGAAGCCGGCTACCACACCGAAATCACCTTTCCGCATTGGCTCGCCAAAGCGCGACAAGGAAACGACGTCGTCGACCTCGTGTTCAGCTCGGGGAACGGCGTCTGTCGCGTCGACGATGCGTGGTTCGCCAACGCGATGGAGGCCGACGTCCTCGGCATGCCGGTCAAGATCGCGCCCGTCGAAGAGCTGCTGTGGCAGAAAGCGTACGTGATGGAACGAGAACGCTACGACGGCGCCGACGTCGCGCACATTCTGCGCACCTGCGCCGAATCGCTGGACTGGGACCGCGTGCTCCAGCGTTTCGATCCCCACTGGCAACTGCTGTTCTCGTATCTGGTCTTGTTCGGATTCATCTATCCGTCCGAGCGACATCGCATCCCCGCGCGCGTGATGACCGAGCTCCAAAATCGCCTGCAGCAGGAGCTGAACAATCCGCCGAGTGAAGACCGCGTGTGTCGCGGAACGCTCACGTCGCGCGCGCAATACCTGCTCGACATCGGACGCTACGGCTACGAAGATGCGCGACTCATCCCGCGCGGCAACATGAGTCCAGAGGACGCCGTCTACTGGACGTGGGCGATCGAAAACATCCGTTGAACACGGCCCTCTCTCGCGAGCACGACTCAAACCATCGCCTCGGTGGAGCTGTCTGAATTCGAAACAGTCCCCACCATCACTACGACTGAGGTTCACAGGCGCTATGAGAACCGCAGCTGGCTCGCCGCTCGCTCTTGCCATCCTCCTCGCTCCACTCATCGCGCACGCGGATGCGCAAACGGAGCGACGGTCCGTCGCGGGTGACCGCGTCGCCATCTACAACCTCGCCGGACGATTGCGCGTCCAGCCCGGCACTGGGTCGGACGTCGTGGTCGAGGTCACTCGTGGCGGCCACGACGCATCGCAACTCAAGTTGGCGACCGGCACCATCCGCGGCTCGCAAACCTTACGCGTGATCTATCCGTCGGACCGGATCGTGTATTCGGACATGAATCATCGGTCGCGCACGACCCTCCGCGTGAACGACGACGGGACATTCGACGACGGCAGCGACCGCGACTCGTTCGGAGGGGGGCGCGATCGGGTAGAGATCCGCGATTCCGGCTCGGGGCTAGAGGCCTACGCCGATCTCGTCGTGAGCGTTCCCAAAGGTCAGCGTGCCAGCGTGCACTGGGGCGTTGGTGAGGCCACGGTGGCCAACGTCGACGGCGATCTTCATGTGAGCGTCGCCTCGGGTCGCCTCTCGTCCGAGCACACGCGCGGCGCACTGAGCCTCGACGCCGGCTCGGGCGGACTCACTGTGAGCGACGCGCAAGGCGACGTTCGGCTCGACACCGGCTCAGGCGGCGTCACCGTCACCGGTGTCCACGGCACCGACTTCGCCATCGACGCCGGATCGGGATCGGTGAGCGGGTCCGACATCGATGTGAAAACACTCAAGGTCGACGTCGGCTCGGGCGGGCTCAGGCTCGATCGCGTCAAGGCGCCGCACGTCAGCGTCGATGCCGGGAGCGGCAGAACAGCGCTCGAGCTCCTCACGCCGGTCGATCACCTCGACGTCGACTCCGGCTCCGGTGGCGTCGATATTCGCCTGCCCGCCTCGCAGGGCGCCGAGGTGGACATCGAGACGGGGAGCGGCGGCATCGACAGCGACTTCCCCGTGCAAACCACGCGCGTGGCGCGCAATCACCTGCGCGGCAAAATCGGAGACGGGCGCGGCACCATCAAGATCGAAGCCGGCTCCGGCGGCGTAAGACTGATCAAGAACTGAGCTCGAGCAGACCAGCCTCGCGCGCGCGATCCGCCAGCTCGCCACGTGAGTCGACGCCCAGCTTGACGAAGATGTTCGACAAATGCGTGCTCGCCGTCCGCGCCGAAATACCGAGCGCGGCGCCGATCTCCTTGTTCGACCGGCGCTCCGCGACCAGGCGCACGATCTCGACCTCGCGGCCGGTGAGACCGGCGATGCCTTGCGTCGTCGACCGCGTGGGCGGACGAGCGCCGAGCTCGCGCAGTTGCTCGCGCGTAGCGTCGAGCTCACGCTCGGCGCCGAGGTGGGCGAATACCTCGTGCGCGCCCCGCAACTCGCGCGTCGCTCCTTCACGATCGCCGGTCTCGGCCAACGCACGCGCGAGCTGCCGGCGCAACCGTGCCGCGTCGGGCACGAACGGAATCGCCTCCAGTGCCGCCGTCGCGCCGCGCAGCAAGGACACAGCACGCTTTGCGTCGCCGTGGAGCAGCTCCACGCACGCGTCGCACGCGTCGGCCCAGGCGAGACCGAGTCGCTGACCCAGCGCCGTCGATTCGCGCCGCATGCGCGTGGCAACTGCACTCGCGCGCTCCATGTCGCTCGCCCACAACGACGCCTCGGCGATCACCGGCATGAGTCGGTGAATCGCCCACACCACGTATCCCGATTGATCGGCAATCCGCAAGCCATGCTCGCCGACGCGAATCGCTTGCGGATATTCGCCGATCGTCAGGTGATACGCGGCGCGACCGATGTGCGCGGGGACAATGGTGTGCACGTCGCGCGCGCGATTCTTCGAGTCGCTCGCGCCCGACAGATCCCACGCTTCGTCGACGCAGGCTTTCCCGCGCTCCACGTCGCCGCGGCCGAAATACAAAAGCCCGAGCCACACGAGCAAGCGTGGCAACAACGTGCGCTGCCCGAGCGAGCGCGCGATCTCGATCGTACGCTCGGCCAACGCGACCGCGTGGTCCCATTCGCCGATTCCCGCGGCGTATTCGATCTCCACCTCCGCGGTCCACACGCGCAGCAGCGGTGAACGCAGCTCCTCGGCGATGCGCTGCGCGTGGGCGAGGTGACGCCGCACGTCGTCCGCGTTTCCCGTGAGGCCGGCGAGCATGGCCAACGCCCAATGGGCCGACCACGCAACCGCGCGTTGTCCCGACGCCTCGGCGATCGCGATGGCGCGCCGTCCATGTTCCTGCGCCTTGGCCGCCGGCCCGGTCCAGAGGTACAGCAGCAACAGCGCTCGGTGGACGCGAGCCAGAAGCGCGTCGTCTTGCAGTTCCGTCGCCAGCTCGAGTCCGCGCTCCACGGCCTGACGCGCTTCGTCGGATCGGCCGATGGCCTGAAGACAACTCGCTTTCGGAATGAGGACGCGCGCCTCGAGCGGTCGATCGCCCGCGCGCCGCGCCGCGTCGAGCGCAGCGTCGTAGTGCGCCAGTGCGTCCTCGAACGCGCCACTCCAGTAGCGGGCGAGTCCCATGCTTCGCTGGATCGACGCGACACGCGAGAGATCGTTCGCCGCGGTTGCCGACGCGAGCGCTCGTTCCCACAGCTCGAGCGCGCCCCCGTAGTCTCCGAGACGTTGGCGAACGCGCGCCAGATCAGTCACCAGCTCGAGAGTCGTCTCGCGCGAATCCTGTTCGGCCATCGCGAGCGCCGCGCTCAGATAGTCGGCGGCCTCGCGATTGGCGTATTTGGCCGACGCGTCGCGCCCTGCCGCGCGCAAGTACCGGATTGCCTTGGCGGCCAGGCGTCGCGTGTCGCCACGCGCGTAGTGAAACGCCAGCTCGCCCGAGTGCGCGAGCGCGCGCGGGCCATGGAGCCGCTCGAGCGATTCCGCGATCGCGCCGTGGAGTGTCCGGGCACGCGCCAGCCCAAGTTCCGTGTACAACGTCTCCTGCAGCAGCGGATGAGAGAAGTCATATACGATCGCGTCGCCGTCTTGGCGCTCGGTGAGCACGTCGACCGCGCGCAGCTCATCGACTGCGGCCACCAGCGCGTCGTCGCTCAGCGAGCTCGCCGCGGCGAGCTCGTCGTGCGTTGCCCGCGTCCCGAGCACGGCGGCGATGTCGGCCAACGCCCGCGCGTCCGGCGACAGATCGGCCAGTCTCGTGAGCACGGCGTCGCGAATGGTCGCCGGCACGCGCAGCTCTTCGACGTCCCATCCAATCCACCCGCCGTGTGTCTCATGGAGTTGGCCGGCCTCGAGCAGTGCTTTGATCGTCTCGTCGATGAAGAACGGGTTGCCTCCCGTCCACCGATGCAGTCGCTCGGCAAATTCGCGGACGCGCGACTCCTCGACGTCGAACGTGCGCTCGATCAGCTCACTCGTCGCCTCGACCGAGAATGGCCCGAGACGGATGGATTGCGCGTTCCCCAAATTGCGCAGCGACAGCTCCGTCGCGCGGAGCGCGGCGTTGCCGCGGTGATCGGGGTCGTTGTGCGTGCCGACGATGAGCACGCGATCGCGTCCCGTTTGCCTCGCCGCGAAGTGGAGCATCTCCAACGAGGCGCTGTCCGCCCACTGCAAGTTCTCGAGGACGATGAGCAACGGACGCTTCGTCGCGAACCGCGACAGGAACTGCGTGAAATTCCAGAGCAGTCGCGCCTTGACCTCCGCCGGGTCCCCCCGCGCAGCGACCGACGGGCGAGCGCCCGTGTCGAGCGCCGGAAATAACTGGACCAGATCCGCCGTGCCGCCGCGACTGAGCAACGTAAGCACCGACGGCTCGATCGACCGCAGTAGCGGCACCATGGCGTCGGAGAACACGGCGTATGGAATGCCGGTCTCCACCGGATATGCGCGCCCCATCGCAACGGTGAATCCGCGCTCGGTCGCGCGATCGATCAGGGTCGTGGCGAGCCGCGTCTTCCCCACTCCGCTCTCGCCGACCACGAACACGGTTCGACCGTGCCCGGCGTCGGCCTCGGTCAATGCCGCGCCGAGCACCTGGAGCTCGTCACCGCGTCCGACCAGTGGCGATGCGAGGCGACGCGTGGTCGCCGAGGCGGTGCGACGTGAGGCCGGCGGGCGCGGTGTCATCAAATCGTGATCTCAGGGAGCGAAACGACGAACAGCGCACTCGCTGATGCGGGTACGCTGTTGGTCAATCTGTAACGCGGGCACGGGGCCGGCTAGGCGACGCGGTCAGCTCGCGGCTTGTGCCTGCACGCCTCCAAACCGTCGCTCGCGAAGCTCGAATTCGTTGAGTGCGGCCAGGAATTCGTGTTCGGTGAACTCGGGCCACATGCAGCGAGTGAAATAAAATTCGGCGTATGCGCATTCCCAGAGCAGGAAGTCACTCAGTCGCTGCTCACCGCCGGTGCGGATCAACAGATCCACGTCGCGAATGGGAAATGGATCGTGGTTGACCTGGGCGAGCAGACGACCGAAGCGCTCGCGCGTCATCGGCTCGTTTCCGGCGAGCATCGACGCCTGCATGATGGACTCACGCGCCGAATAGTCGATCGCCACTCGGAGATGAAGGTTCCGGCCGTGGGCGGTCAACGCTTCCGCTTCTTGAATCGCGACGACGAGCGACGCCGGCAGCCGGTCGCGGCGGCCGACGATCGACAACCGAACGCCGTTCTCGAGACAGCGCTTCGACTCGATGAGCAGCGAACGCCGAAGCAGTCGCATGAGGGCGCCGACTTCGGGCGTGGGCCGACTCCAGTTGTCAGACGAGAAGGCATACAACGTCACCGTGGAGACGCTGGCGCGCGTCGCCGCTTCGACGATCTTCCGAGCGGTCCGAACCCCGGCCCGGTGGCCGGCGGTTCGCGGCAGTCCGCGCGCCGAGGCCCAGCGCCCGTTGCCGTCCATGATGATTCCGACGTGGGTACCCGCGTACGATGGAACGACGATCGTTCGTTTCATATGGAGATAGACGAGAACAGGGCGTCCGCGTTACCGCTCGCGAGTCGCCCGAATGAGCGCTTCCATGTGGTCGAGGTATCGTTCGAGCGCCCTTCGGCCGCTCGGCGTGATGCCGTACTCGGTCTTCGGAACGCGCCCCTCGAAGGACTTGGTGCAGGCGATGTAGTTCGCCTCCTCGAGCTTCCGCGCATGAACGCTCAAGTTGCCGTCGGTGGTCTGCATGAGCTTCTTCAAGTCGTTGAAGCTCAGGGACTCGTTGACGGCCAGCGCGCTCAGAATCCCGAGACGCAGGCGCTCGTGAATCAATCGGTCGAAGGCGAGCGGTCCCTCGGCAGGGGCGCGACCGCGAACCGTCCGCAGCGCGCCGGCGTGCTCCTTGGCCTGTTGATCGGCGCGACGTCCGCGTTGCGGCTTAGCCACCGTGCCTCCGCGCAATCCAGAATCCGAAGATGATGTGCAGGCAGCCGAATCCGGCGACCAGGAGCAACGTCATCCATGCAGGGGGCGCGACGAGTGCGATAGCGCCGACGATCATGAACGCCGCGCCCATGACGGGGACGCTGCGAACCGAGTACGTGCCGGCACTCACGACGGCGGCCCCATACAGGAGCATCCAGACGCCCGGTAAGAATCCATACGAGCCGTGACGCACGAACACGGCGGTGAGCACCGCACCCGCGATCATGGATGGAGAGAAGCTCAATACGAGTTTTCTCAATGGCCCAGACAGAAGCGGCATGTTCGCCGCGTGCGCCTTGAGGGCCATGGACGCCACGGAGATACCGGCGGCCACCCCGGCCTCGGCGACCCAGGTCGCGACCCACGCCCACGGCAACGTCTGCCGGGCCGCGACGAGCGCCGCCGCGATCGCGGTAATGCCAATGACGAGCTCACCCCACCCGGACACCGCCGTGAAGGTCGCGGCGCGTTCCATCATGCCGCGGATGTAGCGCAGGTTGTCCATCGCGCGCGCTTGCATCTCCGGGGAGTCGGAGCGCGAGGGACGGAGCGGAGTCACGGGAGCCATGATGGCTTAGCTTAACTCGCGGAGCCATTCATAGCAAGTACTTTATGCTGCAAAGATGAATCTACGGCTGGGACGGTGGGTCGCTCGCCGGGAAGCTCTCTTCCGACGCTTCGTCCACGCGCTCGTCGTCGCTCATTCCGCCGGCGTCACGTCGCCGCGCCGCCTCCTTTCGCTCCCGCAGCTCCCGTGCGGCGGGGTTCGCACGCTCTTCCGGTATCATGGGCTGGTCATGCGGATTCGACTGGAGATTGCGCTTGTCTTCCTCGGAAATGTGCTCGGCCGCGCTCCGGCCCTCGTTGCGCCACTTGTAATCGCTGGAGCCCGCTTCGCCGGGATCGATGTTGTGCTGGTCGGGTCGCTTGCCGCCCATGGCCGCCTCTCAGTGTCAGACAAGGTTTCACGCTCTCACGAAGCATGCCGTCTGCAAACCAGGGTCGAGGGTTGAGGGTCGAGGGTTGAGGGAAGGAAAGCGCCTGCGGCGCGTAGCTGCATTTGGTGCCGAGCATGGATGGTGAAAACACAAGCCGCGCACTCGGGGCGCCGGCATCCCGACTTCCACTGTGAGCCCAAGGGCTAAGGTTGATCCTCTAGCATTGAGCGACGAGCCCGTCCTGTGACCGATACCGGCTCACGGCTTCATGCTAACTGCTCATCGCTTAAAGCTGGGGCTCACTTCGGCATCGCGATGCCGGCCGTGCGACTAGAGGGCTCCTCCGCCCTTCACGCCATTGATGCTCTCATGGCCGGAATGGCTGATACACAAGTGGCGCGCAATGCGCGCCACCAACCTTCCCTCAACCCTCCACCCTCAACCCTCAACCCTGCGTTCATCGCTTTACCACATTGTATTTCTCCAGCACCGCTCGCACCCTCTCCAGCGGGATCGCTTCGATCGTGTGACCGTTGGCGGTCGTCGTGGTCGCCTGGAAGAGCGAGTTGTAGATCGCCTCTTCCGTTGCCTCGACCGCAGCCTCGAACAGGCCAGACATTTGTTCGTTGGCCAGCTCCTCTGTGGTCAGCCGCGTGGCGTTGTAGGCGCGGCGCACCTTCTCGTTCGTCGAGAACGCGATGACATAGTCGCCCGACCCGTTCGCCGCCGATGAGCCGGTGCGCGCGAGACCCATGATGGCGCGCGCCGCCAGCCGTTCGAGATTTCGGTCGGACAACGGTGCGTCCGTCGCGATCACCATGACGCACGACCCGTCGCCACGTTCGCCGGGCGATTCGGCTTCCCGCTTGAAAGCGTACTGGCCAAGCTCCTTGCCCACCGGCGCCCCGAGAACCTGGAAGATCCCGCCAAAGTTCGTTTGCACGAGCACGCCAACCGTCCATCCCCCCAAAGCCGACGGGAGCAGGCGCGATGACGTGCCGATTCCCCCTTTCCAACCGAAGGCGATGGTCCCGGTGCCAGCGCCCACGCTGCCCTCCGCCACGGGGCCGGTCGACGCCGATGTCAGCGCCGCGCGGACGTGCTCCGGTCGAATGGGCCGCGCCCGGATGTCATTCAGCGTTCCGTCGTTGGTCTCAGCGACCACGGGATTGATCGAGCGGACGTTCGCCATGCCCGGCTGCTCGAGCAGCCAGCCGACCATTGCGTCGGCCGCCTTCCACACGCAGAGCGTGCAGGTGAGCAATAGCGGCGTCTCGAGCTCGCCCAGCTCCCGAAGCTGCGTCACGCCAGTGATCTTGCCGAATCCGTTTCCGACGTGGACCGCCGCGGGCACGCGATCGGTGAACAGGTTGCCGCCGTGCGGCAGGATCGCCGTCACGCCCGTCCGAATGGAGTCGCCCTCGACGATGGTCGTCTGGCCGACGCGCACGCCGGCGACGTCGGTGATCCCGTTGAGCTTTCCGGTCGGGAACACCCCGGGTTTGACGCCAAGGTCTCGCGCCCGGGCTCGCTGCGCGTCAAGCGTTGAGGACACAGCCGTCATGGTCACGATCGCGATGCCGAGGGGTATGCCGAGTCGCATGGTGCGTTGGGTGAGAGACTTTATGACCGTACGCCAGGCGGGGTCAATCGGCAACCGCCCGGGCGGTTCCGCCCCGGCGCAAGTGCTTCTCCGGGTTTGAATCCTCTCGTATCTTGCACATGTGCCACTTCTGCCGCTGTACGGCCACGCCGCCCTTCGAAAGCGTTTCAAGAACGCGCTCGCGAGAAACACGCTTCCGGCGAGCCTGCTGCTCCAGGGACCGCGCGGCGTAGGCAAACAGCAACTCGCGTTGTGGCTCGCCCGACTTCTGCTCTGCGAATCTGCCGATCGAAGCGCGGCGCCCTGCGGAGTCTGCAAGACCTGCCGCATGGCGAACGAGCTGCATCTCCCCGACCTGCACTGGTTCTTCCCCCGCCCTCGACTCAAGGACGCGGACCCAGATTTCGAGGACGTGCAGGAGGATATCGCCGAGGGAATCGCCGAGCGGCTGGAGAACGGCGGCGTGTATGAGCCGCCCGGCGGCGACGAGGCCATCTACGTCTCGATGGTCCGGACCATCGTGCACATGGCGGCGCTCGCTCCCGCCATGGGCGAGCGAAAGGTGTTCGTCATCGGCGACGCCGAGCGCATGGTGGCGCAGGAGGGCTCCGACCAAGCTGCGAATGCATTCCTCAAGCTGCTCGAGGAACCGCCGGCGAACACGATGATCATTCTCACGTCGAGCGAGCCCGGTGCCCTGCTTCCGACGATTCGTTCGCGCGTGGTAACCGTTCGCGTCGCGCCGCTTTCTCTCGAGGACGTTCGCGCGTTCATCGCCGACCCGACCGTCGCGAGCCGGCTCGACTTGGGCGCGCAGGACGCCACGGCGGAGCTGCTCGAGCTGGCCGGCGGGGCACCGGGGCGCCTCATTGCCCGAGACGCGTGGACCTCCGCGCTGGGACAGGCGCGGCGACTGCTCGATGCGGCGGCATCACCCGATCGCGGAACGCGAATGCGCGCGGCCCTTGGCCAAGGCTCGACCGGGGCTCGGGGCAAATTCAGCGACACGCTCGACGCGCTCACCGTCCTGGTGCACGAGCGGTCGCGCACCGCCACCAAGGCGCCCGACGACACAGCGGCGCTCGGAGCCGCCAAGGCCATGGACGCCATCGAACGCGCCAAGGAGCTGGCGAGCGGCAACGTGAGCCCACAGCTCGTCACGGCGTCGCTGCTTCACGAGATCTCGCCTCTCGTTCGATGACGGACAAGCTCACGCACGTCGCCGAGTCGGGCGAGGCGCGGATGGTGGACGTCTCGGGCAAGCCGGAGACGCAGCGGGTGGCGAAGGCGGCCGGCGTCATCCGAATGCGGCCGGCGACCCTAGCCGCCATCGTCAACGCCGAGGTCAAAAAGGGCGACGTGCTGGGGGTCGCTCGCGTGGCGGGAGTGATGGCGGCGAAAAGGACGGCCGACTTGATTCCATTATGTCACCCTCTCAGGCTCGACGACATTCAGATCGACCTGGTCCCGGACGAATCCATCCCAGGAGTGCGGGCTGAGGCCACAGCCAAGACAACAGGACGAACCGGAGTGGAGATGGAGGCGCTGACCGCCGTGTCGGTCGCGCTGCTTACGGTCTACGACATGGCGAAAGCGCTCGATCGCGAAATGCAAATCTCCGATATATCGTTACTGGCCAAGTCAGGTGGAGTGGGCGGAGATTTTGCAAGAGTTGATGGAGGGAGCTCAGGCGCTTATCGTGAGTCCAGCAGTACGAGGTAGTACAGGCTGGACCGTAGTTAACCTGTTGCCAACTAAAAACTTATGCGCAACCTACGTGGGACGTACGTCCACCGGGGTGACGCGGCGAGGCGCCGAAGACGCTTCAAGCAGCTGGTCTTCGGTGCTGGTTCGATCGCTTTGACGGTCATCGTCATAGCGAGCCGCAAAACCGCCACGGCGAACGCCGAGCCTGCGGTGACTGGGGACCGAGCAACGTTGTTCTCGCTCGGCGATTCCCGGAAGCTGCGCCAGGAGCTCGAGTCAGCAAGAGGCGAACTGACGTTGGCGCGCGCTCAATACGAGCGGGCCAACAAGATCATACAGTATTCGAACAAGTACGGTATTACCGCCGGTATGGCCGGGAAGGTGTTCGACGCGTCGCTGCGCGAGGGCATCGATCCGGAGCTCGCCTTCAGGCTCGTTCGGCTGGAAAGCGAGTTCAATGAGCACGCGATCAGCAAGGTCGGCGCGGTTGGCCTGACGCAGCTCATGCCGAGCACCGCCCGGCTCTACTTGAAGGGCGTGACGCGTGAGCAGTTGTTCAACGGGGAGACGAACCTCAAGGTCGGGTTTCGCTATCTGCGGACCCTGCTCGACATGTACAAGGGGAACGTCAACCTGGCACTGCTGGCGTACAACCGAGGTGAGGACGCCGTTTGGCGGGACGTACGCGCCGGGGTAAACCCGGGCAACGGGTACGACCGCTCGGTGATGCGTGATTACAAGGGCAAGGGTTTGATGCAATAAGGCCCGCCCGTCGATTGGCAGGCGGCAAGACTAGTGGGCGCTGCGTTTCGCGGCGCCCACTTTCTTTTTGCTCGTCGCCTTTGCGGCCGTCGTGGCCTTGGTGCTTGTCTTGGCCGACTTTGCCAAGGAACCCTTCTTGGCGACGCTTCGAGACGCGGCGTGCACCACCAGGCTCTGGCCAGGGAAGATCAGGGCGCGGCGCAGGCCGTTTGCCCGCATGAGCGCCGCCGTCGTGGTGTGGTACTTCTTGGCGATCGCACCCAGTGTCTCGCCCGACTTCACGACGTGCATCGTGGAGCGTGAGCTGCCATAGCGCTCGATGGCCGGATCCGGCACGGCGACCGACGCCGCAACGACCGCCGCGGTCGGCACCAGCACGGTCTGGCCGGGCACGAGGTTGCCGCTCTTCAGGCGCTTGAGCTTCGGATTGTAGATGGCGATCTGTCGTGCGGCGATTCCCGCCTTCTTGGCGATCGACGCGCTGCTCTCACCTTTCTTCGAGACGACCGTGCTCATGGCCTTTCGCTCGCCGGCTGGGAGCGCGGCGAGTGAATCGGCAAAGCCGTCCGCTGCGCCAACCGGAATTCGCACGTACAACGAATCCTTTGGCGGCGTCATGCCGCGGAGCACCTGAGGATTCAGCTCCTGCACGCGAGGCACCGTTGTGCACGCGGCGTGGGCGATCGCGGCAAGCGGCGTCGCCGGTCCCACGCGCACCGAGTCGTACGAGAAGGGCGCCAGCGGGGTCAGCTTCATGCCGTAGCGCTCGGGCTCTTTGGCGATGAGCGCCGCAGCGATCAGCTGCGGGACGTACTCCCGAGTCTCGTTGCGCAGATAGTCCTTGCCGGCCAGCGCGAAGAACAGATCGTCGCCCGTGGTGCCCTCGAGATCGTCGGCGTAGCGGGTGAGACCGCGCGCCACGCGGCCCGGACCGCCATTGTACGCGGCGGCGGCGAGGTACAGCGATCCGAATTGCTCCTTGAGTCCTTTGATGAAGCGAACCGCGGCGCTCGTCGACCTGATCGGGTCGCGCCGTTCATCGATCCACCAATCGACGCGCATTCCCATGTCGCGCGCCGTCGACGTCATGAACTGCCACATGCCGACTGCTGCGGCTCGCGAGTACGCGTTCGGGTCGAACCCGCTCTCGACGAGTGCCAGATAGTACATGTCTTCCGGAAGCCCACCTTCGCGCATCTTGGCGCGAATCATCGGCTCGTAGCGTGTGCCCTGCTCCAGCTGCGCCTCGATGTGCTCCTTGGCGGGGCCGCTGAACAGTCGCACGTAATGCTCGACGCGAGCCGTCGACTGATACGAGCGAACCTCGATGTCCCACGACGGACCGGCCATGGCCGAGTCGGCGACGGCCCCAGCGCCGACGATCGCGGTGTCACCGAACACGTCGACAGCGCGACGCGTGACGTCCGTCGCGCTCACGAGCACCGTGTCGGTCGCGACCTTGGCCGCGCTCTTCTCGGGGGCGGCTGGTTCGTTTTGAGCCGGAGCAGAAGGCGTCGGCGCTTGCTGTACGACGCTTGGCTTCTCGGGAACCGCGGTCGCGATCACCACCGGCGTCGGCGCCTGACGGCTGGAGCGCGCGCAGCCGGCCGACAGCGCGGCCGTCGCCATGATCGGCACGAGATATTTCTTCACGTCAACCACGGACTAGCGCATCGAGAGATAATTGCCCAGGACGCGATTCGTCGCGTTGAGCACGGCCATGGCCGCGCCACGGCGCGTATCCGTCTCGGCCAGGTAGCAGCCGACCAGGCGGGTGAGCTGCGCATCTTCGCGCACCGATACGGAGACGATGAGCAGATTCGCGTCGAACGCGCGAATGTGTTTGACGCCCAGCAGCTCCAGGTGCACGGCACCCTTCGCGAAGTCCTCGAGCGCGCGAAGCGCGGCCTCGGCGGCGACACGAAAATCGCCCAACGGGCTGGATTGCCCCGTCGAGCGACCGACATACGTGACGTTATCCCACTCGAGCGCGACCTCGGCGGAGCATTGCCCGTTGGGCGTCCGCGCGAAGCTGAAGTCGGCAAATCGGACACGCTCGCGTCGGGAGGTCACCGGGATTGACCCCGCCTCGTCTTCCGGGCGTTGTTGGTTCGAAAACGACATGGTGGTTAGCCTCTAACGGACCCGGACGCAGGAGCTTGTTGGCTCATCTGGTAAACGAGTGGATGATGCCGAAGGCAACAGGGAAACGCTTGTAACGGCGATCACGGCAATCCATATTCGCCATATGCTGACGTTTTCGGTACCCGTCTCCCTCGCTTTGGCTCTCTTTTGGGGTGGGCAGACCGCCATTCCGCGGCCGGTGGCCCGGCCGGACTCGCTTAAGTCGATGATCGCGAGCCGGATAGCGGGCGTTGGTGGGGCGGTTGCGGGCGTCGCGTTCCACGACCTCGAGACGGGCGATACCCTGTACGTAAACGCCGACGACAGCTTTCACGCCGCCAGCACGATGAAGGTGCCGGTCATGATCGAGCTCTTTCGCCGAATCGACGCAGGGGCGCTCAGCCTCGATCAGGGAATTCTGCTGGTCAATCAGTTTGGGTCGATCGTCGACGGGTCACCCTACGCTCTCGATGCGGGTGACGACTCGGACAGCTCGGCGTACGCGGCGATCGGCAGGCGCGTTCCCGTTCGCGAGTTGATCGACCGCATGATCACGCGCTCGAGCAACTTGGCGACGAATGCGCTCATCGAACTGGTCGGCCCCGATCGCGCGAACGCAACGGCGCACGAGCTCGGCGCCAAGAACATTCGCGTGCTACGCGGCGTCGAAGACGACAAGGCATTCCGTGCCGGGTTGAACAACACGACGACGGCGCGCGATCTCGCCGTGTTGCTCGAGGCGATCGAAACGGGGCGCGCTGCGTCACGATCGAGCTGCGACGCGATGCGAGACATCTTGTTGCGACAGGAATTCAGCGCCGAGATCCCAGCGGGATTGCCGCCAGGCATGAAGGTCGCACACAAGACCGGGTGGATCACCGGCGTGCTGCATGATGCCGCCATCGTCTATCCGCAAAATCGGAAACCCTACGTGTTGGTGGTGCTCACGCGCGGCATCCCGGATGAAAAGATCGCTCGGCAACTGATCGTGGACGTCTCGCGCCTCGTGTACGAGCACACCGTCGCGAATCGAATCGCGACGATCCAGTGATCGTCGCGATCGGGGCGGATCATGCCGGTTTTGGTCTCAGGCTGGCGATCCTCGAAGCGATTCGCGCCGCCGGCCACGAGGCGCTCGACTGCGGCGCATACGAGATCGAGCCCGGCGACGACTACCCGGATTTTGCCGAGCGTGTTGCGCGCGCCATCATTGATGGTCGCGCTGAACGCGGCGTGCTCCTGTGCGGCAGCGGCGTCGGCGCCTCGGTCGCGGCGAATAAATTCGCCGGGATTCGATCGGGGCTTTGTCACGACACGTTTTCGGCGCACCAGGGCGTCGAAGACGACGCGATGAACGTGTTGGCGTTGGGCGCGCGCGTCGTCGGGCCATCGCTCGCCGCCGAGCTCGTCGGCGCCTTCCTGAAGGCGGAGTTCTCCGGTGCGGAGCGCCATCGCAGACGGCTGAGCAAGATCGCGGCGTTCGAATCGCGCGCGCGCTGACGCGAACGTCTCGTGCTCGGACGTCACGGAACACGACTACGCGCGCCCGCGTACAGAGTAGTGTCACCGTTCGGAGTTGAAAGCTGCCAGAGGTAACGGGCGTCGATTCGTCGGGCCACGCCGCAGCGGCTCCGCAAGCCGAGCCAATGCTCAGCACGTGGTGGTGGGCGCCGTCGGCGTTCGTCATTCTTTCGTTGTTGGCGTTGCTCATGACGCCGATCCTCGTGGAGCAGCGAGTCCGCGGGCTGCGCACGCGATACACCGACGGCAGCGAGCACGCGCGAGTTCTGCTCAACGATCTCGAGGCGTCGTTCGCGAGCGACCTTCTGTTGCGGAATCAGCCATCGCAACCGAGCGAGTCGACGCTTCTCGCGACACGCGCGCATCTCGAAGACGATGAAGCCGGCCTGCGCGCGGCGACGCGCGAGATCGGGCCTCCGGCGGTCCAACGCCTGAACGAGCTGAGCACCCTTCTCCACACCTGGGACGCCTCGCCGCACGACGGACGGAGCGAGTCGGCGCGAGAGGGGCTCAAGCTCCTCGCCACGGCTGAACAACTCGATTCCGTGCTCACGAACATTTCGGCGGCGCAACGCGTCGAGATTCGACGGTTGGAGTATCTCAATGTCGTCTACGCTGCGATCCTCGCGCCAATCGCGCTCGTGGCGATGGCGAGCGCCATGTGGTCGGGTCGCCGCGTGCTGCGGTTCGCGCGAGTCGCGGAGCGCGAGCGCGCGGAAGTGATCCGAGCCGCCGAAGCGCGAACGGCGCTTCTTCGTGGTGTGACACACGACGTCAAGAATCCGCTCGGCGCGGCCGCTGGATACGCACAGTTGCTCGAGGAATCGGTCGTCGGGCCGCTATCGGAGCCGCAGCTCGGCATGGTGCGTCGCATTCATCGGCTCGTTCACATGTCCGTGCAAACCGTCACGGACCTTCTCGAGCTGGCGCGCGCCGATGGTGGCGACCTTCCCATCGAGTATGCGGAGACGGACCTTGCGTCGATCGTCGCCGACGTCGTCGAAGATCATCGCGGCATGGCGCAGGAGCACGGCGTGTCCATTGCCACGACAATGGATCGGACGCCGCTCGTCACCGATCCGCTCCGCGTGCAACAGGTGCTCAGCAACCTCTTGTCGAACGCGATCAAGTATACGCCGCGCGATGGCCGCATCGCTCTGCGGATTGTGCGGAGCGATTCTCGGCGGGCGAAGCCGGCCGTCGGCGTCGAAGTGCGCGACACGGGACCCGGCATTCCGCCCGACCTTCGCGCGCGCGTGTTCGAGGAATTCTTCCGCGTGCGCGCGTCAGGAGCCGCGGCGAACGGCAACGGCCTCGGGCTGGCCATCAGCCGGCGGATCGCGCGACTCCTCGGCGGCGACGTCACGTACGCTGATAACGACGGAGGCGGGTCGGTCTTCACCCTCTGGCTGCGGCAGTCCAGAGAGAGCGGCGCGAACCGACGCTGACGGCGTGACGGCAGCGTGGGCGTTCGCCGTCACGAGCGAAGCGATGTCGTCGGCGTGTTCGCGGGGTAGCCGCCAGTCAGACTGGTGTCGCCGCTTCGCGAGCCAACTCGGCGGCCAACGCGATCAACCGTGCGTGTGCACCAGGGCCGGCATCATCTGCTTCGACGCGCTCGAAGCGCTCCATTAGCTCGTCTTCGCGCGAGGGCGGGATGAGCTCGGCCGCCATTGGGAACAGCATCTCGTCTTCCTTCGCGATGTGGTCCCGCAGAAGCGCCACGTATCGCCGGGCGTTGGCGATGATCTCGCCGCGCCCGGTGTCATCGCCGCGATCGAGTCGCATGGCGGCACCACGCATGGCACGCGTGTATCGCCGCCCCTCCTCGTGCTCGTCGAGCATCATCGCGATCGCCCCGCCTTCTGCGGGCGCGCCGGCATCCACCATCGCGCCGAAGAGAACGCCCTCTTCCTTGCTGTGATGACAGCCGTCGGCGAAGTCACGGATGAACTCTGCGGCATCGACGAAGAACCGTGGACGCACGGCTTCACCGCGCTCCATCCGGTCGGCCGCCGTTTCCAGCGCGTCGAGCGCACTCTCGATCACGCGGTGTTCCTGCATCAGGACGTCGATCGGCTTCATAACGGCTCGGGATCAGGAGGGAATGAGCACGGCGCGCTTGGTGAGCCGCCCGTGGTGCGCCTCGTCGAACACTTCGTTGATGCGCTCCAACGGGTGCGGCTCGACGAACGGCCTCACGGCGATGCGCCGGTCCGCGATCCACTCCAGCAGCTCCGGATAGAGGACCGGATCGGCGCCCCAATTGCCACGCGCTTCGGCGTCGTAGGCCATGAGATTCGAGAGACTGAGCTCGACGCGATCGGCCGTGTACCCGACCACCGACAGCGTGGCGCCGTAGCCGACGAGCGCGTAGGCCGTTTCCTGCCCGGCCTTCGTGCCCGACATCTCGAAGATCTTCCAGCAGTGCGGCGGCGCGCCGAGCGCCGCGGCGAGCTCCTTCACGTTCTTGCGAAGGTCTTTGAGCGGCACTCCTGTCGCGTCGACGATGCCGTGCGCGCCGGCGGCGCGCGCTTGTTCGAGCTTCACAGAATTCACATCGACCGCCAGCACCTTTGCGCCGGTGGCAGCCGCGATCTGAACGCCATGCACGCCGATCCCGCCCACTCCGACGAATATGGCCAGCTCGCCCGCGGACAGCCCGGAGCGCTTCACGGCCTGGAATGGCGTCGATACTGCGTCCGATACTACCGCCAGCTCCCACAAGTCGTGCGTCGCAAGCACGCGATCCGGGACCGGGCAGAGATACCGCGCCGGCACGACAACGTGCGAGGCGTAGCCCCCGTGACGGTCGTTTCCCGGCATCACCTGGTTGCGGCAGATTCGCCGATGCCCCGCACGGCAGAGATCGCACTCGCCGCACGGGAGCACGGCGGGAACGATGACCGCTCGTCCGAGCAGCGCGGGGTCGGCGCCTGCAGCAGTCTCGCGAACCCAGCCGCTGATCTCGTGCCCGAGGACGAGCGGCAGCGCGTGACGCGTCCTCACGCCGGCGAGCAGAAATGAGAGATCGGTGTGACAGACGCCGCATCCCGCGACCTCAACGAGCGCCTCTCCGGCGCGGAGCGCTTCACGCGGCAGTGGAGTGTGCTCCATACGCTGCCCGACTGCCACCATGGACCAGGCATCCCACCGGTCGTGCGTCAGCGCCGTCATGCGCGGACTCCTCCCACCAACGCGGGCGTGCCGTCGATGTCGTCGAAGATGAAACTGCCGCACTCGTGGCACCGGTCCAGCGTTCGATCGAGGCCGCCCACACAGGGGCGTTTGTCTTCGCCGATGCGCAGCACCTTCCGCAGCACGCGACAGTCGCAGCGCGCCGTCGGCTCGTACACGGCATCGAGATACTCTTCCGAGCGCGACAGCACGTTGTGCACTCGGAGCTTGAGCGAGGGCGTCAGCTCCTGATCCTCAATCGACAGTTCCTTGCTGACGACGGTGATAGCCTGAATACGCTCGTACTTGACCGGATGCGTTCGGTTGAACTCGAGAATCGTCGCACGCAGCGACTCCTTCACCGCCTTGCTCGCGGCGGCGCGGTCGTCGCCGAACTCCTCGGCGATCCGGAAGAAGTCGGGAAAGACGACGGCGCTGAGAAAGCTCCGGCCGGCTCCGGCGACGATGACGTGCCGGATGTACTTGTTCATCCCGGCCAATCGGTCCTCGATCTGCGTCGGCACCACCTTTTCGGCATTCAACATCTTGAATACGCGGTCCTTACGTGCCACGAGCCGCAGCCCGCTCTCGGCGAGCTGGCCGAGATCGCCGGTGTGGAACCATCCGTCGCCCGGTAGCGCGGCGGCGGTCGCGTCGGGTTCGTCGAGATAGCCGCGCATGACGTTCGGTCCGCGCACGAGGATTTCGCCGTCGCCGGCGATCCGCACCTCGACGCCGGGAATCGGATACCCGACCATTCCGAGCACGGCGCGCGGCTCGGTGGGATCGGTGAGCGTGCAGCACGGCGCCGTCTCGGTGAGCCCCCAGCCCTCGATCACCGGAATTCGCCGCGCGGCGAAGAATTCCGAGATGTTGGCCGGCAACGGCGCCGCCGCGGTGAACACGAACCGCAGCGCCGAGTGGAAGATGCGTCGCTCGTCCGCCGGATCGCTCTGCGCGCGCGCCACGAGCTGCTGGTACACCTTCGGCACGCTGAAATAGATCGTCGGCTGTGCGACGAGCCAGTTGCGGCGGAGCGCCTCGAAATCCTTGCCGAGCGAGTTGTCGATGAAGATCGTCGCGCCGTTGTAGAGCGCGGTGTACTTCTCGAAGATCCCGCCGAAGCTGTGATGCCAAGGCAAGTATGACAGGAAGCGATCGTCCGGCGTCACGCGCCATATGTCACCGACGGCGCCAATGGCGGCGATGGCGCGACGCTGCGACAGGATGTTGTCGTGGGTGAGTACCACCGCTTTGAGCGCGCCGCTCGTTCCCGACGTGTACATCATGAGACAGGGCGCATCGGGGTTGCCGCGCACGGCGCGCTCGAGGAAGGACTGGCGTGCGGGCTCGCTCAGCTTGCCCCTGAAGCGCGCCAGCACATCGTCGAGCGGCACCACCGGAACGGCGCGACGCTCGCCCTTCCACAGCCGCGAACGCGCGAACGTGATGACGACGCGCGCCGTCGCCGGCATTTTGACGCGCGCCAGCCACGTTGCCTCCGGCAGCACGACCACCGACGGCCGCGCGTGCGCGAGCAGCGCCGTCGTCTGCTGTGCCGAATATCCGGCAAAGATCGGCACGTAGATCGCCCCGAGAGACATCGTCGCCAACTCGACGGTGAGCATCGCCCCGCGATTGGGCGACACGACGGCGACACGATCGCCTGGCTGAACGCCCGTCGCGGTGAGAAAGGCGCCGAACGCACCAACGTCCAGACACAGATCCGACCAGGTGACCTTGCGGAAGTCGACGCTCCGCCGCTCCGCGTACGCCGCTCGATCGGCGAGGCGCGCTGCATTGCGCGCGAGCATCGCGCCGATCGTCTCGCGCTCGCCGAGCGGTTCGAGCTGCGAACGGATCACGTCGCCCTCGCGCACGCTCCACCGTGCGTGGCCGGCCGCTCCCGGCAATGACCGAAGATCAGAGGTCATCAATCCTCCCACGTCCTATCCCTGTCAGTTCCGCTCGCGGTGCGAGCTCTGGTCCCACCGCCGCGGCGCCGTCTCGGGCCGCGAGCGCGGCGCCGAATGCACCCATCTCTTGTGGATGCGGGGGCACGATCATCTCCGCGCCCAACTCCTCGCCGAGCAAACGCAGCAGCGTCGGGTGATACGCGACGACGCCGCCGGTGGCGACGATGCGCCCCTGCAACACGTCCATCGCGACGATGCGTTTCACGAGCGAGCGATAGGCAGCGAGCGCGAGATCAGCCGGCCGCTTGCCGGCGCGGATGAGCGTCAACAACTCCGTGCCGGCGAACACCGTGCAGAAGCTCGATAGCTCCAGCGTTTCGGTCGACTGTCGCGCGAGCGCATCCATGGTCTCGATGTCGATGCCGAGGCGCAGCGCGATTTCGTCCAGAAAGCTGCCGGTGCCCGCGGCGCATTTGCGATTCATGCGGTGCGACAGACGCTGGCCGGCGGCGTCGAGCCGAATGACTTTGGCGTCCTGCCCGCCGACGTCGACGACGACGAGCGGTCCCGGGACATAGTGCGCGGCACCGCGACCGTGGCAGTCCAGCTCCGTACGCGACCCGTGCGCGAATGCCACGGCTTGCCGGCCGAAGCCCGTCGCCCACACTGCCGTTACCGTACTCGCATGACACGTCGCGCGCTCGAGCGCCGTA
>DASVYG010000476.1:0-1754 GCA_036392315.1 Gemmatimonadaceae bacterium
CGCTCGAGCTCTCCGAGCGGCGTGATGGTGTTGAGAATCCACGCCAGCTCGGTATGTTCCGGCACCTGCGACTGCACGCACAGCGCGGCGACGTTGGGATCGATGCCGGCGGCGAGCAACGTCAGCGCCAAATCGTGGCGACGCTGGCGCAATCGCGCCGGTTCATACGGAAGCGTGATGGCGTGATAGTCGACGATGGAAACGATCGTATCGAACTCGTGCTGCAGCCGCACCCAATTCTTGACCGCGCCGAGGTAGTTGCCGATGTGCAATTCCCCGGACGGCTGGATTCCCGTAAAGATTCGTGACATCTGGTCAAATTAATACGAGCCGAACGCTCCTGGCGACCTGCGTCGCCGCTGCCGCTCGCGCCGCGGAGATCGTCCGCGAACGCGCGACCAATCGCCGCACGATTGCGTGGGAGACAAAATCTCAGTTCGACTTCGTGAGCGACGTCGATCGCGATGCCGAGCGCATAATCACCGAAACGGTCCTCGGCCGCCATACGGACGCGCGAATACTCGGCGAGGAGCTCTCGCCGGCGATGAACGATCGGCGCGGCCTGGTGTTCGTCGCCGATCCGCTCGACGGGACGACCAACTTTCTCCACGGTTTTCCGTGGTACGCGGTCTCGATCGCGGCGATGGTGGACGGAGAGCTGGTGGCGGGCGCGGTCCTCAACGTCGCCAACGGCGAGCTGTTCACGGCGACATCGGGCGGCGGCGCGCGCCTCAACGGTCAACCAATTTCGGTCTCGCCTATCACCGAGCCGAGCAAGTCGCTGATCGGCACGGGATTCCCATTCAAGGACGACGGCCGAGTCGATGAGTATTTACGAATGCTGCCGCGGATCATGCGCGAGTCCGCCGGCATTCGCCGGCCAGGCTCGGCGGCGCTGGATCTCGCCGACGTCGCCTGCGGCCGATTCGAGGCATTCTGGGAGCTCAGCCTCGCCCCGTGGGACATCGCCGCCGGCGTACTGTTGATTCTCGAGGCGGGCGGGATCGTGACGAATCTCGAGGGCGAGAGCGTTCCGATCGATCACACGAGCCTCGTCGCGGGCAACCCGCAGATGCACGCGTGGCTGATGGATCGAGCTCGGGGGTGAGAGCAACGCGCTCGAGTCCCACTCGCCGATGGTCGTGTCTTGGCGACACGCGAAGCCGCCGCGATCCGGGGAGCGGCGTCCCGCAGAGCGGTTGACGTGGTTCCGCTCGCCGCCGACAGTGCGCCGCTTTCAAACGGCGGTGCACCGCGGCCAAACGGCGGTGCACCGGTCCGAGACAGCGGTGTTCCGGTGTCGCACACCGTGGCACCGGAACCGAACATCGGTGAATCAGCGACGATCGGCATGGGGACCCCGACCATGCAGCAGGTGTCGAGGACCGCGCAGCAGGAGACGGGCGGTTGTCGGCATGGTTAGGTCGACTTTGCAGGAGTGAACCGGGCGTCGACGCGTGGGCACGCCGCATTTACAGGCCTGTTCGTCGTGCTTACACTCGCCGTCCTCGACTATGACAGGACCGTTCGCGCGAAATACATCCCCAGTCGGGGCGTTTCCACCTCCGTACGTCGAGTCATACACCGCCGATCGTCGCGTTTCCACTTCCGAAACAGCGATTTACACGACCGATCGGGCGGTTTGCAGCATCCGCTGGGCGATTTACACAGCGATCCGCGGGATTTACTCAACCGATCGGGCGGTTTGCAGCGCGGAACTCCGCTAAACAGGGCGGGACCGGGCCTCGACACTC
>DASVYG010000477.1:0-5795 GCA_036392315.1 Gemmatimonadaceae bacterium
TCGATCAGCGTCAACGTGTTGCGCGTGTCGGTGTGTATGAAATCCATCGAGGCGATGAAGCCGGCTCGAAGCTCGTGTTCCAAACCGAGATCGAACTTGATGGCCTGTGGAAAACGCGTGTCCGCGGCAAAGGTCGTCACAGACGGCACCGGTCCGACGCTGGCAGAATGCAGGCACCGCAATGGAAGCGCGGCCACGTCGACGACCGGTGCCGGGACGCCGTCGGCCGGTCCGCAGACGAGCGTCGTCTGATCCCGCCCCGTGCTGGAATACGCGTTCGTCATCCAAGCGTAGGGCGGGCGCCCGGCGAAAGCCCCCACACCGCCGCGAATCACCCAGGCGCTCTCGTCACCTCGGCCCGCGGCGAACGAAAAACCGACACGCGGCGAAAGCACCGCGTTCCCCGAGGGGAACCTTCCGGTGTCGATATGGCCGAGGAGAGCATCCGCGACCAACGAATCATTACGAAACGGCGCCGCGAAAAACGGGGCGTCAGCGCGAACACCCACCGTGAGCGTCAGGCGTTGCGTTGCTGCCCAGCGATCTTGCAGGTACACGGCCGCCTCGACGACGGAGTAGTTGGCAAGCGGTCCGCCCGGGCGAAGCGGGAGCGCCACTTCGTAACGTGATGGCTCGCGCTGCTCGTAGGCATCGGCGTTGGGAAAGGTCCATGCGCCCCACGAGGTAATGAAGAAGTCGTCGCGAATGTGCAGCAGATGATCTTGCGTCCCCGCCGTAACGATGTGCGACCCCCGACTCCATGACAGATTCTCGGCAATCTCCGCGATTCGCTGGTCCGTATGCGTGTTGTTGGCGCCCGTGACCGAGCCGGCCGCGACGTATGTGTTCAGCGCGTCGGTTTGGATCAGAAAGAGCGGCGTATGAGATCGTGAATCCACGCGATCGCCGACGACAGAGTAGCTCGCGATCAGCTCGTTGGTGAACGGGCCGAGGTCGCTCGTCGCGCGAGCACGAAGTGTAGTAGCCGAGCTGCCACTCGAGAAGCCGCTGTTCGACAAGGCCCAGCCATCGCGATTGTTGTGATTGACGATCGAGCGACCGAGCACATCGCCCGTGCCGTTCACACTGTTGACGCTGACGTCGACGAGATGGTGCGCCGACACCTGCCATGAGAGTTTCGTGAACACGTTCCAACTCGGCCTCGAAAGAGTTGGTGTCTCGATCCCGCCGGGATCGAACCCGTACACGTCACGCGAGATTTGGCCGGCGCGCGCGGCGATCGTTTCATTGATATCGACGGTCGAAACCGCGGGCGAGCGTCTCGTCTGGAACTCGACGGCGACGAAATAGTGCAATCGATCCGGCACGATCGGGCCGCCCGCGGTCGCGTCGAATTGTACTGCGGTGAATCGCTGCGCCTTGGTGCCGGCCGTATCGGGACCGACGAGGTCGGATCGCGCCAGCGACGCAAATCCAGACGCGTGGGCTTGGTTCGTTCCCGAACGCGTCACCGCGTTGATCAACCCGCCCGCGAAGCCGCCTTGGCGGACATCGAAGGGCGCGACCAGCACGCGTAGCTCCTCGATCGCCTCGAGCGATAAGGACGAGGCGCCGGTGCCCGTACCGGGAGCTGGATTCACGCCGTAGAAATCCCCGGCGGAGCCACCGTCGATCTGTATCGCATCGAAGCGCGGGTGTTGTCCGCCGATCGCTAGTGATTGGCTGCCCGTAACCAGCGGCGAGAGCGCCAAGAGCCTAATGAAGTTGCGATCAATGATCGGTAGGCTCCGCGCAGCATCACCAGAAATCATCTGCGCCGGTCCGCCAGCGCCGGCGTCGCGGGTGCTCGAGCCTCGTACGACGACCGCGGCGAGCGGCTTCGCCCGCGTCGCATTCAACGTGACGTCGGTCGTGAGATGGTCGCCAACGTGTAGCATGATTCCCGTGATCGCGACCGGCTGATATCCGATTGCTTTCACCTCGAGCACGAATGGCCCGCCAACGGGCAGTGGGTCGAATAGGAAGGCGCCGGCGGGCGATGTGCTCGCGCGCCAGACATTCCCGGTGGCAACGTTCGTCAACGTGACGGGCGCAGCGGATAACGGCCTGCCTGAATCGATGCGCACCGTTCCAGTCAGCGCGGCACCAGAGACTCCCTGACCACCCGCTCCTCGTATTCCGACACCGAGGAGCGCCACAGTGATCAGCACCGCGCGCAGACGCATCGTCTATCGCAGCACGGCCATCCGCGCGACTGCCGCCGCGTAGCGCGGCGTTCCACGGACTTCGTCGAGATCCGGCATGCAAGGCATCTTGTACAGCGCGGGCATTCGCTGCCGAACCAATGAATCGAGCAGAGCGAAGCCGGCGTCGGTGTCGCCGGCGGCGAAATGCGCCAGTACGAACCTCAGCGGCGACATCCATCGACGCGACGAATCGCGTTCGAGCGTCAATAGTCTGTGACGTCCCTCGGCGTGCCGCGCGTCCCAATATCCTTTTTCTCCATGCGCCGAATCGAGAAGTCCGACAATGAGGACGTCGTGATCCGCGCGCGCCTTGTTGCGCCACGCAACGATGGCTTCGTCATACCGGCCTACGCGGGCCAGGGCCCGCGCGAGCGCTTCGAGCGCCAGGCTGTTCGAAGGCGCGATGACAAGCTCGGCTTGGAGGCGCGGAATCGCGACATTCGGACGACCGGCGCACAGCTCGAGCGACGCCATGCGCTCCAAATAGAGCGGCGTCAGAGGATCGAGCTCGCGCGCGATATTGATCTCGTCGAGCGCTTTGTCCCAGAGCTGGGCGTGCCGGTACAATGCCGCCGCGATGAGAAACACCTCCGCATTGGACGGCTCGACGCGTTTCGCGATCTGTAACAGGGCGACACCGCTGGCGAGATCCCGAGTTCGGATCGCACGCAACGCCCCGAGATTCGCCCAGGCCGTTCCCTGAAGGCTGTCGAGCTCGATGGCTCGTTCCGCCGCCGCCGAGGCACGAGCAGCTCCGGCCTCGAATGGAATGACCTCGGCGATAGCTTGAGCCGCGAGCGCGGAGCTCAGCCCGGCGAAGGCGCGTGCATTGGTCGGATCGAGCTGGGTGGCGCGGAGAAACTGCTCCTTGGCGATGTCTTCTCGTCGCATCGTGAGGAGCTCATGCCACGCCTCGAGTGTGAGGCGATAGGACTCGGGATCAATCACATGATCAGGCTGACGCGGAACAGCCGGCAGTGGTCGGCGAAATATCATTCCCACGACCCCACCCGTGAGTTCACGCTCGATAGAGAAGAGATCCGACATGACGAAGCGCTTTGCAGGCAGAGGACTCTCGCTGCCCGTTGTCGCATCGACAAGGGACGCACGCACTTCGAGTGAATCGCCGATGAGTCCAATCGCTGAGCGAAGCATGAACGCCGCGCCGAATCGACGCCCGACAGCCTGCGGATCGCGCCGCATGGCCGCTGGCCAATCTGAGCGCGCTCCCGAGCGGACTTTCAATTCGCCGATTTGTGCGAGCCGGCGGCCGACTTCGTCCGCAATACCCGCGGCGATGTAGTCGCGTGAGCGGTCGCCAGTCTCGTTCTCCATCGGGAGCACCACCAAGATCTTGCCGGTCGGTCCCGCGGTCGGTTTGGGTTCAGGAACGTCGAGTCGATACGCGGCGACGACGAGCGCTGTGACGGCGGCACCAATGGCGACGCCGAGCCAACGCCGACGCACACGCAAGCGCGACGGAATCGGCTGGCGTTCGATCGGCGGCGGAGGCTGCTGTGCCTCTACTCCATGATCTAATCGTGGAGTATCTGGCACCGTCGTGGCGTTGATTGGACTCGACGCAGAACGCCGCGTACGGACTGCGTCGACGAGTGCCGTGGTCTCAGCGGACGGCTGGACGGCGAACGTGGCCCTCACGTGATTTCGAAATCGCTCATAGACGGCAAACGCCTGTGCGCGATCGCCCATTTTGTCGAGCAACGCGATCAGCCGGCGCACCGCCGCCTCGTCATTCGGATCGAGCTCCGCGGCCCGTCGCGCGACGTCGAGCGCGCCAGTGAGATCATTGGCCGATTCCAGACGTTCGCTGAGGATCGCGGCGGCCTTCTGCGCGATGGCCTGCAACCGACCGCGCTCGCGCTCGAGCCACGGCTCGAACCCTTCTGCGCCGACGATGTACAACGCGGGCAATAGCTCGCCGGTGTAGCGCGCGAGAGCCTCGCATTGACGGCCGGCGTCGAAATCGTCCAGCATGGCTCCGACGTCGGTCGACAACAGCGCCGGGTCGACGCTCACTTCATCGTCACCCCGCGTCCTGATCGTCCCGTCGCTGAGCTGTCGCCGCAGCGCATAGAGCGCGCTTCGCAGCGAGGTGCGTGCGCGCGACTCGTCGAGCTCCGGCCAGAAAACACCAAGCAACGAGTCGCGCCGATGCCAAGTCCCGGGACGCGGCAACGCCAGATAGGCGAGAAGCGCCACGTGTTTTGGTTGGCGCAGCAGTGCGTCGGCTTCGCTCCCGTCAGGCCTCGAGAGGCGAATTCCACCCAGCACCCGAAGGGTCTGCATGACTGCCAAGGTACAGTTTGCCCTCCGCCACGGCAAAGCCGTTCACGCGTCCCCCGCCGGCATCGGCGGGGGACGCGTGAACTATCAATTCCGGGCGTGAGGCCGCCGTGAGTTGGCTATGGGGCCTATCCGCAAACCTTGGCGCGCGATGACCAGTCAGCTTCCGGGGCAGCTGAATGGATCATAGAACTGCCTCGCTCCGTTCGGGATCACGTTGCCGTCCACTGTCAGTGTGTTGCCAAACCCGGCCGGGTCGCCGAACCATGCGTCGTCCCAGTTCAGATCGCCGTTCAGCGTCAGCTGAAAAGTGGAGTTGAGCAAATACGGAGTGTTCGCCGTCCCGAGTACCGTGTTGTGCCGAGCGAACGCCACGAGCAGGTTCGCCTGACAGCTTCCCTGAAAGACGTTTCCGCCGAGTGTCATGTCCACGTCGCCGCGGCGATCGGTACCGGCAACAGGGAATGCCGCGTGCACGATAATCCCAAACCGGTTGTCGATCAGCGAGTTGTTCTGCACGACGGCGTGGATGGTCCCGTGCACGTTCGGCGCGCCGATTCCGACCGCGTCCATTCGGATGCCGACGCCCGTCGGAATCCGCTGATGGTCGCGCACTTCGTTGTTGTGGATGTCGGCCCATACTTCGGCCGTCGCCGGCAGGACGTATTGTTCGACGCCGGGTGGCACTGCTATTAGCACGGTCGGCGTTGCTCCAATTCCTGGAATCCCGCCGGCCAATAGACGATTGCCTTCGGCGAGGTACGTGCCCGGCCCAGCGAGACAGACATCGCACGTGCCGGCCGTGCCGGACAGATGGTTCTCCAGCACGTCGGCGCTCGTCGCCCGCAGGTCCATCGATTCGGTGAAACCGCCCTCGAACCGGTTGCCGCGAATGGTGAGCCCCGTCGTCCGGAGGCTCAAAATCCCTTGACCTCCAGCATCCACGACCGGGTTGTGTCCCGACTGGAAGACGAACCCCTGCACGACGAGGCCGTTGCCCGCGGATCCGCCGGGGTGCGCATTGGCGACGATGATGGGAGTCGACAGGAGGTTGACGAACGGCAGCGGCGCGACCGGCGCGAGCACCGTCTCCCCATCGCCCGTCCCCTGACCCGTGGCGCGGCCGGCGCCGTCGAGCGCCATCACGAGTGCACCTTGAAGCGTGATGTCTGGTATGTCTACTATCATCGGGAAATGCTCGAGCGTGCCCGACGCTGACCCGACAGTGCCCTGAAACGTTCCGGCGGAAACGATGATCGTAACGCGGCAGGCTGCGGCAACGGT
>DASVYG010000478.1:0-10776 GCA_036392315.1 Gemmatimonadaceae bacterium
GCGCCATTCCGCTGCGCGACGGCGAGCGTGTGGCGGCGGTCGTGAGCGGCGGGAACATCGACTTACAGAAGTTGGCGGCGATGCTCGCGTAGTTGCTTAGTTACTGGTAACTAGCCACGATCGCGAAACGCGTACATCGTCGCCGCGAGCCAGACGGCGCCGACTACGATCCCGGCGATCACGTCCGTCGGCCAATGGACGGCGAGATAGATCCGCGAGTACAAGCTCGCGAGCATGATCGGGATGAAGACGTAGTACGGCCACGTCCATCCTTTCACCCGATGGAGAATGATGGCGAGGGTGATGAGCACCGAGATGCTGGCGATTGCGTGGCCGCTGGGATACGAGCTCCAGCCGTACCAACCGCGCCGCTCGAACAAGTCGGGTCGCGGGCGCCCGTACATCGCCTTCAGCGACGGGTTGAGCAGGTAGCTCCCGAGTTGCACGACGGCGAGTCGCACAGCGAGATGAGGCTCACCGCGCTTTACCCACAGCCACCAGCAGATCAAGCCGATCCCGGGGATGAGCGAGATGTTCGTTCCGAACCACGGGAACACCAGCATGAGATGGTCGATGACGGGCGGCAACGGCGTGTGCATGCGGATGAGCAGCGCGCGTTCCCAAGGCAGTCCGTGGCGCCACTCCACCGGCCCGGCCGTCAGCGTGACGCGCGCGCAGACGACGCCGGCCGCGAACGCCACGGCGTAGGCAATGAGGATTGCTATCCAGCGCTGACGCCACCACGGAACCGCGGGGAGTGCGAGCATCTCTTCGTTCGCGATTGCTGCCATGCTCGCTAGTCAGGCATGTTGCCTGCCACAGCCGCAGGAACGACGAACCACTACGCCTGACCCTCGAGCGAAGACATGAAGTCTTGCGGCACTCGACGCACTAGCCGGTAAGGCCTCGGTCGCGCACGGTCATCATTGTCCCGACCATCGTCGCCACGAGGCGTTCCTCGTCGCCCGTATAGGCCGTTACGTCGCCCCAGCAGACGGTGACCGTCTTGCCGGCGCGAATCACGCGGCCGCGCGCGACAATGCGGTTCCCGACGGCCGGCGCGAGCAGATTGATCTTGAACTCGACGCTCAAGACCGCGGCGCCCGGCGGCATCAGACTGAACGCCGCGTATCCGCACGCACTATCCGCCGCCGCGGCCAACACACCGGCGTGCAGGAAGCCGTGTTGCTGCGTGAGACCATCGCGCACATCGAGCTCGATGTCGACTTCGCCGGCCGCGACGCTCGTGAGGCGCGCGCCGATCGTCGCCATGAACCGCTGGCGCGCGAAGCTATCGCGCACGCGCGCGTCGAACTCGGGATCCTGCGGCGCATGCGCCGGAAACGACATCACGCCGCTCGCCGACACGCGCAGCAGATCGGATCGGCGCCGAAATCGACGAGCAGACGGCGAAGCCACGAGCCGTGCAAATGACGCGAGCAGAGAATCTTTCGGCAGCGGACGCAGGCGCCGCCCGAGATGAGATCGAAGCGCAGACCGCAGACGTCGCATTCCGTCGCCATCTCGGTGGTTCGAAACAACCCAAGCTTGCGACTCATGCGACGCCGGAGCGGACGTTCACGATCAGGGCTTTCTGTCGCGCGTCTGCGTGTGAACTCTCGCAACCGTCCACGCGACGACGGTCGCGCAGCCACTCTGTCCCGGCGGCGTGAATTGCGGCGGCGTCTCGGTGCCGTGGTACACCTCGACCGCTACGAGCTCGGACGGCTGCACGTAGTTGTCGATGTCGCCGGGCGACATCTGCTGCCAGAGCGTGCCGTCCACGTAGAAGTTGACGCATCCGGTGGTGGCGCTGCGGCTGTCGGTGATGACGTACGTGCGGCCGTCACCGGTGGGCTGCACCTTGAGTCCCGGATCGATGCGCATCACGTCGCTGAACGATATTGATTGGTGATTGATCTGCTTCCCGTCGTAAAAGCGTCCGAGCCCGGTCTGCTTGCGCTGCAGATAGCCGATGTCGGAGAGCGCTTTGTCTTGTGCCGCCTCGACGCGCATCGTCTCGAGCAGCGGCACGGCATCGCTCATCGTGATCGTCGTTTTCGCCGGCGTGGTCGATGACAACTCGACGGCGACTTCGGTTGCCGAATAACCGAGCTTGCGGACGTCGAGCGCCTGCGTGCCCGACGGCAAGCTGTCCAGCACGAACTCGCCATTCGGTTTGGTGATGGCCACGGTGCCGCCGCCCTGCAACATCACCCGCGCGTCGCGCAGCGGTTGGCCTCTCTTGTCCACGACTTTACCGGTGACGCGCGCCGCACCCTTCGCGTAGCGCTTCAGCTTTCCGCTGTCGGACTTCACTTCGACCATCGCCTGATGCTGCGCCACGATGCTGAACGCCCTCAGCGCAACGAAGCCGTTCGTCACCTCGGCGGGCACTTCACCCGAGCTCACGCCGTTGCGGAAGACTTGGACCTTGCCGCTCATATCGCCGGGAAGACCACAAATGCGATAGAAGCCGGACGAATCCACGGGCGACTCGCGCAAGATCGGCTTCTTTCGGCCAATGATGTCGGTCTCCTGGTAGACGAGGGATACCTTCGCGCCCAACGCGGGACCATTAGTGTCGGGGTCGCGGACGAAGCCCACGAGCACCGCAGGGCCGCGATTCCGCCAGACCGGGTTGCAGAGCGCCGCGGCGAGACGCTCGCCACCCGGGATGGTGAGATCGAGATCGTGCGTCTGCCCGGCGACGAAGGTGTACGCCGGCGTGCGCATCTGAATCCCGAGCGTGTCGAGCACAGGGTGCAGCACCATGATGCGATGCTGACCCGGAGGAATGCTGTCGATGCGAAAGTGGCCGTCGGCATCGGTCATCGCGTTCCGCGAGACGCCTTCGACGATCACGTCGGCGTTGGCGAGCGGGCCGTTGTGGACGCTATCCATGACGAGGCCTTGAACTGCCGAGAATCCGCCGACCGCCGTGGGCGTGGCCGGGACAGGTTTTTGGGCGTGAAGCGTCTGAAATGGCGCCGCCGCGGCGCAAACGATGATCGCCGTGAGAACTACGGCCCAGCGCGGTGCGCGATTGGTGTGAGAGGTCGCGTGCTTCATGGGCAAACTGCGAGTTGAGGAGAGAGAGCTTCCGCAAGTTATGATTAGAGCCGCGCGCGTTCTACCCCCACTGCGGCCGGGGGTTGCGACCGGTGGCCAAGCCGAGGCCCAACAATATCTTAACGCGATTGTCGATTTGCGTGGCGTCCGTTCGACTAAAGGAGCAACGAAGGGCAGCCACTACAACCAACGGAGATCGACCATGCAATACCTTCTGCTCATCTACCAAAACGAACAAGAATCGGCCAAGCGGAGCGAGGCCGACACCGGCGCCATGCGAAGCGAGTATCGCACCTTCACTGAAGGCATTGCCAAGTCGGGCCACTACAAGGGCGGAAACGCGCTTCAACCGACGAACACAGCCACCACGGTCCGGGTTCGCGGCGGCAAGCGGCAGGCGACCGACGGACCATTCGCCGAGTCGCGGGAGCAGCTCGGCGGCTATTACCTCGTTGACGCCAAGGATCTCGACGAGGCGATTGGCATCGCGGAGCGCATTCCGGGCGCGCGAACCGGCTCGATCGAAGTTCGTCCCATCTTGCCGATGCCGTCGTGATCGCTGGGCTCGAGGAGGAGATCGGCCGGCTCTACCAGTCCGAGTCGCGACGAATTCTCGCTACGCTCATTCGCCTCCTCGGTGACTTCGACGTCGCCGAGGAGGCGCTGCAAGACGCATTCAGCGTCGCGCTCGAGCACTGGCGGCGCGACGGAATGCCCGCCAACCCGCGCACATGGCTCGTCAGCACCGGTCGCAATCGCGCAATCGATCGGATGCGTCGCGATGCGCGCTTCGTCTCGCACATCGACGAGCTCAGTGCCGACGCCGTCGCGGTCGAGGCGTCCGAGCCGCGAGAGAACGAAAGCGGCGTCGAAGACGATCGGCTGCGATTGATCTTCACGTGCTGCCACCCGTCGCTCGCATCCGAGGCACAGGTTGCGCTCACGTTGCGGACGATCTGCGGTCTCACGACGGAGCAGATCGCCCGAGCGTTCCTCGTGCCGGTGCCGACCATGGCGCAGCGGCTGGTTCGCGCGACGGGAAAGATTCGCGACGCGCGAATCCCCTATCGCATTCCACCGGCGAACGAGCTGACCGAGCGGATCGACGCCGTCCTCGCCGTCGTCTACCTCGTGTTCACCGAAGGCTATGCAGCCACCTCCGGCGACGAGTTGATTCGCCGGGAGCTCTGCAGCGAGGCGATCCGGCTCGGACGACTACTCGTCGAGCTGATGCCTTCGGTGAGCGAGGCGAAGGGCTTGCTCGCGCTCATGCTTCTCCACGACGCACGTCGCGATGCGCGAAGCACGCCGACGGGTGAGCTCGTGCTCCTCGAGGAGCAAGATCGCGGTCGGTGGAATCGCGCCCAGATCGACGAGGGCGTCTGCTTGGTCGATGCGTCGCTCCGTAGCGCGCGCGTGGGTCCGTACGCGATTCAGGCGGCGATCGCCGCGCTTCACGCCAAGGCGCCGACGGCGGCCGACACCGATTGGCGCCAGATCGCCGCGCTGTACGCGTTGCTTGTGGAGCGGGCGCCGAGCGCGGTGGTCGAGCTCAACCACGCGGTCGCCGTCGCGATGGTCGACGGCCCTGAGAGCGGACTCCTCTTACTGGACGCGCTCGAGGCGCGCGGCGAGCTCCGCGACTACCATTTGCTCGACGCCGCGCGCGCCGATCTCCTGCGCCGGCTCGGCAGAACCGCCGCCGCCGCTCGGGCGTATGAAAAGGCGCTCGAGCTCGCGACCCTCGAGCCCGAGCGCCGATTCCTCGAGCGACGGATCAGGGAATTACGATCGCGTGACTCTGATCCAGCGCCGGCTCGATCGTGAAATCGATTCTGTCACCTCTACCCGCGCTGAGCGGCCCCGCGACCGCACGACCTCGGCCGCCCGTCGGGATGGCGACGACGTAGAGCAAACCGGTCGGGAACATTGTCGGATCCAACAGCAAGCTGATCGAATCGTTGCCGCCGACGGAGCCCACGAATTGTGTGCGACCGTTCAAGACCGTGCGCAGCTCCATTGGCGACGTGTTCATGTTCTGGACGTGCAAGACGACCGTGTTCTTCGCGTCGGCCGGATCGATCGTACCGGCCGAGGAATTTTGTGTGTAGCGGTTGCACGCCGCGCCCATCGTCGCCGCGGCGACCAGAATCGCCAATGTGTGAATTTTGCGTCGAATGTTCAGCATGTGTGCCTCCCGTCCTCATCCCCGGTTATCGCGTGGCGTGACGCCAGCGAAACGTCGGTGTGAGTAAGGGCATCTTCGGTGCCGTTCCCAGGGCAGCTACATGTGCTCGAATGCGTTGAGCATGTCGAGCTCGGCGAGATTCGTGTAGCAGTAGGGCCCGCACTGGGTGAGCCGGGCGCGCCGAAACAGACGACGATACTGGGCGGCGGTTCGCTCGTGCCAGCCCGAGCGGTCGCCTTCCATTCGATCTTCAGTCGCGAACGCCTCGATGTAGGCCACGCCGCCGAGTAGTCGCCGAATGGCGCGAAGCCCTCGTTCGACCTCCGGAGTGTCGACGTATTGGAGGACGTCGGCGCAGACGATGAGGTCGACGTCGCGGCGAAGCCTCATCGTGCCCAGATCGCCCAGCCTTCCGCGGCGAATGTTGCGCGAGGATCCGAACCGCTCGAGCACGTAATCGCTCGAGTCGATGCCGATGTAGCTTGCGTCGGGGCGGAGGCGGCGGACGATGGGGAACCAGGGCGCCTCACCACACCCCACGTCGAGCACGGTGCGAATGCGCCGGCCCATGAGAAATTCCGTGACGGCGATCGCCATGCGCGCCTTGCGCCCGAGGCTCTCGCGTGTCGAAACTCGATCGTTGGGATCGCGATACCAGCGTTCGAAGTAGGCGCGGTCGTAGGTTTTCATGGCGGCAGTAGAACTCACCTGGAAACGAGCACATGCGAACACTCTCGGTCGACATCGGCGGCAGTCACATCAAGGCGTCCGTACTGAGCGCACGCGGCAAGATGGTGCACGAGCGCGTGCGCGCCGAGACCCCGCATGATGTCACACCGAAGAGTTTGGTCCGGATCATCGCGGATCTTGCCAGTACGCTGCCGAAATACGAGCGGGTGTCGGTAGGGTTTCCCGGCGTCGTTCGCGGCGGAGTGATTCGCACCGCGGCCAACCTCGGCGACGCCAAGTTCGCGGGATTCAACCTGATGCGCGCATTGGAGCATGCGCTCGACGCACCCGTGCGCGTGTGCAACGATGCCGACATGCAGGGGTTCGGCGTCATTCGCGGCAAAGGCGTCGAAATGGTGATCACGCTCGGCACGGGGTTCGGCTCGTCGCTTTTCGAGGATGGACGGCTTGGCCCACATATCGAGCTGGCGCACCATCCCTTTCGCCATGATCACACGTACGAGGACGAACTGGGCGAGGCGGCGTTGAAGCGAGTCGGACGACGCACGTGGAATCATCGTCTCTCGATGGCGATCGACCTGTTGCGCGTGCTGACGTGGTTCGACCATTTGTACATCGGCGGAGGCAATTCGCGGCTTGTCAAAATCAAATTGCCGTCCCACGTCTCCGTCGTCGACAACAAGGCCGGTATCATCGGAGGAATTCGTCTCTGGGAGACGAAGTGAACGTGACGGCGATCACGAAGTCGCACGCTCATGGAAAATTGCCTCGACCAATCGCGCGGCGGTGACAGCGGGGGCACATCGTCTGCGGCATTCTCCTGCTCCACGCTGTTGACGGAGGCATACCGATGGATGAGAAATCTCGTCGCGACGACGCAGCCGAGGGTCGGACCCACGAAGCATCGAATGGGGATGAGTCTGGTCAGCGCGATGAGCTGGCTCGCCGTCGGGAGCAATCCCGCGAACATCCGGCGCTGACGCGACGAGAGCGCGAGGAGCGCTGGCCGATCGGTTGATGCGGGACGCGCACTGCGCAGTCTGGGCGCATCACTGGTCGCGCCGCGAATACTGGATGTAGTCGGTGTACGGCGGCTCGCGTCCCGCGGTTCGAAGGAGGCGAGCGATCTGACCGCGATGATGCATTCCATGCATCGCGACGTGTGTGACGATCTCGTCGACGGGGCTCTGGTAGTCGCGCCCCGCGCTGTTGCGATAGGCGACGCGTCTCGACAGCGCATTGTCGTCGGCGTTCATGACGAGCTGCTCGAACAAATCGGCGTGCTCCGCGGCGACGGCGCGTGACTGCGCGACGTCGAAGCTGGGCCACACCGGATATTGATGCGCCCGGCCCTGAATGCGCGCGTACCACAAGTGTTCGACCGACGCGACGTGGGCGAACAAGCGTACGGCGTCGCCCACCGGGTCGAGGTCGAGTGCATCGGCAAACTGGGCATCGGCCCAGCGCATGTGCCCTATGAGTCGGAGTAGATGGTCGTTCATGTTGCGGGTCGGCTCTGGCGAAAGTTCGCGGCACATATACGATAGTGTGTCATGGACATCGCCGCCCGGCATGACGACCCCGCGCTCGAGGAGCTCGCGCGATCGATCTACACGATGTTTCCTCGCTGCATGCGGTGTGGTGAGCCGATCCCGCGCTACGAGGACGCCGACGTTCGCATCCTCACTCACCGTGTCGTGCATCGCGACGCATGTGCGACGGTCGGCGACCGCGAGGTTGCCGCGGACTCCACGGAATCGATCGAGTGACGCGGACCGCGTTGGATGACAAGACTCGAGCGACGTTTCTCCCGCGGTGTCAGCTCGGCAACGGATTGTCGACGGGAATTCCCGGAGACGGTTGATTCGGAGGAAGATCGATGATCCTGACGGGAGTCTCGTCGGGATTGGCTGGTCCCGGTTCCGGATGCGGAAACGGTTCCGGGTCCGGATGCGGATCGGGGGCTGGTGCGGTCATGGCGGCGCCTCTCGCTGAGGTTGCATTCGTCGACACCTGCACGATTCGCGCGCGCCTTGCCGCGTTCCACCGCGCGTGCGACAATCCGTCAGCAACCTCAGCATCGTCAACGTCCTCACGTCTTCCACGCCTCGGGGCTCTCGTGCGCTCGTCTCGCCGCTCGTTTCTCCTGCTCGTCATCGGATTGTTCGGCACAGTCAGCCTCCGGGCGCAGCAGATCGATCCCGGGATGTACTCGGAGATGCGCTGGCGCATGATCGGGCCCTTCCGCGCCAGCCGAACCAAAGCCGCGGTCGGGATTCCCGATCGACCGAACGTATTCTTCATCGGCGCGGTCGACGGCGGCGTGTGGAAGACGACGGATTACGGCCGAACCTGGACGCCCATTTTCGATTCGCAGCCGACGGGATCGATCGGCGCCATCGCGATCGCGCCGTCGAACGCGAATGTGATCTACGTGGGCAGCGGGGAAGGCCTGCAGCGCCCCGACCTGTCGACCGGCGACGGGATCTACAAGTCCAGCGACGCCGGCAGGACGTGGACGCATCTGGGATTGCGCGACGGCCAGCAGATTCCGCAGATCGTCGTCGACCCGCGCGATCCGAATCGACTCTTCGTCGCCGTGCTCGGCCATCCGTACGGGCCGAACGCCGAGCGCGGCGTGTTTCGGTCGACGGACGGCGGAAGCACGTTTCAGAAAGTACTATATCAGGACGAGAATACCGGCGCCGTCGACATCGTGATGGATCCGACCGACGCGAACACGCTCTACGCGGCGATGTGGGAAGCGCGACAAGGTCCGTGGGAGAATGGGCAATTCTCCGGACCCGGGAGCGGCTTGTACAAGACGACGGACGGCGGCGCCACCTGGCACAAGATCGGGAAGGGTTTGCCCACGTTCGAGCAAGACGGTCTCGGTCGCATCGGTCTGACGATCGCACCGAGTATGCCGGCGCGCCTGTTCGCGACGATCGACGCGCGGCGCAACGGCGGTCTCTATCGCTCCGATGACGCCGGCGAGACGTGGCATCTGTCGACGACCGACGACCGCGTCGTGAGTCGCGCGTCGGATTTCGCCGAGGTGAAGGTCGATCCGAAGAACCCGGAGGTCGTGTACACGGCGAGCGTCGTCACGTGGAAGTCGACCGACGGCGGCAAGACGTTCGCGGCGCTGCGCGGGGCGCCGGGCGGCGACGACTATCATCGCATCTGGATCAATCCCAGCAACACGAACATCATCCTCATCGCCAGCGATCAGGGCGCGATCGTCACGGTGAACGGCGGCGAATCGTGGAGCTCATGGCTCAACCAGCCGACCGCGGCGTTCTATCACGCGATGACCGACAATGCGTTTCCGTATCGCGTATGTAGCGGGCAGCAGGAATCCGGCTCGGCGTGCGTGCGCAGTCGGGGCGACGACGGCCGCATTCTCGATTGGGATTGGCATCCGGTCGGCACCGAGGAGTACGGGTACGTGGCGCCTGATCCGCTCGACCCCGATATCGTTTATGGCGGCAAGGTATCGCGGTGGGATCGTCGTACCGGCGAGGTGCAGCAGGTGGGACCGCACGTGGGCCGTGGGGGCGGCGGGGACTACCGAACAGTGCGAACGGCGCCGCTGGTGTTTTCGACCGTCGATCCGCACACGCTCTTCTTCGCGTCGAACACCGTGTGGAAGACGATCAACGGCGGCAAGAGCTGGACGCAGATCAGTCCCGACCTCACGCGCACCGATTCGATCGTGCCGCCGAATGTCGGGAAGTATGCAAGCGAGCCGGTTGCCCGCGCGCGGCATGGCGGCGTCGTGTACACCGTCGCGCCGTCGTACGTCGACCTCAAGCGCATCTGGGCGGGGAGCGACGACGGGCTGATTCACACCACCGCCGACGGCGGCGCGCATTGGAGCGACGTGACACCGCCCGATCTCCGCGCGCGTCCGTGGAGCAAGATCTCGATCATCGACGCCGGCCGCTTCGACGCGAACACGGCGTACGCCGCGGTCAACACGATTCGTCTCGACGATCTCAAGCCGCACGTCTATCGTACGCACGACGGCGGCAAGACGTGGACGCAGATCACGACCGGCATTCCCGACGGCGCGATCGTCAACGTCGTGCGCGAGGACTCGAAGCGGAAAGGACTCCTGTTCGCCGGAACCGAAACCCAAGTGTGGGTCTCGTTCGACGACGGCGACCATTGGTCGTCGCTCCGGCTCAACATGCCGGCGACGTCGATCAGAGATCTCGTGATCAAGGACGACGACATCGCCGTCGGCACACACGGGCGCTCGTTCTGGATTCTCGACGACATCGCGCCGCTCCGTCAGATCTCGGCGAGTACCGCGTCGGGCGCGGCGACGCTGTTCGCGCCGGCGAGCGCGTATCGCTTCCGGTTCAGCAAGTACACCGACACGCCGATCCCGCCCGACGAGCCGTGGGCGCAGAACCCACCCGACGGCGCGATCATCGACTACTTCCTGGGCGCGAATGCCAGCGGCGACACCAAGCTCGAAGTAATCGAGCCGAGTGGCCGCGTGATTCGCACGTACTCGAGCCGCGACACGTCGATGGCGCCGGCGGACCTGGGCAACACGCCCGCGTATTGGATTCGTCCGACGAAAGTGCTGTCGTCGGCACCCGGGTTCCATCGCTTCGTGTGGGATCTTCACTACGCGCCGCCGGCCGGCACGAGCTCACAGCCAGGGCAGTATCCGATCTCGGCGACGCCGCACGATACGCCGCGTGGTCCGCATGGCCCGTGGGCGCTGCCCGGGCAATACACGGTCCGCCTCACGGCAGGCGGAAAGATCTATGAGAAACCGCTCACCGTGAAGATGGATCCGCGCATCA
>DASVYG010000479.1:0-10676 GCA_036392315.1 Gemmatimonadaceae bacterium
GAGCGTCTGACGCGCGAAAAGGAGATCCTCGGCTTCTATATCTCCGGGCACCCCCTCGAGCCGTTCCGCCTCGAGTGCGAGCTGTTCGCCACGCACACCGTCTCGCAGCTCGGCAAGTGGACCGATCAACCCGTATCGCTCGGCGTGGTCGTCACGGCCATCAAGAAACAGATCAGCAAGCGGTCGGGGGCCGAGTTCGCGCGGTTGACAGTCGAGGATTTTTCGGGATCTTCCGAGGTCCTGGTCTTTCCGGAAGCCTGGACGTTGCTGGGCGACCGGGTAAAGACCGACATCCCTGTCTTGATGAAGGGGAGCTATTCGCGGCGCGATCAGGAGGCGGACAACCCGACGTTCATCGTCGAGTCACTGTCTCCGTTCGTCGAGCTGCGATTGACGGGACAGGTTGCGGTAGCGCTCGATTTGTCGGCGGGGCACAATTTCACGCCGGAGCTGATGCGCGATGTGCGCGCCATCGTCGACACCCATTCGACGTCGCACACGTCGTCGCCGCCGCTCGAGGTGCAGTGGACTGATGGAAGCGGTACGCGCGCCCGGCTGCGGTCGCGCTCATTGAGAATCGCGGTCTCGCAGGCGGCGTTGCGCGATTTGCGCGGCGTGTTGGGCGTGGAGCGCGTTCGTCTCGTGCGCGGGAGCTGACGTGGGAACATCCGCTACACTGGAGTTCGAGAAGCCGATCGTGGAGTTGGAGAAGCAGATCGACGAGCTGAAGCGGCTCGCCGGCGGGCAGCAACTCGACGTGGTCGAGGAAATCGCACCGCTGGAGAAGAAGCTCGCCGACCTGCGCGAGGAGATCTACAAGAACCTCTCGGCGTGGCAGCGCGTGCAAGTCGCGCGGAGCGCGAAGCGGCCGTTCACTCTGGACTACATCCAGCTCGCGTTCACCGACTTCATCGAGTTGCACGGCGATCGCGCGTTCCGCGAAGATGCCGCGATCATTGGCGGTTGGGCGCGGCTCGACGGCGAGACGGTGATGGTGATCGGCCAGCAGCGCGGCCGCGACACGAAAGAGATTCTGCGCCGCAACTTCGGCATGCCGCATCCCGAGGGCTATCGCAAGGCGCTCCGTCTCATGAAGCTGGCGGAGAAATTCCACGTCCCGGTCATCACGTTCATCGACACGATGGGCGCGTGGGCCGGACTCGGCGCGGAAGAGCGCGGCCAGTCCGAGGCAATCGCGCGGAATTTGTTCGAGATGAGCCGACTCGAGGTGCCGATCATCGCGACCGTCATCGGCGAGGGCGGATCGGGTGGAGCGTTGGCGCTCGGCGTCGCCGATCGCACGAACATGCTCGAGAACGCCGTCTATTCCGTCATCACCGTCGAAGGGTGCGCGGCGATCTTGTGGAAAGACGGCAAGAGCCAGGAGATGCGCGAGAAGGCCGCGACAGCATTGCGCATCACCGCGCGCGATCTGCTCGACCTGCGCGTGATCGATCAGATCATCGCCGAGCCCACGGGCGGCGCGCACGCGGATTACGAAGGAACCGCGCGCGCCGTGCACGACACGCTCGTCCAGCAGCTCGAGGACTTGCGCCGCTACAAACCTGACAAGCTCGTCCGCCGCCGGCGCGACAAGTTCATGCGCATGGGACAGTATTTAGAGTAGAGTTGGATTGTGGTGGGCAGGGTTGGAACGGTGGAACGGTGGAACGGCCGCTCGCTGGCGCTCGCTTGAACGGTGGAACGTGACTGCAGTTTCGTTCCACCGTTCCACCGTTCCACCGTTCCACCGTTCCACCGTTCCACCGTTCCACCGTTCCACCGTTCCACCGTTCCACCGTTCCACCGTTCCGCCGACTAACGGCAACTATCCGTGCACCTCATAGAAGTCGCGTTCAAAGGCAACCGTAAGGATTTCTTCCTCTGGGAGGCCGACGATCCGCCGCCACTCAAGGCGGCGGTAATCGTCGACGCCGATCGCGGGGAGGATCTGGGCATCGTCCACGCGCATGGCGAGCTCGCGCAGAAGCGCAACGCCGGGACTCCGCATGGGTACGGCGAAGCGGGCACGACGAAGAAGGTGCGCCGCCTTGCCACACCGGAGGATGTCCAGCGCGCCGACGAGATGCGCGCGTTGAACGAGGACGCGCGCCGGCGCGCGATGGAGCGCGTGAAGTCGAACGCGCTCGTGATGAAGCTGTCCGATGCCGAGTGGCAGTGGGACCGTAAGAAGCTGACGTTGTATTTCACCGCCGACAAGCGCGTCGATTTTCGAACGCTCGTACGCGAGCTCGCCTCGATGTTCCGGACGCGGATCGAGTTGAAGCAGATCGGCGTTCGCGACGAAGCCAAGCGTCTCGACGGCATCGGACGGTGTGGGCGGCAATATTGCTCCGCATCGTGGCTGCCGGAGCTTCGCCCGGTCAATCTCGGCGTCGCCAAGGACCAGCGTCTTTCGCTCAATCCGTCACAGATCTCGGGCGCGTGCGGCCGGCTGATGTGCTGTCTCCGGTACGAGCACGAGTTCTACGTCCAGAGTCGCAAGCGCTTTCCCAAGGAAGGCCGAATCATCAAGACGAAACGAGGCGAGGAGAAGGTCATCTCGAACGACATCTTTCGCGAGCGCGTCGTGCTGCGCGGTGAAGACGCCGAGCTGCGCACGATCTCGCTCGCCGAGCTGCGCGAAGAAGCGGAAGCCGCTGGTGTGCCGCTGCCGGTCGTCGCTCCCGCTGTCCAGTCACGCGCCGCCGCCGACGCCGACGAACGCGACGACATGATCGAGGAAGAGGAAGAAGCGCTGTCGTCCGACGAGATCGGCGCGGCCCAAGAGCGCGCGCCGGATGTCATCGAGAGCGTCGCATCTCCGGTCAACGCCGAGGCTCGCGAGCGACGACCGAACCGTCGTCGCGGTCGTCGCGGCGGACGGCGAAATCGTCCTGGTGGTCGCGGCCCCCGCGACGAATCATCCGATTCGTCGCCGCCCGCGCAAGGAGGAGAATCCTAGGTGGCCAGCGGCAAGTTCTATCTGACCACCGCGATCGACTACGCCAATGGTGATCCGCACATCGGTCACGCGTACGAGAAGATCGGCGCCGACGTGATCGCGCGGTACCATCGGCTGTGCGGCGACGAGGTGTATTTCCTCACCGGTCTCGACGAGCACGGACAGAAGGTCGCGCAGGCCGCCGCCGAGCGCGGCGTGTCGCCGCAGCAATTCGTCGACGGCATCGCGACGCGCTTCGACACCATGTGGAAGCGACTGACCATCTCGTTCGATCGGTTCATGCGAACGACGGATGCGGGGCACAAGCGCGGCGTCCGCGCGCTGATCAAGCGCATCCACGACGGCAATCCCGACGACTTTTACGAGAAGAGCTACGAGGGGTGGTACTGCGTCGGCTGCGAGCTGTTCAAGCGCGACAACGAGATCGTCGACGGCAAGTGCATCCTCCATCCGACGCGCACGCTCGAGTGGACGACGGAGCGGAACTGGTTCTTTCGCCTCACACGGTACGAAGGATTTCTTCGCCGCCTATTCGACGAGCGTCCGGATTTCCTTGCGCCGGAAACGCGCCGCAACGAAATCCTCGCGCTGCTCGACCAGGGCCTCGAGGACATTTCCGTGACGCGGTCGCGTTTGTCGTGGGCGATTCCCTTCCCGCTCCAACTCTCCACCGGCGAAGAACAAGGCACGTGGGTTTGGTTCGACGCGCTCCCCAACTATCTCACTGCTACCGGATTTCCCGACGCCGGCTATGAGACCACGTGGCCGGCGCAGCTCCACGTCATCGGCAAAGACATCACGCGTCTGCACTGCGTGATCTGGCCCGCGATGCTGCAGGCGGCCGAGCTGCCACTTCCGGAGCGCGTCTGGGCGCACGGCTTCGTGCTGCTCTCCGGCGAACGATTCAGCAAGTCCGCCGGCGTTCGTCTCGACGTCGACGAAGCGATCGATCGCTACGGCGCCGACGCGCTGCGATTCTTTCTCTTGCGCGAGGTTCCGTTCGACACCGACGGAAGCTTCTCGTATGAACGGTTCGACGATCGGTACAACTCGGACCTGGCGAACTCACTCGGCAATCTGGCGAGCCGCGCGATCTCGATGGTCGAGAAGTATTGCGACGCCGTCGTGCCGTCCGCTCCAGTGATCGACCTCGACCGAGCGGACGCGGCGGATCTCGCCGAGTATCATGCGGCGATGGACGGGTCGCGCGGATTCCTGCTGCACGACGCACTCAAGCGCGTGATGGCGTGCGTGTCGCGCGGCAACGAGTTCATTCAAGCGAGTCAACCCTGGGCGCTTGCCAAGAATCCGGCCAATCGCGCGCAGCTCGAGTCGGTGCTCGCGGCGATTATCCGCCAGCTCGCGCGACATGCGATTCACCTCGCGCCGTTCATGCCGACCAAGTCGCAGGAGCTCTGGGTGCAGCTCGGCGCGCCAGGACGCGTCGACGAGTTTCGATTCGCCGACGTCGGCGCACTCGACGTGACCGGATGGCGCGTAGCAAAAGGGGCCTCGCTTTTCCCGAAGCCCCTCCCGCCGTCCTGAGCGGATCGAAAAATCTGCCGTTGCGAGCCGACTGCTCAGCCGCGGAATGGCGCGGATAAAACGGAACACGCACGGAGTGCCGACTCCAGCTTCGACTGCGTATTCAAAGAACTCTGTGTTATTCCGTTTATTCCGCGGATTCCGTGGCCACGCTCTCGGAAGCCTCGTCGTGCGAGGAATTCGACGCGGCCAATAGACGGCAGTTCAACAGCAGATCCTTCGTCGCTGCGCCTCCTCAGGACGACAATTACGGTTTCGGCGGCGTAGCCGGCGGCGGCGTGGCCGGCGCTGCCGGCTTCGAGAAATCGACCGGCGGCGGGCCCTGCTCTGCGGCGCCTGTCGCGGTGAAGTACTTGCGCGGTTTCGCGCCGGTGACCTTGGCCGTGATCACCGCCGGGAATTGCCGGATGTAGGCGTTGTACGAGTTCACGGCCTGGTTGTAGTCATTGCGTGACACCGCGATTCGATTCTCAGTTCCGGTGAGCTCGTCCTGAAGTCGGATGAAGCCCTGATCCGCCTTGAGCTGGGGATACGCCTCCATCACGACGCTCAGGCGCCCGAGCGCACCGGTGAGCTGTGCGTTCGCGTTCGCCATTTGCTCAGGGTCGTGCGTCTGCACGGCGCCGAGCAGGCCCGAACGCGCCTGAGCGACCTGCGTGAACACAGCCTCCTCGTGCTGTGCGTATCCCTTGACGGTGGCAACGAGATTGGGAATCAGATCGGCGCGGCGCTGCAATTGAACTTCGATCTGACTCTGCGCCGCGGCGGCCTGCTCGTCGAGCGACTGGATAGTGTTGTATCCGCACGCGCCGAGTGGGAGCAGAAGCGAAAGTGCGAGCCAGCGTTTCATTGTCGGTCCTCGGTGGAAGCAGATGTGGTCGAACAGTGGAACGGTGGAACGGTGGAACGGTGGAACGGTGGAACGGTGGAACGGTGGAACGGTGTAGGACATTACGCTGATTCACCGGCGCTGGTGACAGACTCACCCGATCGGCTCGTAGCGGTCGAGGTGCGCGACGAGCTGCTCCATGCCCCGGAGGTAGCCCGCGAGGACTGGGCCAGCGTCGCCAGACTTGAGTTGATCCTTTCCGCGGACGTGCGACACCACACGAACGAACGGCGCGGCGTCGAGCTTGGCCTCGCGCGCGACGGCTTCGACCAGCGCCACGTAGTCTTTGGGCGGCTGGGTTCCGTGCAGCCGGAGGAACGCGCGGAACACGACCAGCACCGCGCCAATGCTCGCGGCGAGCAACTCGACTTGCCGCTGTCCGTCGTTGCCGGACGCGAGTACGCCTTGTCGCAGCTTGATGAGCTTTCCCATTGCCTCCTGCTCGAGCTGGAGACGCAGGTCTTTTTGATCGACATGGATGCCCTCGAACGGCGGATCACCGAACAGCATCTTGTGCCGATCCAGGATGTCGGCATACTCCATCGGGAAGATGTCCGATGAGCCGCGCCACTCCGCCGTCGTGAGCGTGAGCGGTGCATGATTCCCAGCCTCGGTCCACGCGCGCGACGCCGCCGACGCGGCCGTGAGTCGCGCTTCATCCAGTTCGTCGACGATCACGAGCACGTTGTGATCGGAACGCTTGGGAATGTGCTCGCCGGAGGCAGCCGATCCGTAGAGTACGATCGCGCGCAGCGCGGTACCGTACGCGGCGCGTAGCTGCGAGACGAGTTCATCGAGTGTCATGCGTGCCATTCGTCACCATGATCCGCTAGAGCCACCACCGCCGAACCCTCCACCGCCACCGAATCCGCCAAATCCGCCACCTCCGCCGCCACCTCCAAAGCCGCCGCCGAACCCACCGCCGCCCCAGCCGCCACCACGACCGCCGCCCCAACCACCGCCACCGATCGGGAGGAAGATCGGCAGACATCCACCGGGCCCGCATCCCCGCCGCCGGCCACCGAGCATCGAGAGAATGAAGAAGAGCAGAAACAGCCACAGGATGGGCGGAATCCCGCCACCGCTTCGCCCGCGCTGCGCGGGCTCCGGCGGCGCCGGTTGCTGGAACGCGCTGTCGAGCGTGAATTGGAATTCGCCGGCGAACCGCTGCGCCACGCGAAGCGTCATCAGCTCGATGCCATCGCCGTAGTCGCGCCGCATGAAGTACGGCACCGCTTCGTCGCGTATCTGGCCGGTCGTCGCATCGGTGATGAAGCCTTCGGCGCCAAAACCGACCTCGGTCCGGACGTGCCCGCGCCCGTCGCTGCTCGTCTCCTTGGGCACGACGAGAATGATCACACCGGTATTGCGCGCCGGATCGCCGGGCTTGGCGTTCTTGCCAACCTTCCAATCCCGGCCAATCGTCAGGCCCACTTCTTCGATGGGCCGCCCCTTCAGATCGGGTAGCGTGACGACGACGATCTCGCCCCCGGATTTCGCGCGAACATCGTTGATGATCGCGTTGATCGTGTTGGCGTTCGCGGCCGGGATGATATGCGCGAAATCGTTGACGTATCCCTGCGGCGCGGGGATCTGCAGACCCTGACCATGGGCCGCAGCGGCAACGACGACTGAGATGAAGAGCGCGAGCGCGCGACGCGTCACTGGGAGTGGCAAAGAGGAACACGGGCGACGATGCGAACGCGTGCCCGGCCAATGAAGAAGGCTATCCGGCATGCGTCACGATTGGAAGCGTGCCGTCTCCCCGTCCCTACGTTGCTTTCGCACGCCGTGATTCAACGATGCCCAAGCCGTACGTCGGGCTGATCGATGAGCGCGTTGATCAACCGCGCGGAGAATTCGTGCAGGTGCGACGTGATCGACTCGGCTTGACTCAACAAATACCCGCGGCCGAGCACCAGCAACGCGGCGACGCCGAGTGCGAACACGGTCGGCGCCAACGACTTCGCGAGGTCGTCGGCTTGGTGCGTTTGACCGGAAGCGACAGCGTCGGCCAGCAACGAGGCGTGAAATCCGGTCAGCGTACCAGCCAGGCCAAGCAGCACGGCGACGACGGCTAGTGTGACGAGATACTGCAATCGATGCGTGAGCTTCGGCAGGATCGCGAGCGTCGCGGCATTGGCGACTCGCTGCAGATCGGCTTCGTCGCGGCTGCGGCTACGTAGGATCAACAGGCCGATGTCGGACAGCGCGGCCGGCGACGATGTACACTGCTTGATCGCGTCGTCGATCTTTCCCGACCGAACGAGCTGGATGATGCGCTCGATGAAGACCCGGCCACTATTCTTGGATCGGACAACAATGACATAGAATCGTTCGACCAAGACGACGACACCCGCGAGTGCAACGGCCAGGACGAGGAGCATCGTCGGCCCACCTTCCCGATACCACTCCAGCGTCGTGCCCATGTCGTGCGAGTTGTTCGACGTGATCGATCGAGCCGCCTGACTCCGTATGAAGACCGGGGGTGCAAGAGGTATGCCCTGTTCGGGTCGCCAAACGACTACGCCGTTGTCGTGTAAGAGTTTGTGAGCCGTGCGGCGCACATATAACTTTCGTCGACCGATCCGATCGGCCGACCCGCCCCCGCCCCCGCCCCCGCACCCGTCACCACACCAGTCCCATGTCATCTCCACTGCTTCACCTCTTCGTCGCGGCCACCGCGGTTGTCGCCTGCTCGCGCCCGGGTGCCGCTGCGGACAAGGCCACGACACCATCCGCCGCAACGCCCGCCGGTGCCACCACGACCGCGATGACAAGGACCACCGGTGCGACGCCGCATGACAGCATCAGCGACCTCGCCGATCGGGGGCGCATCCTTGGCGATTCGTCGGCGCCCATCTGGGTGATCATGGCGAGCGATTTTCAATGTCCGTACTGCAAACAGTGGGAAGACGCGAACTACGCGAAGGTCGTGAAGAACTACGTGAAGACCGGCCGTGTGCGGCTCGCCTTCCTCAACATGCCGCTCAGCATGCATCAGAATGCGCTGCCCGCATCCGAGGCCGCGATGTGCGCCGCGGTCCAGGGAAAGTTCTGGCAAATGCACGACACGCTCTTCGCGAGCCAGGCGGCATGGGAAGTGCTCCCCGATCCGCGCGCCAAGTTCGATTCGATCACCAAGGCGCTCGGCGTCGACATGCCACAGTGGCGAAGCTGCATGGCGCAGCATGCCACCATCGCCTTGATCGACGCCGACCGCGATCGCGCGAGACAGGCCGGAGTCAACTCGACGCCGACATTCTTCGTGGGCAACAAGACGCTCGCCGGCGCGGACGCGGATGTCCCCGGCGCGATCGAAGCAGCGCTCAAAGCGCGATCCAAGTAGCACCGGCGACTGAGCGATCGTGCGTTTCCCCGTGCAGCTCGGGTATGGCGCGTTGGCGCAGCTCGCACGGGGCGCCGCGGTCGTCGCGCCGAACAGCGACTCGAAGTTTCTGCGCGCGCTGCGCGCGCGTCGCGGCATTCGCGGGCGGTATCGTGCGTGGGGCTCGACGCAACGCGATCGCACGCGGCCGCTGTTGTGGATTCACGCTCCGTCGGTCGGTGAGGGCTTGCAGGCGAGGCCGGTGCTCGAGCTCATGCGCGCGCGGCGCCCAGACGCGCAGCTCGCGTATACGCATTTTTCCCCCAGCGCGACCGCGTTCGCGTCCACTCTGGACGTCGACTTTCGAGACTACTTGCCGTTCGACACGCCCGGCGATGCCCGTGTCGCGCTCGTGTCGCTCGCCCCGACGGCGTTAGTATTCTCTAAGCTCGACGTCTGGCCGGTGATCACACGCGAGGCCCGGGCGCGCGGCGTTCGACTCGGCCTGATCAGCGCCACGCTGTCCCGAGGCTCGTCCCGGCGGTCGCGCGCGGCATCGGCCCTACTGCGCGACGCCTACGCCGTTCTCGAGGTCGTGGGCGCCATTGACGACGCCGACGCCGACCGCCTCGTGCAGCTGGGCGTCCGCTCGAACGTGATCGTCGTTACCGGCGACACGCGGTACGATCAAGTCTGGTCGCGCGCGCAACGCGTGGATCGACGGAGCCCGATGCTCGAACGGTTTCGGAGCTCGCGTCCGACGATCGTGGCCGGGTCCACGTGGCCGGCCGACGAGGCGGTCCTTCTTCCCGCGTTCGAGACACTGCGGCGCGGCGGGACGACCGCGCGACTCGTCATCGCGCCGCACGAGCCGACGGTCAACGCTGTGGCTCGCGTGATTCAGTGGGCCGCCAGTGCCGGGCTGACCATCGCGCGTCTCGACGACCTGACGGCCGGCGCGGCGGACGTCGTCGTCATCGATCGGATCGGTGTGCTCGGCGAGCTGTATGCGCTGGCGGACATCGCGTTCGTCGGAGGCGGGTTCCATTCGGCGGGCTTGCACTCGGTGCTCGAACCCGCGGCCTTCGGCGCTCCCGTTCTGTTCGGACCGCAACACGAGAACAGCCGCGATGCCGCACTCTTGGCCCAGCGCGGCGGCGGCGCATCCGTGTCGAGCGAGACCGATGTGGTGCGCCGCGTGCGCGGATGGATCGTCGATCCCGCCGCCCGACGCGAAGCCGGTGACTATGCGCGCGCCCTCGTGCGCAGCGGCCTCGGGGCAGCGGAACGCTCGTTCGAGCTCGTCAATCGACTGCTGCGCTGATTCATCATCCTAAGATCTGTTGTTAACGCCGCGGACTGCTTAGCCGCGGAATCACGCGGAACCCGCGGAATCACGCGGAATGATCCTCATGAGCGAGCTCTCGCAGCATCAAAAGGAAATCCGCGTCGTTCCGTTCACTCCGCGGCTTCCGCGGCAACTCTAGTCGAGGCCGGACCGACGAGGAGCTCGACTCACGCGCAAATAGGAGATCCTTCGCTTTGCTCAGGATGACCGGCTCGCGGAATTAGCGCTTGGCCGTCTCCGCCATCGCCGGCAACGGCAAATGCAACGGCCGGTGCAGGAAGAACCCTTGCACCAGATGCACGCCCAGGTCTTTGACCGTCTTGAACTCCTCGGCGCGCTCGACCCCTTCGGCGATCACCATCGCGCCGTGATCGTTCGCGAACTTCACCATCGTCTCGACGAGATTCTGCTTGATGAAGTTCGTGTCGATCGCGTTGATGAGCGAGATGTCGAGCTTGATGAAGTCGGGCTCGAGATTCGCGATCGACCCGAGGCCGGCGTAGCCGCTGCCGGCGTCGTCGACCGCGAAGCGGAACCCGCGCTCGCGAAAGATGCGTAGCCGCTCGCGGAATTTCGGATAGTCCTTGATCGCCGTGCGCTC
>DASVYG010000480.1:0-2599 GCA_036392315.1 Gemmatimonadaceae bacterium
CTCGATGACCAGCGGCCCGTCCTTCGTGTCGAGCCACGCCAAGTTGTAGACCGTCTCGGTGTTCGCCACGAACATCAGCGAGTGGGCATCCATCAGCGACTCCGTGACGAGCAAGGTCTTGTTCTCGGGGCCGAAGGATCGGTAGCCATCGCGCAGCGCACACATATCAGCGGCGGGCATCCCCGCGAGGAACGCCTGGACTCCGCGCTGAAAGTCGAGGTTGTCGTACAGTGTCTTCACGGTCGCCTCGTCAGGCAGACCATCAAAGAACTTCAATGTGCCAAGCCGCGTCTCGACACGGTCCGGCGTGGTGATCGATGCCGGAATGGTGAACGGGAGGACAACGGTTGCCATGTCACACCTCCACTTGCGCTTTGAAGTAAGCCTTCATGAGACCAGCGCGATCTCGCCCGGACGCCAGGTCTTGTCGAACCACGGCTCGAGCGGCCCGTACAGGCGCAGAGCGACGAAGTAGCCCTTGCTCGGCATGGTTTGGATCCAGTTGCTCTCCTTTCCAATTGGGGGCTCGGGACCGAAGTAGACGTCGACCGAGGTATCCGAGTTGATCGCGATGTCCGACTTCTGGCTGCTGACGCTCGGGTACGGTTGGTCGGTCTGCAGCATCGAGCGCGTCTGCGGGTCGTAGACGAGAATCGACCAGAAGTCCTTGACCGGGATCGGTCCGGGCAGGCGGAGCCGGTAGCTCTTCGCACCGTCGAGGTACTGGCCGGCTGCATCGCGATACGCCATGGCGTACTGGGAGCCGATGCCGACCATCTTCGTCGACATGGCCGGGCTGATACCTAAGCCCATATAGAAGTACAGCGCCCGCGCATCGAGATCGAGGACGCCGCCGGGCGAGAATTGGTAGTCGTTACCAATCCACAGCATCTGCCAGGCGCTCTCGGGATAGTCGAAGGCGCTTTGGTTCCGCGTGCTGAAAACGAGGGCGCGCGCGGTCGCGTTGCCGACGGCCGCGGAGTCGGCAAGGATTCGTCGCATGCGGTCATCCGGCGCGAACGGTTTGCCTTTCTGGATGCCGATCGCGGCAAGCAGCCCGCGGATCTCCGGATCGGTGGCCTCGAGCGGCTCCTCCTGGACGACGGGCACGACCTCGTCGAAGAAGGACGCGTCGTTGGCGTGAATCGTGTTGAATGCCGCGCCGGAGATGTTGACGAAGCGGGTCTCGGACGGATCTGTCGCGTCGGCCAGCGGATAGATGCGGAGGCCGTCCTTCACGCTGTCTGCCGCCGCTCGCACGTCGCCGCCGATGACGAACGCGCGAACGCCAAGAAGGTTACCGTAGGTGCGTGAGTGCAGAATGAAGTAGCCGTCGGGAACGTCGCCCGTGTAGCCGGGCGGGAGCAGCAGGTACTTCCCGCCCCTGCCCTTGTCGGGACCTGCGTTGCCGATGTCGCCGACGTAGCGTTCCCAGAAGTCATCGATGAAGCCGAGCATGTGCGGCGGCACCTCGATGACCAGCGGGCCTCCATGCGTGTCGAGCCAACCGATGGTGTAGACGTTCTCGGTGTTGGCGGTGAGGAGCAGCGTGCGCGAGTCCATCAGCGACTCGGTGATCAGCATCGTCTCGTTGTCGGGGCCGAAGGTCCGGATACCGGCGCGCGTCGCGGAGAGGGAGGCCGCCGGGAGCGCCGTGAGGAAAGCCTGGACGCCGCGCTGGAAGTCGAGGTTGTCGTACAGCGTCTTCACGGTTGCCTCGTCCGGCAACCCGTCGAAGAAGCGCAGCGTGCCGAGCCGTGTCTCGACTACGTCTGGTGTGGTGATGGACGAAGGGATCTCGGTCGCCATCCTGAGTGCAGTGTCGGTGATCATTTGGACCTCACTTGCTGTGAGAGGCCTGCAACCGCTGAAGCCGCATGTGTTGGGACGCAAGCGCGCGCGTGAAGGAGCAGCGCGAAGCCGTCAGCTTGTCATAATGCGCGACAACGGTGCGCGGCGATGTCCGGGGTTCACAGCGTTCCTGTCGGATCGGCGCTGTCAGGGGAACGGCTTCCATTCCCGGGCGGACCAGACGTTCTGGATAGCTGATCGGCGGAAGCGACACTTCGAACGTCGCGCCGCGGATCAGCGTTTTCGCCGAATTGGGCCGGCGTTATCGTCGTTGGCGTGTCAACAGAAGCAGCGGTCTGTCTGCTCCGCGCGTCAACTCGACGACGTTAACAGCATCTCTCGTCTCGACTGCAGCGACCAGAGGCCGCCACTTCTGGGCATCCGATACGTGCCCGCCCCATCTCCACGATGGCCGCGTGTTTCATTCCGGCGAGACGCGCCACGCGCGTTTCGCCGATGGAGGCGCTCAAGTAGAGACGGCCCCGTTCGGCCTCGGGCTTATCCCCGGAGGTGCAGCTCCATGAACACTGCGCTGGAGCGATACTTGTCGAGCGTGTCGCCTGGCTGATACTTCGTCATGCTGTTTTCGACATACGGGGTGATTTCGACGAAGCCAGCCGACCTGTAGAGCGCGTGAGCTGCGGACAGGAATTTCAGACTCTCCAACCGCACGGCTTCGTAGCCGATCTGCCGCGCGTCTGACAGGAGTTGCTGCAGGAGGAGGCGGCCTGCGCCGACTCCTCGGACG
>DASVYG010000481.1:0-2217 GCA_036392315.1 Gemmatimonadaceae bacterium
GCTCGATCCGTGGCCGCTCAACCCGATGGGTCACGACGCGCGCGATTCGAAGTATCGCTTTCAGTGGACGTTCCCGATCATGAACTCGCCGCACGATCCCAACGTGCTCTACGCGGGAGCGAACGTCGTGTTCAAATCGACGGACAAGGGAAAGAGTTGGCAGATCATTTCGCCCGATCTCACGCGCCACGATCCGGCCACACTCGGCGCGTCGGGCGGGCCGATCACGAAGGACCAAACGTCCATCGAGTACTACGGAACGGTGTTCGCGCTTCAGGAGTCGCCGCTCGTTACCGGACTCATTTGGGCCGGATCGGACGACGGGCTCATTCACGTCACGCGCGATGGCGGCAAGTCGTGGAAGAACGTGACGCCCAAAGGCCTGCCGCCGTGGACGCGTATGTCGGTGATCGATCCATCTCCGCACAATCCGGGGACGGCGTACGTCGCGGCGAATCGCTACCAGCTCGACGACTACGCACCGTATCTCTACAAGACGACCGATTACGGCGCGACGTGGACGCGGATCAACGACGGCATTCCGGTCGGGGAGTACACGCGGTCGATTCGCGAAGACCTGGTCAAGCCCGGCCTGTTGTACGCGGCCACCGAGCGCAGCATGTGGATTTCCCGCGACGCGGGCGCCCATTGGGAAAGTCTGAAGAAGAATTTGCCGCCCGTGCCGGTGCACGACATCGCCCTGCGCGACGACGACATCGCCATCTCGACCCACGGCCGTGCCTTCTGGGTCATGGAGAATATTTCGCTGCTCCGCCAACAGCCCGAGGCGGAGGCCGCTGAGCGTGCGGGGAAGAATTTCTTGTATGCGCCGGCCCCGGCGTATCGCGCGACGGGCGCTACCGTGCAGTACCGCTTGGCGCACGACGACCAGCCCGTGACGATCGAGTTCCTCGATCCCGCGGGGAAGTCGATTCGTAAATACTCATCGACCGACACGGTGGCGACTGCCGGTCGTGGTGGCGGGGGCGGCGGAGGCCGCGGCGGACCGGGTGGACCACCGCGGGTCACGACCCGGCAGGGACTCAACCGGTACACGTGGAATCTCCAGTATCCCGACGCGTCGACGTTCCAGGGCATGATTCTCTGGCAGGGGTCCACGGCTGGCCCATTCGCCGCGCCGGGCACGTACGGCGTTCGCGTCACCGTCGGCAACGACGCGCCGCTCACCGAGCACTTCGTGGTCAAGAAGGACCCGCAGTCGGCCGCGACGGTCGCGGATCTGGTCGAGCAGCATCGATTCGCTATCCAGGTGCGCGATCGCGTCACGGCCGCGAACGACGCCGTCAAGACCATTCGCAACGTGAAGCGCCAACTGGAAGACCGCGTGCCGAAGATGACCGCCAACGCGAGCTTCGGTACGATGGCCAAGACGTTCGAGGATCAGATCGGCAATGTGGAGGACTCGCTCTATCAGACGAAGAATCGGAGCGGCGAAGATCCGCTCAACTTTCCGATTCGCATCAACAACCAGATGGCCGCGCTGCTCGGATTCGTCGAGAACGGGGAGCGTCGCCCGCCGAAGCAGTCGTACGAGGTCTACTCGGTCCTCGATCCGAAGCTGCAGACGGAGCTCGCGCGGTACAAGCGCGTGATGGGTGACCTCGCCAAGATCAACGCGGCGTTGAAGGCCGCCGGATTACCGGAGATCGTGCCGAGCACCGCCGAGCCGCCGGCCACTCGACCGATCGCCTGAGCAAAACGGGGGACGCCGAAAGGCGTCCCCCGTTTTTGTTTGGTTTGATCGCCGTCAAGTCACCGGTTCGATCGGCCTGATCTCAGGGCACGGCCTTGGTCGTATCGCGCACCGTTGGGTACTTGATGCCGAGCTGGTCGAGATACGTCTTGTACTTGGACGGATCGTAGTAGTACTTCCGCATCTCGGGACGGTACTTGTCCATGATCGCCTTGTTGAGCCAAATCGCCGGCTTGTCCTCGGGGCGCATGAGCGGGTAGTACTTGATCTCCTTCGTCTGCACGTTGTTGAAGTAGTCCCACGCCTGCGCCACGACGGTCGGCTTGAGCATGAGATCGATCACGGTCATCGCCTGCGCCTTCGCCCCCGCCGTCACGCCCTTGTGCGCGATCGGCGTCGCCATCGAGATGGCGTTGGCCCAGTTGTGGCCCGGCAGACCGGGAATGTTGGCCGGATAGCGAAGCGTGATCGTCGGAACGTTCCACGAGATATCGCCGATGTCG
>DASVYG010000482.1:0-13533 GCA_036392315.1 Gemmatimonadaceae bacterium
GTGCGCGTCGGGGTCGGGTCAGTTTCTCGAGAACATCGCGCGCTACTTGGGAGTGTCGCACGACGAAATCGGGCCGTTGTCACTCCAGGCGCAGCAACCGGAGAAAGTCAGCTCGATTTGCGCGGTGCTCGCTGAGACCGATGTGATCAACATGGTGTCGCGCGGCATCACGACGAGCGACATCCTGCGCGGCGTGCACGAAAGCATGGCGGACCGCTTTGCGCGACTGCTTCGTTCGCTTCAGTTCGACGGGCCGGTGTTCGTGAGCGGCGGCTTGGCGTCCGACGTCGGCATGATCGGCGCGCTGCGCGACGCGCTTGAAAAGAAGACGGGACCGGCGGCCGTTCCGCGCGAAGTGGCGACGCACGAGCTGGCGATCTTTGCCGGCGCCATCGGTGCGGCCCTGTGGGGCGGCTTCCGATACCGAAAGCTCGGCGGCGGGCTCCCTGCGTGGTCGGCGGCCGCGTGAGAAGTGTCAGCAGCGTGATCCCATGTCGATGATTCCGTTCGCGTATCATCGTCCAACCAGTCTCGCCGAAGCGTCTACACTCGGCGAGCGGTTCGGTTCGTGCGCGGCGTTTCTCGCCGGCGGCACGGAGCTGCTTCCGGATTACCAGCGCGGCCGCGAAACGGCCGCGCATCTCATCGCGCTCGACGCGATCCGTGAGCTGCGCGGCATCTCCGTCGGCGGAGACACCTTGCGCATCGGCGCACTCACGACGATCGCCGAGGTCGCGTCGTCGTCGATCGTCGCGGCCTGGCTACCAGCGCTGGCCGAGGCGGCGCGATCGATTGGCAGCCCGCAGATCCGAAGCCGCGCGACGGTGGGTGGCAATTTCTGTCGCGCCGTCTCGTGCGCGGATCTTCCACCGGCGGCGATCGCCGGTGGTGCACGCCTACGGCTCTCGTCGCGCGCCGGCGAGCGGGTCGTAGACGCGCACGAATTCTTTGTCGCCTCGCGCCACACGGTGCTCGCGCACGGTGAGCTACTGGTGGAGTTGGTCCTGCCCGCGCGCGCAGCGAGGTCAGGAACGAGCTTTCAGCGATTCGCTCACCGGCGCGGCATGGCACTGGCTGTGGCGTCGGTTGCGGCCGGAGTGGAGCTGGACGGCGATCGCATCAGCGCAGCGACAATCGTGCTTGGTGCGGTGGCGCCTGTTCCGCTCGTCGTCGACGAGGCACCGTCGCTGCTCGTGGGTGAGGTTCCGTCGAAGGAGTTGTTCGACGATGTCGCGCTCGCCTGCGCCGAAACGGCGCGGCCGATCAGCGACATCCGAGGTTCGGCCGACTTTCGCCGTGCGCTCATCGGCGTGTTGGCGCGTCGCGCTCTGGAGCAGGCGAGCATGCGCGCGCGGGGGCACACATGAGCCGCGAGCACTTGGTTCATCTCACGGTGAACAGTGAGTCGCGTACACTCGCGGTGGCGGCCCAAACGACGCTGCTCGGCGCGCTTCGCGACCAGCTCGGTCTCACGGGCGCAAAGCGGGGGTGCGGTACAGGTGACTGCGGCGCTTGCACGGTGCTCGTTGACGGCGAGCCCGCGGCTGCCTGTCTCACGCTCGCCGTCTCGGTTGACGGACACGCGATCAGCACCGTCGAAGGGCTGGCAACAGGCGGCGATCTGCATCCGCTTCAGAAATCGTTCATCAAGCATGGCGCTCTCCAGTGTGGCTATTGCACGAGCGGCGCGTTGATGTCTGCCAAGGCGCTGATCGATCATCATCCGGCGCCGCATCGCGATCAGATCAAGGAGGCGCTGAGCGGCAATCTCTGTCGTTGCGCGACCTACCCGCGAATGGTGCGCGCTGTGGAACGGTGGTCGGACTTCCAGGGTGTTGCGCTCGACACCGCACCGGCGCGCGAGAGTGAGCAGGATCAACAGCGCGATCATGCGATCGTCGGACGTGCAGTGACGCGGTACGACGGTCCGGACAAGGTCACGGGACGCGCGAAGTACACGGCCGACCTGTGTCCGCCGGGGACGCTCATTGGCAAGATCCTGGGCAGCCCCGTCGCGCACGGCATCGTGAAGCGCGTCGACGTGTCGAAAGCGCGCGCCCTGCCCGGCGTTGTCGCGGTGATCACGGCGGCGGATGTGCCCGGCGTCCGGTACGGCGTGAGTCCCGCGCGCGAGGACGAACAAATCTTCGCGACGGATCGCGTGCGTTACGTGGGCGACGAAATCGCTGCCGTAGCCGCTGTGGACGAGGAAACTGCCGAGCGCGCGCTGCGGCTGATCGAGCTCGAGATCGAAGAGCTGCCGGCCGTGTTCGATCCGGACGCCGCGATGGCCCCGGGCGCGCCGGTGATCCATCCCGAGCACCCTCGCTACGCGGGCAACGTGAACACGCGCGTCGACTGGCACTTTGGCAACGTCGACGACGCGTTCGCGTCGGCCGATCATGTACGCGCACAGCGATTCGTCGGAAACCGCACCTACCAGGCACCGCTGGAGCCGCACGCCACGCTTGCGCAGTGGCAGCCGCACGGCGACCGGCTCACCATCTGGACGTCGACGCAAACGCCGCACTACGTCCATCGGTCGCTGTCACGCACGCTCGACATTCCGATGGGCAACATCCGGGTCGTCCGGCCCACGGTGGGCGGTGGTTTCGGCGCCAAGGCGGAAGCGACACCGCTCGACTTCTGCGCGGCGATTCTCGCGCGAATGACGGGGCGTCCGGTGCTCATGGAGTACTCGCGCGAGGAGATGTTCCGTCATTTTAGGGGACGGCACAAGCAATACATCGATCTCAAGATCGGCGTGAAGCGCGACGGGACGATCGTGGCGGCCGATCACAGGGTCGTGCTCGACGGGGGCGCATACACATCGTTCGGCGTCATCACGGCGTACTACGCCGGTTCGATGCTGCCGACGCTGTACAAGATCCCTAATTACCGCTACGAAGGCGTTCGCGTCTACACGAACCTGCCGGCGTCGGGCGCGTTCCGCGGCCACGGCGTACCACAGCCGCGGTTCGCTTTCGAGTCGTTGCTCGACATGATCGCGGAAGATCTCGGCATCGACCCGATCGAGATGCGTCTCCGCAACGCGATGCAGCCGAACACGCGCACCTGCAACGCGCTCGACGTGTCGTCGTGTGAGTTCACACAGACGCTCGAGCGGGCGCGCGAAACGTCGCGCTGGAGCGACAAGCGCGGGCGACTGCCGAAAGGCAAGGGCATCGGTGTTGGCTGCGGCGGTTTCGTCTCGGGCGCGGGCTATCCGATCTATCGGTCCGACTTCCCGCACTCCAACGCGCTCATCCGCGTGCACGAGGACGGAACCGCTGTGTCGCTGCACATCGCGGCGGCCGAGATCGGCCAAGGGTCCGACACGGTGCTCGTGCAGATCGCCGCCGAGGAGTTGGGCGTGCCGTACGATCACGTGTGGCTTGCCGAGTGCGACAACGTAGCGAGCCCGTTGGACCTCGGCTCGTACTCGAGTCGCGTGACGTTGATGGGTGGGAATGCCGTGCGGCAAGCGGCGCAGCGCGTGAAGGCGCAGCTGTTCGATGTCGCCGCAATAGAGCTCGGCACGGACGCGACGGCTCTCACCGCGCGAGACGGCCGCATTTATTCGTCGTGCAATCCCGAGCTGGGCATGGACTGGGCCGAGGCGGCGCGCAAGGCGTTCTCCACGCACGGTCCCGTCGTCGACACGGGTTCGTATCGACCCCCGAAGCATCTTGGCGGGGAGTTCAAGGGGAGCACGGTGGGCACGTCGCCGGCCTACAGCTTCTCGACGGTCGTCGCCGAGGTGACGGTCGATCTCGAGACCGGCTTCGTGAGCGTCGATCGCCTCACGGATTACAGCGACGCGGGCACGGTGATCAATCCGCTCACCTTCCATGGGCAGGTGGAGGGAGCGCTGATCATGGGGCTCGGCGAGACGTTGATGGAAGACACGGTGACGGGAACGGACGGCCGGATCGTGAATCCGAATCTTCACGATTATCTAATCCCGACGATTTGCGATGCGCCGGAGATCACGACGGTCGCGGTCGAGAGCTACGAGCCGAACGGCCCGTTCGGCGCAAAGGAGATCGGGGAAGGCTCGCTGCTGCCGGTGCTGGGTGCGATCGCGAACGCGATCTACGACGCTTGCGGCGTGCGCGTGACCGATCTTCCGATCACGCCCGAGAAGATCCTTCGCGGTCTCGGGGCGCGCCGCACCGCGGCGCGGTCTGGCGAGACAATGCCCGAGTACCGTCCCACTCACGACGAAGGAGTGCTCGCGTGATGACACCGACCAGCCCGACCAAGAGCCACGAGGCAAGGCCGAATCGCGTCAGCACGCGCCGTGGCCCGCGGGCGGCGACGCAGCAGAAGCTCGACAATCTGCTTGCCGCGTCCTCGGCGCTCATCGCGGACAAGGGGTTCGAGGCGACATCCCTGCGCGACGTCAGCAGCGCGTTGGATGTGAGCCTCGCCGGCCTGTACCACTACTTCGACAGTAAGGAAGAGCTGCTGTTTCAGATCCAGTATCGAACCTTCGCGTCGTTGCTCGCGAGACAGGAGGAGACGCTCGCGGCGCCGGGGACCGCGGAGGAGAAGTTGCGGAGGCTCGTGCTCGGCCATCTGGCGTTCTTCGCCGCCCACCCGAACGAGCTCAAGGTCTGCACCTACGAATTGGAGTCGCTCAAGGGCGACCGCTACGAGAAGACGGAGGCAATCCGGCGCCGCTATTACCGGCTGATGTCGATGGTGTTGGCGGAGCTCATGGGAATTCCGACGACGAACGGCAAGGAGCCGCGCGCCAGCCGGCACGCGGCGCTGTTCGTCTTCGGCATGCTCAACTGGATCTTCATGTGGTACGACCCGGCGCGGCACGGAAGCGTGGACCAAATCGGCGACGAGATGATCGACCTGGTGTTGAACGGCGTGCGCGCACGCAAGACGCCGGCGCCACGCCGCGGCAAGAACGGAAATCACTGATCACACAACACTCATCACGCGGCTTGCCGCGTTGCGCGGGAGGACGAGGTGCCGCAGTTCACTGACGTTTGGATTCCGTACGGGGCGTACTGGTCATCGCCCTTCTGCGCCTGGCAGGGCAGCTTCGCAACGCTGCCGCCCATCCCGTTCGCGGCGGAGCTCACCACACGCGCGCTGGCCGAGCGCGGGATTGCGCCGACGGACATCGACGGGATGTGCCTCGGCACTACGGTGCAGAGCAAAGGCTCGTTCTACGGCGCGCCGTGGTTCGCCGGCTTGGCCGGCCTCTGTCACGTGAGCGGACCCACGATCAATCAGGCGTGCGCGACCTCGGTGCGCTGTCTCGTCGAGGGAGCGCAGGAACTCAGCAGCGGGGGCGCGAGCGTCTATCTCGCCGCCACCGCTGACCGCACGAGCAACGGACCGCACGTGTTCTACCCGAACCCGGCGGGGCCCGGCGGCACGGGCGAGTCGGAGAACCTCGTGCTCGACAGCTTCGGGCACGATCCGTACGCCAAAACCTCGATGCTGGAGACGGCGGAGAACGTCGCGCGTGAAGCAGGCATCGATCGCGCGGCGCAAGAGGAGATCGCGTTGCTCCGCTACGCACAGTACGAGCGTGGACTCGCCGACGACGGCGCGTTTCTCGCCCGATACATGCTACGGCCGGTCGAAGTGCGCGGGCGCGGACGTAAAGTGCAGGCGACGATCACGGGCGATGAGGGCGTGCACGCGACGAGCGCCGAGGCGCTGCGTCGTCTGGAACCGGTGCTTGCGGGCGGCACAGTGACGTACGGCACGCAGACCCACCCCGCCGACGGCAGCGCGGCGATGCTGCTCGCGTCGAGCCGGGATCGCGCCGTCGCACACTCGCGCGATGCGGCCGTGGAGGTGCGGCTCCTCTCGTACGGTCAGGCGCGGGTGAAAAAAGGGTTCATGCCGATGGCGGTCGTGCCGGCCGCTCGAATCGCCCTCGCGCGCGCGGGCATCGGCGCCGACGAGCTCGCGAGCGTGACATCGCACGTGCCGTTCGCGGTGAACGATGTGTACTTGTCGCGCGAATTGCGCCTCGACCCCGAGCGGATGAATCGCCACGGCTGCTCGCTCGTGTGGGGACATCCCCAGGGTCCCAGCGGACTGCGGGCCATCATGGAGTTGATCGAGGATCTCGTGCTGCAAGGGGGCGGGTACGGGCTGTTCACGGGGTGCGCGGCCGGTGACAGCGCCGCCGCCGTCGTGCTCAACGTCAACGTTAGCTGAGCCGGGAGATTGAGAAGCATGACACACGCCGTCGAATACTTCGACTCGAAGCTGACGCGGGACTTCGGCTTTCGCGACGTCCTCTATGAGAAGTCTGATATGATCGCGCGCATCACCATCAATCGGCCGCAGGCGTACAACGCCTACACGACCGACACGCTGCGCGAGCTGATCCGCGCGTTCGACGATGCGTCGACCGACGACGGCGTGGGCGTGATCGTCTACACCGGCGCCGGAGACAAGGCATTCTGCACGGGCGGAGACGTCAAGGAGTACGCCACAGTCTACACGAAGCGTCCGCGCGACTACTTCAAGTACATGGGGCTGTTCAGTCGCTACATCGAATCGATCTTCCGCAGCGGCAAGGTGGTGATCGCGCGCATCAACGGCATCGCCGTCGGCGGTGGCAACGAGTCGCAGCTCGCCTGCGATCTCGCCGTGATGGCAGACGACACCTATCTCGGGCAGGTGGGCACGAGTGTCGGCAGCGTGGCCGCGGGTGGGGCAACGCAATGGTTGTCGATCCATGTCGGCGATCGGCGCGCGCGCGAGATGCTCTTCCTCAATCCGAAGATTCCCGCACGTCAGGCGCTCGAATGGGGATTGGTGAATCGCGTCGTGCCGCGCGCGTCGCTCGACGACGAGGTCCAAAAGCTCGCCGAGCAGTGTCTGGACAAGTTCCCCGAGTGCACGCGATACACGAAGCAGCAGGTCAACTATTGGAAGGAGGCGGCCTGGTTCGCGACGGTGGGCCACGCGCGCGACTGGCTGTCGACGCACTTCACCACGCTCGAGCCGTACGAGGGCATGCAAGCGTTCGTCGAGAAGCGGAAGATCGATTTCCGCGAGATCCGCGACCGCGCGGCGAGCGGCGGCAGCAGCGAATTCCTCTGGGGACCGTACGCCAAGACCTGCTGCAAGTGCGGCGCGAAGGGGATTCCGTCGGAGTTCAAGTTCTGCGGGAGCTGTGGGCATGAGCTCGAGTGACTGCGGGCGGCGAGGAGATTGACGTGGACCTCGAGCTGGCGGGTCGAGTCGCTCTCGTCACCGGCGCCGGACGCGGCATCGGCGCGGCGATCGCGCGCGAGCTGGCGCACGAAGGCTGTGACGTTGCGCTCGTCGACCTGTGCGCGTCGGACGCTGCCGACGAGCTCGCGGCCGAGCTGCGGGCGCTGAGCCGCCGCGCGATTGCGCTGCGTGCCGACGTCCGCGATTTCGACGGCGCTGAGGCAACTGTCGCAACGGTGATCGCGGAGCTCGGGCGACTCGACATTCTCGTCTGCAATGCCGGCATCACGCGCGATGCGGTGACGTGGAAGATGTCCGAACAGGCGTGGGATGACGTGCTCGCCGTGAATCTCAAAGGGTGCTTCGCGTATTGCCGCGCCGCGGCGCCAACGCTCCGCGCGCAACGGAGCGGCCGCATCGTGACGATCGCGTCGATCAACGGGATGCGTGGCAAGTTCGGCCAGGCCAACTACGCGGCGTCGAAAGCCGGCGTCATGGCGCTCACAAAAACGTTGGCGCGCGAGCTCGGGCCGGCGGGTGTGACGGTCAACTGCGTGGCGCCGGGAATGGTTCGGACCGAGATGACGGCCACGCTGCCGGCGAGCGTCGTCGACAACGCGGCGAAGGAGTCGGTGCTGGGGTGCATCGCCGAAACGGAGGATGTAGCGAACGTCGTCGCGTTCCTCTGCTCGGCGCGCGCGCGGCACGTCACGGGCACGGTGATCAAGGTGGACGGCGGGCAGTACCTCTAGCCGGGAGCACGGATGGGCGGTACGGCGCAAACCAAAGAAGGCGTTCAGCTCGATGTTCGCGACGGCGTCGCGTACATTGCGCTGAACGCTCCACCACTCAATATCCTCAGCGCTGAGTTGATGCTGGCGCTGGCGGAGGCGGTGGAGCATGCGCAGCAGATCGCGTCGGTGTGCGCGATCGCGCTCACGGCGAACGGACGCGCGTTTTCCGCCGGCGCTGACGTGGGCGAGCATCGCCCCAGCGAAGCGCCCGCGATGATCTCCGCGTTCAGCCGCTTGTTCGGGGCGCTCGGCGCGAGCGAGCTCCCACTGGTTGCGGCCATCGACGGCGCAGCGCTCGGCGCCGGGTTCGAGCTCGCGCTGATGGCGGACATCCTCATCGCGAGCGATCGGTCGAAGTTCGGCCAGCCGGAGATCCGCCTCGGATTCTTCGCGCCGGTCGGCGTGTCCTGGCTCTCGGCGCGCATCGGCGTCGGCCGCGCGCTCGAGGTCACGTGCACTGGCCGCAATTACACGGCGGCGGAGATGTCGGCAATGGGACTCGTGTCGCGCGTCGTGCCGGCGGACGAGCTCAGTGCTGCGCTCGAGGCCGTGCTCGACGACCTGCGCCGAGCGAGCGGGGCGGTGATGCGTATGAATGTCCGGCTCACGCGGCAACTTCACGGGCGCTCGTTCGAGGAGGGGCGGAGGACGGCGGAGCGCGTGTTTCTCGACGAGCTGATGGCAACGTCCGACGTACGGGAAGGTATCGCGGCGTTCTTCGAGAAGAGAACACCTCACTGGCAGCACCGCTGAGCCGCGCGGACGCGCGGCAGGAGGCGGCGAGATGAGAATTCTTGTATTGGGTGCCGGAGCGCTGGGTGGCCTCGTCGGAGCAAATCTGACGCGGGCGGGAGAGGACGTGACCTTGCTCGAGGTCAACACCGCGCGCGCACGACTGCTCGACGAAGCCGGCCTACTCATCTCGCGAGTCGGCGAGGAGGAAGCGTGTGTGCCTGTTCACGTCGTCAGCGCGCTCGACGGGCTGGCGCCATTCGATCTCGTGTTCATCGCGGTGAAGGCCTACGAAACGGCCGACGCGGTGCGATCAGTGCTTCCCGTGTGCACCGAGACGACGCTCTTCCTCTCGCTTCAGAACGGCGTCGGTAACGCGGAGACAGTCGCGACGCTCGTGCCCGCGGAGCGCGTGCTCTGCGGCATCACATACCACAGCATTCAGCACGCCGGCCCTCGGCGACTCCACTATCGTGTGGGGATCAAGCCGATTCAAATCGCACCGCTCGCCGGCGGAAGCAACCCCGCCATCGAACGCGTCGCCGAGATCTTCCGTCGTGCGGGCATGGCCACCGACGTCGTGTCCAACGTGCAGCACGCCATCTGGCAGAAGCTGTTGCACAACGCTGTGGTGAATCCGACATCGGCGCTCACCGGACTCACATGCCGTGAGATGCTCGTCGACCCGGATCTCATGGCGTTCATGCGCGAGCTCGCCGCCGAGATCATCACTGTGATGCGCGCCAAGGGCATCCCGATCGTCGACGAGGAGGATCCGTTCCGACCGATCATCGGGTCGCTCAAAGCGCTGGCGAAGAATCGTCCGTCGATGTGGCAAGACCTTTCGCGCGCCAAGCGCACCGAAGTGGACGCGCTCAACGGCGCGGTGGTCGCCGAGGCAGCGCGGCTCGGCCTTGTCGCGCCGCACAACGCGGCGATCGTCCACTTCATCCACTCGCGTGAACGTCAGAAGTTTCTCATCAAGCAGGAGATTGCGGTCAAGCTCGGATTGGAGGACGGTCGTGCGACGTTGGAGCGCGGGACGCCTCAGGTAGTCGGCAAAGCGATTCGCTTTGGTCCGGACGCCGGCATGCCGAGCGGCGCGCCGCCGCTCGAGAGCACGCGTCGGCTCAAAGAACTCGTGCACAACTACTATCTCGAGTTGGAGCGTGCGTCGCGCGAGCGCCGTGGAGCGCGCGTCGCGGCCTGCTCCGGTCTGGCGCCGGTAGAGGTCGTGCGAGCGCTCGGCCTGCTTCCATACTTCCCGGAGAACCACGCCGCGCTCATCGCCGCGACGCGTCAGTCGGGTCGCTATATCGCGCGCGCAACGGCAGAGGGATTCTCGCAGTTCGCCAACTCGGCGATGCGGGCCGACATCGGCGCACTTCTCGAGGGCAGCAGTCCGCTCGTAAGCGCGCACGGCGTTGCCGGACCGCCGCGTCCGGACGTGGTGGTGTACAGCACGAACACGGGACACGAGCTCCTGCGCTGGTTCGAGTTCTACGGAACCCATTACGGCGTTCCGGTCGTCGGCCTGCATCCGTCACCGGCATTGCACGATCTCGAGCAGATGGACGTCAACGCCGCCGTCGATCAACTCCTGCGGCTCGTCGAACGGCTCGAGACGGTGACCGGCGACCACCTCGAGATGGATCGGCTCGCCGATGTCGTTGGCCTAACGGCGCAGGCCGGCGCGCTCTGGGACGACATCCTCGGACTGGCGCGCGCGACGCCTGCGCCGCTCACCTTTTTCGACGCGCTCGTCCACCTGGCACCGATGGTCCTGCTGCGCGGCACGCCCGAGGCGGTCGCCTATTATAAGATGCTCAAGGCGGAGCTGGAGGAGCGCGTGGCGCAGGGGATTGGCGCCGTGCCCGACGAGACGCATCGCTTCTACTGGGACGGACCGCCGATCTGGAGCGCGCTGCGCCCGCTGTCGCGGCTATTCGCCGAGCACGGCGCGGCGGTCGTCGCATCGACGTTCTGCGGCGTGTTCGCGCTGCCGGGTTTGGACCGTGACAACCCGGTCGAGAGCATGGCGCGAACGTACATGGGCGTGTTCGGCAACAGATCCGAGGAATACAAGACGGCGTACCTCGCGGCAAAGTTCGATGACTACGCCGTGGACGCCGCCATATACCACGATTGTCGAACGACACCCGAGGCAAGCCACGTCCGGTACGGCTTGGCTCGTCGGGTCGAGCATCTCACCGGCGTGCCGGGGTTCGTGGTCGAAGCGGACGCCTACGATTCGCGGCTGTTCTCGGCGGAACGCGTCGAATGGCAGCTCTCCAACTTCGTCGAACAACGGATGGAAAGAGTTGCGGCGCACTAGCGCCGGCGGAGGAACCATGCAGCAGAACGGCGCTTCAGTCGCGGCCGGCGTCGACGCCGGCACGGAATGCGTGAAGGCGGTAGTGGTGGACGGAGACGGCCGCGTGCTCGGCCGCGCCGTGACGCCGACGCGCGGCTACTTCCAGGCATGCGCATACGAGGCCCTGATGGCGGCGCTCGACGACGCGCAGCTGGGCGAGGCGGCGCTGCTTGGCATCGGCGCAACGGGATTCGCCATGAATTGCGTGCCGAACCCGACGCTCCGCAGCACGGAAGGAGCCTGTCACGCGCTGGGAGCGTTTCACCATTTGCGAACGACGATGACGCTGGTCGACATCGGCGGACGCGATCCGCACGTGATCCACGTCGACCACGAGGGGCGCCAGCTCGACGCCCACGGCGTGCGCCGCTGCGCCGTCGGCGTCGGCAGCTTTCTCATGTTCACTGCGCGACACCTCGACGTGACGGCGGGCCGCCTGCAGGAGCTCGCCTCCGCGGCGACGAGCACGGCGTCGGTGAGCAGCTACTGCTCGGTGTTCTCTACATCGGAAGTGCTCGAGCGCCTGCGTGAGGGCGCGTCGCGTGAAGCAGTGGCGGCGGGGTGCATTCACTCGATCGCTGAGCGCATCGCTGAAGTCGGCGGCTTCGCCGCTCCCGTTGTCGTGTGCGGAGGCGTGGCCGAGTATTTCCCCGGCGTGCTGCGGTCGCTCGAGTCGCTCGCGGGGGTCGCCGTGCAGGTCGTGCCCGACGCACTGTACACCGGCGCGCTCGGCGCGGCGCTCAAGGTCCTGCGCGCGCAGGAGGTGAGCTAATGCCGGGGCGCGGGGAAGGGCTGCGAAGCGCGGCGGCGCTCAAGCAAACGATGGGCGCATATTACCGCGATCTCGGTGAGGCGGCCGAGCAGCACACGGCGCCGGTCGCGTGGTGCTCGAGTGTCGCGCCGGCCGAACTGCTTCGCGCGCTCGGGTTCCGGGTCTTCTTCCCGGAGAACCACGCCGCCATGCTCGGCGCCGCGCGCAGTGCCAACCGCTACATGCCGCTGGCTCACGCGCAGGGCTACTCGCAGGATATCTGCTCGTATCTCACGAGCGACATCGGGGCGCACCTCGCCGGCGCGACGCCGCTGTCGTCGTTCGGGCTCGCCTCCACGCCGCGGGCGTCGGTGCTCGTCTTCAACACCAACCAGTGCCGCGACGTGCGCGACTGGTTCGAGTGGTACGGCCGCGAGTGGAACGTGCCGGTCGTGGGCGTGCGATCGCCGCGCAGTCTGGAAGTCGTGACGGAGGACGACGTCGACGCGGTGACGAAGCAGATCGAGCGGCTCGTACCGACGCTCGAGGCGGTGGCCGGCCAGCGGCTCGACGCATCGCGCCTCGTCGACGCGGTCGGTGTCTCACGCGAATGTTCCGATCTGTGGGAGGCGTGTCTGCGCACGGCCGCCAACCGACCGGCGCCGCTCACCTTCTTCGACGGCACGGTTCACATGGGGCCCGCCGTCGTGTTGCGCGGCGCGGAGCAGGCTTGCGAGTATTACCGCGTTCTGCTTGCCGAGCTGGAGGAGCGTGTGCGCGACGGGCGTGCCGCGGTACCGGGCGAGCAATTCCGGCTCTACTGGGAAGGCATGCCCATCTGGGGACGGCTGCGCGCGCTCTCCGAGCTGTTCGCCGAGTTTCGGGCCGCGGTCGTCGCGTCGACGTACTGCAACAGTTGGATCTTCTCCGCGCTCGATCCCGCGGATCCGATGCGCTCCATGGCGCGCGCGTCGCTCGAGCTGTTCATCGTTCGCTCGGAAGAGGCGAAGGAGGCCTACATCGAACGGATGCTCGAGCTGTACCAAGCCGACGGTATCGTCTTCCACGACTGTCGCACCTGTCCCAACAACTCGAATACGAGGTATGGCATGCCGCGGCGCCTTTCGGAGCGACTCGGCATTCCCGCACTGTGCCTCGACGGCGACGTCAACGACCTGCGCTGCTTCTCGGACGAGCAGTCGCGGACCAACGTCGAGGGATTCATCGAGCAGCTTGCCGATGCCCGGCTCGCCGGAGCGCGCAGATGAACGTCTATGCCGGCATCGACAGCGGCTCGTGGAACACCAAGGCGATGGTGATCGACGCCGACGCACGTGTTCTCGGGTCTGCAGTTGTGCGTTCGGGCGCCGATCTCGCCGCGGCGGCGGAGCAGGCGTACGCCACGGCGCTCGAGCGCGCGACGTGCCATGCGAGTGCGGTAACCGCAGTGTGGGCGACAGGATTTGGCCGGCAAGCGGTGTCCTTCGCGCACGGGTCGCGCACGGAGCTGGACTGCCACGGTCGCGGCGCCGCGCACTATGTCCCAGGACCGCTGGTCGTCGTCGACGTCGGCGGGCAGGACGCGAAGGTCATTCGGCTCGACGCCGCCGGCCAGCGTCTGTCGCACCGGATGAATCGCAAATGCGCCGCGGGCACCGGCAGCTTTCTGGACGAAA
>DASVYG010000483.1:0-2629 GCA_036392315.1 Gemmatimonadaceae bacterium
ACGACGCCACGCGTCGTCGCGTGCTCGCCGGTGCCGAACGCCATTCCCGGCTCGATGACAATCGTGTGCTCGGGATCGAGATCGGCCGACAGCCAAGGCGGTGCGATGAATAGTGAACCGAGTGACTGGACATGAATGCCAAGCTTCCAGCGCTCACTCCAGTCAATGTCGGGAAGCGGCGAGGTCTCGACGCGTGCGTCCGGGCTCGCGGCCATGACGGCGCAGACTACGTCGTCGGCCAGATTCTGTCCCGCCACATGTGTAACGAGCGACTCGCCCGATTCCTCCAGGCCTTGGATTCCGGCGTCGAACATCGCGGCGATCACAGCGTCTCGATTCGAGCCCGGGGCGACGCGAACCGTGACCCACGCCCCGCGCTCGACGCTCACGCGCCGAGCGCTTCTTTCATTTTGGCCCAGAACCCCTTGCCGCGTCCGTCCGCGGGAACGCCAGGCTGCAGCTCGCCGAGGCGAGCTACGAGTTGTCGCTCCTCGTCGGTCACGCGCTCGGGCGTCCACAGTTGAACGCGGACGTGAAGATCCCCGGTGCCGCCGCCGTTCACACGGGGCAGGCCGCGGCCGCGCAGATGGAACACGTGCCCGCTCTGCGTCGCGGCGGGAACCGCCAGTGAGACATGGCTCGACACCGTGGGCACGCTCACCTCGCCGCCGAGGACCAGCTGCGGGTAGGTCACGAGGACCTCGGTGTAAAGATCCTCGCCGTTGCGCTCGAAGCGTGGATCATCCGCAACCTCGAACAGCACGTGGATGTCACCTTGCGGACCGCCGCGCGTGCCGGCGTTTCCCACGCCGCGCAGCGTCATGTACTGTCCAGTCGCGACGCCGGCGGGAATCTGCACCGTAACGTCTCGCTCCCCACGCAGTCGTCCCTCGCCACGGCATTTCTTGCACGGCGACTGAACGATGCCGCCCTCGCCATGGCACGTCGGGCACGGCGTGACGGTCACGAACTGACCGAAGAACGAGCGTTGCGCGCGGCGGACTTCGCCGGCGCCGTTGCACGTGGGACACGTCTGCGACCTGGACCCGGGCTCGGCGCCGCTGCCGCTGCACCGATCGCACGGTTCGAGGAGTTTCATTGAAAATTTCTTATCGACGCCGGTCGCGACTTCCTCGAGCGTCAGCTGCACCGTGATCTTGACGTCCTGGCCGGCGCGCGACCCGCCGCCGCCTGACCGTCCGCCGCCAAAGATCTCGTCCAGACCGCCGAAGCCGCCGAAGTCCCGCATGAAGATGCCGAGCGCCTCGGACAGGTCCACGTGGTGGAATCCAGCGCCACCGCCGCGCAGACCGGCCTCACCATAGCGGTCGTACGCGGCGCGCTTCTGCGGGTCGCGCAGCACGTCGTACGCCTCGGTGATCTCCTTGAACCGCTCCTCGGCGTCTTTCGACCCGTTGTTGCGGTCCGGATGATACGTCATCGCCAACTTGCGATATGCCTTCTTGATCTCGTCGTCGGGCGCCGTGCGTTCGACGCCGAGGACTGCATAGAAATCCGCCATGAGCCTCAGTCGAGCAAATCGCTCAACAGCCGCGACGTGTGGCTGACGAGCGAGATGACTTTGTCGTACGGCATGCGTGTGGGTCCAATCACGCCGATCACACCGGCGAGTGAACCTACATGATACTCGGCCGTGACGACGGTGAAATCCTCGAGACGCGGATCATCATGCTCGGCGCCGATCGTGATCGAGATCCCGGGCGCCTGGGTACGCTTGCGAATCGCGTCGCCGAGTGCTTGTGGCGTCTCTGTCAACGCCAGCAGCCGCCGCAATCGATCCGCTGCGGAGAACTCCGGCTGCTCGGCGAGCACCGAAGCGGCACCGAGAACGACCTGATGGCCCTCCATCGTTGGAAGGGCGGCCTCGAACAACTGTTCGCCTTCTTGCACGAAAATATTGAGCAGCTCGGCAGCGCTCGGGTCGGCGCGCATGTCGCGAAGCCGCGCCGGTAGCGAGTTGCGCAGCTGACCGAGTGTCAAACCACCGAGTCGCTCGTTCAACACGGACGTCACTTCGGTCAGCGCATTGTCGGCGATCTCGCCCGGCACTTCGACGAACACCGTGCGCATGACACCGGCGTCGAGCGTGAGAATCATGAGCAAACGCTCACTGCTCACGCGCGCGAGCTCGAGACGCCGGAGCACCGATCGGTCGAGCTGGGGCCCGAGCGCCACGCCAAGCTCCTGCGTGAGCACGCCGAGCGTTTGTGCGGCGCGACGAAGGATCGTTTCGATCGGCGACGAGCCGTTCCCGCCGGTGATTTCCTCCGCAAGGCGATCCGTATCGACCGCCTTGAGCGCGGGAATGCTCAACAACGAATCGACATAGAGTCGATACGCCTTGTTCGTGGGAATTCGGCCGGCCGACGTGTGCGGGTGAAAGAGAAATCCCTTCTCTTCCAGATCGCTCATGGTGTTGCGGATGGTCGCGGGCGAGACGCCGAGCCCGAACCGGCGGGACAGCGTCCGAGAGCCGGCGGGCTCTGCAGTTTCTACGTAGCTTCGGATCACCGCTTCGAGCACGCGGCGCTCGCGCCTGCTGAGCTCTTCTGATACCATAACTCTAAAGCTAGTAACAACTTCGGACCAGTGTCAAGTCAGCAGCCAG
>DASVYG010000484.1:0-3074 GCA_036392315.1 Gemmatimonadaceae bacterium
ACCGCAACACCAGTGGAGGCTGCCGAGGCCGCCTTCGCTTGATTCAACGCTGTGAGCGCCGCCGCATCCGCGCCTTGCCTGGCCTGGGCTTCGGCTAGCCACAGCGCATTTTCTGCTGCCGTGATGATCGGCTGACGAAACGAATTCGCGAGCCGTGTGCTGCTCAACACCGACAACGGACTGCCACTCGGCGATGTCGCTCCGGTGCGGTCGGCGCCGCGGAAGTCGACCGCACCTTGGAACGCGACGGAGTCGAAGTAGGCCCGAACGCGTTGATCGCCCAACGTGGTCCGACGCGCCCTGAGCGTGTCGATCAAAGTGCGTGATGCCGCCACGTCGCCCGTACGCGCGACGACCAGGAACTGATACCAGAAATTCCATTCCGTGCTCGTCCCGGAGTGAAACGTTCGGAAGTCGTTCGCGCTTGTCTGAATTCCGGCGCCGGCAGAGGCAACCGCCTTCTGCAGGCAGTTGCCGCCGCACGCCGTCGTCGCCAGCGCGGCGGAGGTGCCGCCAACGAGCTGCGCCTCTACCCAGTGCATGTAGTAGCGCGCCTTGAGCGTGTTCGCCGCCGCAAGCCACTTCGCTCGATCGCCGCCGTACACGAGATCGACCGCGCCAGGTCCCACGTTCGTGCCACCGGTCTTTGGAATCCACGCGATTGCCGTGTCCAACTTGGCCTGAATGGCGGCGTAGACCTGCTCCTGCGAGTCGAGCTTTGGCGTGGCGACGTTGGACACGGCCTCGGAATAGGGAATGTCGCCCCAAATCGAAGCTGCGCGACCGATCATCAGTGCCTCGTACACCATCGATATCCCGGCGAACGTCGAATCACCCTGCGCCTTCGCCTGCTGTTCCGCTTGACGAATGTCGACGAGACCGCCGCCGGTGTACGTCCGGTTCATGTATGTTGCGATGTCATTCTCGGTGATGCTGTACAGCTGAAACGTGGCGTGCTGTCGTCCGGTGCCCGCCATCTGCTGTGTGAACATTGCGGCTAGCCGAGCAAGCAATCCCTCTTCTTGTGATTCTTGCGAGGCGGCAACCGAAGCGAAGAACTGTTCTTTGCTCGCGCTCACCGGCAGATTCGGGTTGACCGTGAGACCGGGCCCGGTCAGGAAGTCGCTGCAGCTCGAGCTCGCGACGGCGAGCAGCAGCGCCACGATCGTGATCCTGGATTTCATTGGCGTCGGCTCCTGGCCTTAGCGGTTGAGCGTCATCGTGAGCACGAACGAACGCGTCTGCGGATTGTTGAAGAAATCCACGCCGCTGATTCCGACTTCGGCGCCGCCGAGATTCGTTTCCGGGTCCCATCCGGTGTACTTCGTCCACGTGTGGAGATTGCGTCCGGCGATCTTCACTTCAACGCTCGACAGACCCAGTCGCGCGCCGACCCATCGTTGATCGAACAGGTACGCGAGCGCGATCTCGCGAAGCTTGACGTAGCCGCCGTCCTCGATGAACTGTGCCGACTGCGAGCCGAACCCGCCGCCGTTCCCCTGGAACCAGTTGGTGATGCCGTTGCCGTTGCAGTTGCTCGTGTTCGGCGGGCACACGAGATAGACCGGCTTGTTCGCGCCTGGGCCGACGACCGTTTCTCCCGGATTCCACGTCTGCCCGAATATCTTCTGACCGACCCGTCCGTCTTCGGTGTCCTCGTGCGTGCCGAAGAAGTAGAGCGCGCCTTTGGTGCCGTTCCACACCTGCCCGCCGTGCTTGATGTCGACGAGACTGGTGACGTGCAGCTTCTTGAACGTCAGCCCGTTGTTGATGCTTCCCGTCCACTTGGGCTGGGGATCGGAAATCTGGCGTTCGGTACCGTCGACGACCGGGAATCCGTCGGCCGCGATGAACAGCGCACCATTTGTGGCGCCGGTGCATGCCGCGCTGACTTGATCTGTGGTGACACCCCGCCCGGACTCACCAATCGATACATCGCCGCGACCGCAGCGAACCCAGTCGAAGCCGCGCAGTCCACCAACGCGTCCGCCAAGCGTCGCCGCGCCGACTGCGCCAGCGAACGAGCCGGTCATGTTGACGAATTGCGCGCCGACGAGTTGGAGCACCTTGTTGTCGTTCGTCGCCCACTGGAGTCCGAGATCCCAACTGAAATTCGGCAGCGTGATCGGGCGAACATTGAACGTCGCTTCCCACCCGCGGTTGCGAATCCGTCCGGCGTTCTGCACCTGCTGGGTAAAGCCGGACGACGGAGCGAGCGGCGTTTGGAAGATGACGTCGCGCGACAGCGCGTTATAGAATGTCAGCCCGGCATCGGCCCGATCGCCGAACAGGCCGACGTCCATACCGGTCTCGAACTCGGTCGTGCGCTCCGGCTTGATCTTCGGTTGACCTTTCGCAGCCGACGAAAACAAGGCGGCAATGTTGTTCTGCGTCGCCTGGACCTGCGTTCCCCAACCGCCATCAGTGAAGTTGGCGCCCGCCTGCAGCACCGACAGGAGTTGATACGCGCCCGGCTCCTGGCCGACCTCGCCGTACGCCGCGCGCAACTTGCCGAACGACAGCGCGCGATTCAGCCCGAGCGTCGACAGATAGTTGGTGAACGTCCACGCCGCGCTCGCCTTCGGAAACCAGTTTCGCCGGCTGTCGTCGCTGAAGGTCGACGATCCGTCGTTGCGCAGGCCGAGTGTGAGATAGAGCTGATTGTAGATGTCGAACGTGGATTGGCCGAAGTAGCCTTCGGTGTGTATCTGCGTCTCGGCGTCCGACACGTTCACCTGTTGCAGCGTGTTTGTCAGCTTGAACGGCCTGTCGGCGAGCAGCGTGTTGCCTTGCACGAACTCCTGCTGAAAGCGGCGCGCGTTCAGGTTCTGTCCCAGCACCAGCGTCCGACCGAAGTTGGTGCCCTGTCCCCATGTTGCGGTTCCGACGAGGTTGTGATCGATCTGCGTCTGATTGAACTGCAGCGAGATCACCTGTCCGGTCGCGAAGCTGGAGCTGGTCTTGGGAATCGCCTGGAGCCGAGTCTCGTCGTCCGAGTCGACGCCGAGCGTGTACTTGAAGGAGAGCCACGTCGACGGAATCCAGTCCGCAGACAGGTTGCCGAACGCGCGGTT